>NZ_JANFYJ010000004.1:0-306834 GCF_024460495.1 Hungatella sp. SL.1.14 | reverse complement strand
TAGTAGGTAAAACTCATTTGTTTATTCTCGTTTAACATAAAAAAACCTCTTTCCCTCATCTTTCTTTAGTATACCATAAAAGCATAAAAGAGAGGGACTTTTTCAGCAGCCTCGCTCAGACAGGTGGGGATTTCCCCTGAACGAAAAATTCTGCGCATTAAGAACTGCTAATGCCCTGCAAAGTCACAGGAAAGATCCGGGAAACGAAAGCTCGGGCCGGACAGCGGCAGCCGGAAGTGAAGGCTGAACTGTTCCTGTGTACAGGCGGCGTGGGAATGACGAAAATGTGAGAAAAATAAAACCTGTTTGACATTATTTTGTCATGCCTGTATAATAGTAGTTAGTTTAACGAAATGCAAAAGACCGATATCGCTCTGCGTTCATTCTATGAATTTGGAGTGCAGATGGAAAGAAAATAAGTAAACAAACTATTGAAGAAGGTGAAGATGTGGCAGAAAAAGAGATATCAAAAGCAGTGATTGCGAGGCTGCCAAGATATTACCGGTATCTTGGAGAGCTGATGGAGGACGGGGTGGAGAGAATTTCCTCCAATGACTTAAGCGTCCGTATGAAGGTGACTGCTTCTCAGATCCGCCAGGATCTGAATAATTTTGGAGGATTTGGCCAGCAGGGTTATGGATATAATGTAAAGTATCTGTATACGGAAATTGCGAAGATCCTCGGGATCGACAGACAGCATAACATCGTAATTATCGGTGCGGGTAATTTGGGACAGGCAATTGCCAATTATGCGAATTTTGAGAAGCGGGGCTTCTTAATCAAGGGAATGTTCGATATCAATCCGCGTCTCATCGGGCTTGTTGTGAGAGGAATTGAGATCAGAAGTGTGGATGATCTGGAGCAGTTTGTGAGGGATAATGACGTTCAGATTGCAGCTTTAACGATACCGAAGACAAAGGCGCCGGAGATTGCCGACCGTCTTGTGAGCGCCGGGATCAAGGCGATCTGGAATTTCGCCCATACGGATCTGGTCGTGCCGGATGACGTGGTGGTGGAGAACGTACACCTTTCCGAGAGCCTGATGCGCTTATCCTATAAGGTTTGCAGCATGCAGGACAAGGCTGAGGAAGAAAAGGCGGAGCGGGAAAAAGGCAAATCTGCCAAAGCAGATGCGGCAAAGAAATCATAAGCTTTGATCCGATGCCTTTTGATCCATTTCATTTGTGAAATGAGTGCCGGCAGGCAAAGGGGAAATTCTTCTTTGCCTGCCGGCAGTTTTGTATTATAATAGAGAAAATGCAGAGATGACTGTTAGTCGGAAAGGCGAATGGGTATGAGATATCTGGTATCGGGAAGCCAGATGAAGGAAGTGGACAGCTACACCATCCAGTCCATAGGAATCCCTTCACTGGTGCTTATGGAGCAGGCGGCCGCGGCCGTTGTGCGTGAAGTGCAGAAAAAGGCGGAAAAAAAGGACCGCATCTGGGCAGTCTGCGGGACCGGGAATAATGGGGCGGACGGCATTGCAGCCGCCAGGCTCCTCCATCTAAAAGGCTACACCGTGATCGTGATTCTGGCAGGTACCAAGGAGAACGGAACGGACGAGTACAGGAAACAGCTGGCCATTGCGGAGCGGCTTGGCGTAAATCTGATTGAATACAGCGATTTTATACCGGGCCGCTGTGAACTTGTAATCGATGCCGTATTTGGCGTAGGGCTGTCCCGGGAGGTGAGTGGGGTGTACCGTGACTTACTGGCCACACTTTCCGGCTGCGGGGCGTCCTGGGTGGTGGCTGTGGATATCCCCTCCGGAATTCACGCCGATACCGGTGAGATCATGGGGACTGCCTTAAAAGCTGATGTGACGGTGACCTTCGGCTATGAGAAGCTGGGAACGCTTCTGTATCCGGGGCGCGCCTACAGCGGAACCGTCGTGGTGGCCGATATCGGCTTTCCCCCTGTCAGCTTAGAACGGCTGAGTCCGGAGCTGTTTACCTTTGAACCGGCCGATATCCGTATGATTCCGGCCCGGCCCGCATATTCCAATAAGGGAACCTTTGGCCGCGTCCTGATTGCCGCAGGGTCAAAAAACATGAGCGGAGCCGCCTGGCTCAGCGCTATGGCCGCGTACCGGATGGGAGCCGGCCTGGTGAAGATCTTTACGGTGGAGGAAAACCGGGCTGTTCTTCAGACGTCGCTTCCGGAGGCGATCATCACTACTTACGATCCGGAGGAGGCACAGGCGTCCACAGTGCGTTTCCAGACACTTCTGGAGGCTCAGTGTGAATGGGCCAGCGTCATCGTTCTCGGCCCTGGAATCGGCCAGGAGCCGTATACGAGAAACCTGGTGGAGACGGTACTGGCTAATGCCTATGTCCCCATCATCCTCGACGCAGACGGCCTGAACACCATTGCGGCGTTTCCTGAACTGACCAATTATTTTACCGAAAATATCATAGTGACACCCCACCTTGGCGAGATGGCGAAGCTGACAGGCAGTCCGGTGGAGGACATCAGGCGGCGCCTGATCCCTGCTGCGAGAGAATATGCGGATCGATACGGAATTACCTGTGTACTGAAAGACGCGGTAACCGTAGCGGCCTTAAAAGATCAGCGTACCTACATCAATACCAGCGGCAACAGTGCCATGGCGAAGGCAGGAGCGGGAGACGTCCTGACAGGAATCATAGCAGGACTCCTGGCGCTCGGCATGGAAGAATCGGACGCCGCAGCCATGGGCGTCTACTTACACGGGCGGGCGGGCGATCTTGTCAGGCTTCAGTCAGGAGAGCACGGCCTTCTGGCCCGGGAACTGACGGAGGCGCTGGCAGACATCTTAAAAGAGACAGAATAATCTGAAGGAAGTATAGAGAAATGGAACGATACAGCAGAGTTTATGAGACGGTAAATCTGGACGCCATCAGACAGAATATGGAAGCCATGAGGGCCAATTTAAAAGAAGGAACCGGGATGATTGGCGTGGTAAAGGCGGATGGATACGGTCATGGCTCAGTACCGGTGGCGTGTGCCATCGACCCATACGTAAGCGGATACGCGACAGCCACCCCGGAGGAGGCAGTCATATTGAGAAGACACGGCATTACAAAGCCCATTCTCATCCTGGGAGTGAGTCCGGAGAGCAGCTATGAGGATCTGATCCGGTATGAACTCCGGCCGGCCGTATTCCGTTATGAAAGCGCAGCTCGTCTCTCAGAACTTTCAGTGAAGGCAGGAAAAATATCTCCCATCCACATCGCCCTGGATACAGGCATGAGCCGGATCGGCTATCCGGTAACCGCCGCTGCCGCCGATGAGACGGTGCGGATCAGCCGTCTTCCAGGAATCCGCATCGAGGGGCTCTTCACCCATTTTGCCAGGGCGGATGAGAGGGACAAAGGCGCCACGGCCCGTCAGATGGAGCTGTTTACGGAGTTCATCTCCATGCTTACGGAGCGCGGCATCACAATCCCGGTTCTGCACTGTTCCAACAGTGCAGGAATTCTGGAGCTGCCGCAGGCTAATTTCAATGCAGTCCGCGCGGGAATCTCCATATACGGTCTCTATCCGTCGGATGAGGTAGAAAAAGAGCCGGTCCATCTGACTCCGGCCATGGAGTTAAAGAGCACCATAAGCTATTTAAAGACGATCGCGCCGGGAACACCGGTCAGTTACGGAGGCACCTTTACAGCGGAGCGGGAAACAGCCATTGCGACCATTCCGGTAGGCTACGGAGACGGCTATCCGCGTTCCTTATCAGGACGTGGGGATGTTCTGATCCGCGGCCGCCGTGCAAGAATCCTGGGCCGTGTCTGCATGGACCAGCTGATGGTCGACGCGACAGAGATACCCGAAGCGGAAGAGGGTGACGAAGTCACCCTGATCGGGAAAGACGGGGACGAAGAGATCACGGTTGAGGAGCTGGCCTGCATCGGCGGCGGTTTCCACTATGAAATACTCTGTGACATCGGAAAACGTGTCCCCAGAGTCTACATAGAAGACGGAAAAGTGGTAGGAAAAAAAGATTATTTCGATGATATTTACGAAGGTTTCGGAAAGTAATCAGAAAAGGAAGTGAAGGGACGAATAACGCAATCCATGTCCGTATCATATCATAAACTATGCGGCAAAAGAACTTGAGCGAACAACTTAAGTGAATACACGAGTCAAAAAAGGTCAATAATAGACTTAAATCAATTGACGGAGTGTGAGAAAGTGATAATCAGACGTGGAGACATATTTTATGCAGACCTAAGACCGGTAGTAGGCTCCGAGCAGGGCGGAATCCGGCCGGTCCTCATCATACAGAACGACATAGGAAACAAGCACAGCCCCACCGTCATCTGCGCAGCAATCACGTCCCGGATGAACAAGGCAAAACTCCCCACACATGTCGAACTGGATACCAGAAGATGTGACATGATAAAAGATTCAGTCATTCTGTTAGAGCAATTAAGGACCATAGACAAGCAGAGACTAAAAGAGAAGATCTGTCATATAGACGAAGAACTTCAGGAAAAAGTGGACTATGCGTTAAAAGTCAGTTTGGAACTGGATACATAGTTCGAGCGTGCGAAAGAAGCAAATCAGGAAACAAGCGTAAGTACTTGACAAATGGGGGGGAGGGGGGTATCATTTTTCATAGCTACGAGCAGGGCAGCCATACAGATGGAAGGGGCAGGGGTCAAGCTCGCTTGTCCCCTGCCCCTTCCATCTGTATGGCTATGCGGCGACAGCCGCGAAGCCCTGAGCCGCAGCGCGGTTCAGGGCTTCCCCTGCGGATGCAAAAGCACCCAAACAAACTAATCAACAAACAGACAGACCAACCAAGCCCCCCTCTTCACCCCCACCAATGACAATCAATAAAAGGAGTAGAACAAAACAATGGACGATGGCAACCCGCTTCCCAGCGTGGCAATATTTTTACTATTCATCCTGTTAGACGCCATATTTTACGGATTTGGCGCTGCAATTCAGAACGTCAACACGAGTGACTTAGAGCATCAGATGGAAGAAGGCAGTGATAAGGCAAGAAAGCTGCTACATATCGTTAACAGGCCGACCCGGTTTGTAAACACGATACAGGTATCGACCAACATCATAGGCATTATCACCGGCGCCTTTATCTTAGAGCAGCTGGGCGGCCGTCTGACCCTGATTCTGGACGGTCGGGCCACTCTTTCGGCACCGTGGCTTTCCGTCTTAAGCCTTCTGATCGTAGGAATTCTCTTAATTGTGCTGCTCATCAGCTTTGGCATTGTGATTCCAAAACGCTGTGCAGCCCAGAATCCGGAGAAATGGGGTTATCACATGCTTCCGGTCGTCACTTTTTTCATGGTTCCGCTGATGCCGTTTACCTGGCTTATCAATGCTGTGGCATTTCTGTTCCTGAAGCTCATCGGCATCGATATGATGTCAGATAATGAGAATGTGACAGAAGAAGACATTATGTCCATGGTCAATGAAGGCCATGAGCAGGGCGTCTTAGAGGCCAGAGAGGCGGAGATGATCACCAATATTTTTGAACTGGACGATAAGGACGCCGGTGATATCATGACCCACCGGAAAAATCTGGTGGCTCTGGATGGTTCCATGACTCTCCGTGAGGCTGTAAACTTCATTCTGAAGGAAGGCTACAATTCCAGATATCCGGTGTATGAAAAAGATATTGACGATATCACCGGCATCCTTCACATGAAGGATGCGCTCATAGCTGCGGAAAACGGCAGTAATGCGATGGTCCCGATCTGTGAGATCGATGGTCTTCTGCGGGAAGCTCATTTCATACCTGAGACGAGAAACATTGATTCGCTTTTCAAGGAGATGCAGTCCCAGAAGATTCATATGGTTATCGTGGTCGACGAATACGGGCAGACAGCCGGCATTGTCACCATGGAGGACATTCTGGAAGAGATCGTCGGAAGCATTATGGATGAATACGACGTAGATGAAGAATTTATTGCCCAGGCAGAAGACGGTTCTTATATCATCAGCGGCATGGCACCTTTGGATGAGGTTGCCAAAACTCTGGATATCGAATTCGAGGAGGATGATTACGATTCCTACGACACCATCAACGGGTTCCTGATCTCGAGACTGGACCGCATTCCGCAGGAAGGCGAGCAGACGGAGGTGGAGTACCAGGGATACGGTTTCAAAATTCTCCAGGTGGAGAACAAGATGATTCATACCATCCGTGTACAGAAGCTTGTTCCTCCGCCGGATACCCCGCCAGGGCCGGAAAATGGCGGGGAAAGCCCGGCAGACAGCGAAAATTCCTTGCCAGATTAGCAGAATGGTGTTAAAATGGAAAAGATGCTGATTTTTAGAGTTTTTAGGACGAAGAAGATAAAGGAAAAGGAGTGTTATAAATAATGTCAGGACATTCAAAGTTCGCAAATATCAAACACAAAAAAGAGAGAAATGATGCTGCAAAAGGCAAAGTTTTCACCGTAATCGGAAGAGAGATTGCAGTAGCAGTGAAAGAAGGCGGACCGGACCCTGCAAATAACAGCAAGCTGCGCGATGTCATTGCAAAAGCCAAAGCCAACAATATGCCGAACGATACGATTGACCGCGGAATTAAGAAGGCGGCCGGCGATGCGAACGCTGTGAATTATGAGACCATTACATATGAAGGATATGGTCCAAACGGAGTAGCAATTATTGTTGATACCTTAACCGACAACAAAAACCGGACGGCAGCCAATGTGAGAAGCGCCTTTACAAAAGGCGGCGGCAACGTAGGAACGCCGGGCTGTGTATCTTATATGTTCGATAAAAAGGGCCAGATCATCATCGATAAGGAAGAGTGTGAGATGGACCCGGATGAACTGATGATGATGGCTCTGGATGCGGGAGCCGAAGATTTCTCCGAGGAGGAGGACAGTTACGAGGTGATTACGGCACCGGAGGATTTCAGTGCGGTGCGTGAAGCGCTGGAAGCGGCCGGAATTCCGATGGTGGAGGCCGACGTAACCATGATCCCGCAGACTTGGGTAGAACTGACCGATGAGGAATCGATTAAAAAGATGAACCGTACTCTCGACCTTCTGGACGAGGATGACGACGTTCAGGCCACCTATCACAACTGGGATGAATAATATTAAAATGAGAAGCCGGCTTAAGAAAATAATACTTTCTGAGCCGGTTTTTTGTATAAAAAAGAAGGCGAATGCAAATTGAAGGAAGACCAACCGCCACAGGCAGATGATTTCACTGGAAACACATAACGAGAAGAATGTGGCGTTTTACCGGCAATTTGGATTTAAGGTGTTTGGGGTGATGGAGAAGCATTTTGATTTGAAGCAGTATGGTATGATTCGGGAAGTGTGAGAAGAAAGCCGGCAGCCTCCCTTCCGTCCTTTCTCCGGAATCATACACTAATACAGATAGTACGCCAGCGTCTCCGTAAATTCAAATCCCAGTTTCCGATACAGCTGAAGCGCCGGCCCGTTGTCTCCGCTAACCTGCAGCATGACACGGCTGAAAGGAAAATATTCCGGTTCTGTTTTGGCCATGCGGTTTAATTCACCGATGAGCGCGGCGGCGGCACGGCCTCCGATGCCCTGGTTCCGAAGCTTCTCATGAATTTCGAAGTCGTAAAAGTAAACAGTGTCATTTTGGAATATAAGATGAAAAGAGCCGACCGGCCTACTGTTTTCACTGATCACATACCGTTTATCTCCGCTGTCAGTTGAGAGCGCCGGTGAGAACTCTACGGAGTGGCTTTCACTGCCGGACTGCGGCGCGGGCAGGCGCAGTTCCATCATGTGTTCCCGGTTTAAAAACTCCGCTTCGAGGGCGTCCAGCGTCTTTTTCGTGTCAGGGCAGGAGTCATCAGCCAGGAAAAGAAGATCACATTCGCCGGACTCTTTTAACAGTTCTTCAAGCAGCAGGGAGAAATGACCGCGGCCCCGGTGGGACGGGAGTGTGAATGCGCTGCAGCTGCATGTCTCAAATTCGTTAAAAAATGCAGAAAATGCGGATAAGAGTGTTTCTTCGTCGTATAATAGAAAGAAAAGACATCCGTCTTCTGTGGGAAAGGTAAGTGAAGTATGGTCGTGTAACCGGCATGCGGTTTCAAGGGCCTGTAAGTCTTTCAGCTGCTGTTGATCCAAATGCTCTGTGCGTATGATTTTCATGGCGTTCTCCCTTTTGTTTTTCGGAGGAAATTATCGGCACTGCGCTGCGCAATTAACAGTGAATAGAGCACCTGACGCAGATATCAGGCACTCTATTCACCATGAATTACGCAGCACAGTACTGTGTCTACAGTATAGTACAAGAAACCATGTGATTTCAATCAAATATTTTCCATATTGCTGATTGTTTCTTTGAAATATGGGTGATAGAATAAAACCAGTGGATATAGTGGAGGGATTATTTTGAAAAAGAGAGATGAGATACCGGTTTGTGATACCTGGAACCTGGCGGACATTCTGCCATCCGACGAAGCCTGGGAAGCGCTGTTTCTTGAAACAGAGAGAGAGCTGGCCGGCTATGAGGAGTTTGAAGGGCATCTGGCTGAATCGGGCGAGATGCTGTTTCGGTGTTTGAAGTTTGATGAAGAGATATCGTTAAAGATTGAGAGACTGTTTGTATACGGAAGAGAGAAGTCTGATGAAGACACGGCGAAAGCGAAGTATCAGGATTTTTATGCAAGAGCCCAGGCGCTCTCCTATAAAGCGGCGGGACTCTCATCTTTTATCGTACCGGAGATTCTGGCCATGGATGAACAGGCTCTCGGCAGATTCCGGAGTACGGTAAAAGAACTGGACCGGTACAGCCGGACGTTTGAGGTCATTATGAAGAAGAAGGCCCATACGCTCTCCGCAGGTATGGAAGAGCTTCTTGCAAAATCCATGGAAGCGACCCAGAGTTCTTCCGATATTTTTAACATGTTTAATAATGCGGATGCGAAATTTCCGTCTATCACAGACAGTGAGGGGAAGGAAATTCCTGTGACCCATGGTACGTATATTCCGCTGATGGAGAACCGGGACCGCCGGGTGCGAAAAGCTGCTTTTCAGTCGATGTACAGCGTTTACGGCCAGTTTGCCAATACACTGGCGGCCACGTTCGCGGCAAACGTAAAGCAGGCTTCTTTTTATGCGAAAGCCAGAAATTACGGTTCCAGCCGGGCATATTATCTGTCAGAAAACGAGATACCAGAAAGCGTCTATGACAATCTGACGGAAGCGATTCAGGAGGGGCTGCCGCTTCTCCATGAATACGTCTCGGTCAGAAAAAAGGTGCTGGGACTCGATGAGATACACATGTACGATTTATATACGCCGATGGTGGAACACGATGACAGGAAGATTCCTTATGAAGAGGCAAAGGAAACCGTGAAAAAGGGCCTGGCCCCGCTGGGGGATAAGTATCTGGCTCTTCTGCAGGAAGGCTTCGATCACCGCTGGATCGATGTCTATGAAAATGAAGGCAAGCGAAGCGGCGCGTACTCCTGGGGGGTCTACGGGACGCATCCGTATGTGCTGCTCAACTACAGCGGTACACTGGACAGCGTCTTCACCCTGGCACATGAGATGGGACACTCCCTGCACTCCTGGTTTTCCGATCAGGCGCTGCCCTATGTGGACGCGGGATACAAGATTTTCGTCGCGGAAGTAGCGTCTACGTGTAATGAGGCGCTGCTGAACCGTTACCTGCTGGCGGTGACGGAGGATAAGAAGGAGCGGGCGTATCTTTTGAACCATTTCATGGAGAGCTTCCGTGGAACGGTGTTCCGTCAGACCATGTTTGCGGAGTTTGAGGCTGAGACTCACAGAAGGAGTGAGGCCGGAGAACCGCTGACGGCGGAGCTGCTCTGCAGGCTGTATCATGAACTTAATGAAAAATATTTCGGACCGGAGATGGTGGTCGACCGCGAGATTGATTATGAGTGGGCGAGAATTCCTCACTTCTATACGCCGTTTTACGTTTATCAGTATGCAACGGGCTTTTCGGCGGCCATGGCGATCAGCAGCAGGATTCTGGCTGGTGATGAGCAGGCACTGGAAGGCTACTTCAAATTCTTAAGCGGCGGCAATTCCATGCCTCCGATCGAGCTCCTGAAGCTGTGCGGTGTGGATATGTCTACCGGCCAGCCGGTAAAGGAAGCGCTGGCCGTATTTAAGGAACTGCTGGAGGAGTTTAAATCGCTGTAGTGAAAAGAGGGGAGCAGGGATGAATCTGTATCAGATGATCTTCAAGAGAAGATCCATTCGAAAATTTAAATATGAAGCGGTACCGGAGCAGCTTATAAAGGATGTCCTGGCGTTTGCAGACCGTGTGGCCACACTCTGCCCGGAGATTTCCACAAAGATGGAGATTAAGGAAAATATAGGGAAGGATCTTCCTGTAAAGGGTCTCTGGAAGGTGGAAGCACCATATTATCTGGTGTTTTATTCGGAAGAGAAGGATGGCTGGATGATGAATGCAGGATACGTTCTGGAGCCTGTTCTTCTGTATATGACCGGCAAGGGACTGGGAACGTGCTACTTAGGCAGTACCAGGATTCCCGGACCGGAGCCTGCCGGGATGAAGACGGCCGTTGCCGTGGCGTTCGGATATCCCAGATCCCTGCTGTACCGTGATCCGGCTACGGCAAAACGCCTTCCGTTAAAAGAACTCTGCGTGTTCAAGGATGAGATCGGCGAACCGCTGAAGAATATCCTGAAGGCTGTTCGGCTGGCACCTTCGGCCATGAATACGCAGCCGTGGCGCTTTATCGTTTACCACGACAGAATCTATATTTTCTCCTGCAGGGAATTTCTTCCTTCCCAGACCATGGTGGCGATGAGGGATTTGAGTATGGGAATCATGCTGTCCCATCTGTCCATCGCGGCGGAAGAACTGTGGCTGAATTTAAAGATCGAAGTAGAAGAACAGATGGTAAAGAAGTCTTATAAGAGCGGTGCCTATGTGGCGACAGCTTTTCTGCTGGAATAAGGAGTGTCCGTGTCCAACTCACGGGCCGGGGTGGAATCCCTGATAAAAATTGAAACGTGAAGATAAAAAAGGGGACAGCCCCCTTCGGAAATTCCGCTGTCTGCAGAAACGGCAGGCGGTCCGGTCCGGTGGGCTGTCCTCTTTTTGGTATCATAGAATATGGTTGATCCCGGTAAGGAAAGCGGGAATATGTGTTATTCGATGGTGATGTAGTGGTTTTCCTCGATCTGCTTCGGAGCTTCCTTCGGAACGGTCAGCTTTAAGATGCCATTGTCGAAGGCCGCCTTAATATCTTCCTGGCGCAGCTGGGAACCAACATAGAAGCTTCTCTTGCAGGAGCCGCTGTAGCGTTCCTTGCGGATAAAGTTTTTGTTCTCACTGTCTTCGGAAGAGCCTGACGCCTCGGCGTAGATGGTCAGATAGCCATCCTTTAATTCAGCACGCACGTTCTCCTTCTTGTATCCGGGAAGTTCCACGTCAATGATATAATTGGTTCCGTCATCTTCAATATCAGTTCTCATAAGCGTTGTTCTGTTCTGTACAGAGTCGTTAAAAAATGGATCATTGAAAAATTCATCGAATAAATTATTTCTTCTGGATAATAACATAGGTTCTTCCTCCTTATTTATCTGCACCGCGTTTGATGCGGTGTTGTTGTTTGATTTGTTCTAGGTGTAATATAACACAAATTGTTAGCACTGTCAATAGGCGAGTGCTAATTTTCTTCAATTGAATTTTCACGGCTTAAATGCGGCGGGTAACGGCGAGAAAGACGCTTGAAACAGCCCCCTACTTATGATAGAATTGGTAAGAATAGAGAAAATGTGAGGAACGAAGGAGGAGACTATGATTAATCAGTTGATTCAGAAGATTCAAGAAACAAAGGCCCCCATCTGTGTTGGACTGGATCCGATGCTTGGATATATACCGGAGCATGTGACGAGAAAGGCATTCGATGAGTTTGGTGAGACGCTGGAAGGTGCCGCAGAGGCGATCTGGCAGTTTAATAAAGAAATCGTGGATCAAGTCTGTGACATTATTCCATCAGTTAAGCCGCAGATCGCCATGTATGAGCAGTTCGGCATCGAAGGGCTTAAGATATATAAGAGAACGGTTGATTACTGTCAGGAGAAGGGACTTCTCGTGATTGGCGATGCGAAGAGAGGGGATATCGGTTCTACCTCCGCCGCGTATGCTACGGCACATATCGGCCATGTGAAAGTGGGCGGCAGCATTCTGACCGGCTTTGGCACCGATTTTCTGACTGTCAATCCGTATCTCGGCACGGATGGAGTGAAGCCGTTTGTCGATGTGTGCAAAGAGGAGGACAGAGGACTCTTCGTACTGGTAAAGACCTCCAATCCTTCCAGCGGTGAATTCCAGGATCAGCTGATCGGCGGAAGGCCGCTGTACGAGCTGGTAGCAGACAAGGTAGTGGAATGGGGCGCGGACTGTATGGACGGCGCTTACAGCAACGTCGGAGCCGTAGTGGGAGCAACCTATCCGGAGATGAGCCGGATCTTAAGAAAACTGATGCCGAATACGTACTTCCTGGTACCGGGATACGGTGCGCAGGGCGGAACGGCTGAAGACCTTAAGTACTGTTTCAATGAAGACGGACTCGGTGCAATCGTCAACTCCTCCAGAGGCATCATCGCCGCATATAAGCAGGAGAAATACGCGAAGTTTGGCGCAGAGCATTTCGGTGAAGCCTCCAGACAGGCGGTCATCGATATGGTTTCCGATATCAACAGCGTACTGTAGGAGGAATCATGGCTCAGAGAAAAGTAACAGCCTTTGTGGACCGTCAGGAAAGGCTGACAGAAGATGTGTACAGCATGTGGATCCGGGAGGAGGAGATGGCTGCCCAGGCAAAGCCGGGACAGTTTATTTCTGTGTATACAAAGGACGGAGCAAAACTGCTTCCGCGCCCGATCAGCATCTGTGAGACGAGTAAAGAAACCGGTATGCTGCGGATCGTATACAGGACCGTTGGAGCGGGAACGGAAGAATTTTCCCGTTACCAGGCGGGCGATCCCGTCGATATCATGGGACCTCTCGGCAATGGATTCCCGCTGGAGGAAGCTGCAGAAGGAAAGACCGCTTTTTTGATCGGCGGAGGAATCGGAATTCCTCCCATGCTGGAACTGGCGAAGCAGCTACGCTGTAAAAAAGAAGTGATTTTAGGATATCGCGACGTTCTGTTTCTAAATGAGGAATTTGCTCCTTACGGGGATGTGGTTCTTGCAACAGAAGACGGCAGCGCCGGTACAAAGGGCAATGTCATTGACGCGATCAGAGAACACGGGTTAAAGGCGGATGTAATCTTTGCATGCGGCCCTACGCCGATGCTGCGCGCGTTAAAAGAATTTGCCGCTTCAGAGAACATCACCTGTTTTCTGTCTCTTGAGGAGAAGATGGCATGCGGAATCGGAGCGTGTCTGGCCTGTGTCTGCAAAACAAAGAACGTGGATGAACATTCTCATGTTCACAATGCAAGAATCTGTAAAGACGGGCCGGTATTTCGGGCAGAGGAGGTGGAACTCTGATGAATATGAAGGTGAACTTAGCCGGTGTGGAACTGAAAAATCCGGTCATGACGGCATCCGGTACCTTTGGGTCCGGAGCAGAATACGGTGAGATGGTGGATTTAAACGGTTTAGGAGCGGTTGTGACCAAGGGGGTGGCCAATGTGCCGTGGCCCGGCAATCCGACGCCCAGAATCGCGGAGACGTACGGCGGCATGATCAATGCGATCGGTCTGCAGAATCCGGGAATTGAAGTATTTTCAAAGCGGGATATTCCGTTTTTAAGGCAGTATGACACGAAGATTATCGTTAATGTCTGCGGCAGAACCACGGAGGATTATGTGGAAGTGGTGGAACGCCTCGGGGATGAACCGGTGGATATGCTGGAAATCAATATTTCGTGCCCCAATGTGAAGGAAGGCGGCATCGCCTTCGGACAGGATCCGAAAGCAGTGGAGGCCATCACCAGAGAGGTAAAGAAACATGCGAAGCAGCCGGTTATCATGAAGCTGAGCCCCAATGTAACGGATATCACCGTCATGGCGAAGGCGGCAGAGGCGGGCGGCGCCGATGTGATCTCTCTGATCAATACGCTGACAGGCATGAAGATCGATATAAACCGCAGAACCTTTGCAGTGGCCAATAAGACGGGCGGATTATCCGGCCCGGCAGTGAAGCCGGTTGCGGTCCGCATGGTGTATCAGGCGGCGAACGCCGTGAAGATTCCCATCATCGGCATGGGCGGCATTATGAATGCAGAGGATGCGCTGGAGTTTATTCTGGCGGGAGCCACGGCAGTTTCCGTGGGAACGGCCAACTTCCATAACCCATATGCTACAGCTGAGGTTGTAAGCGGAATCGAAAATTATATGAAGAAGTACAACATAGAAGATATCAATGAGTTAGTCGGAGCCGTTCGGTAAGAAGCCCGATTTCAGGAGGGACGATAAGATGGAACAGTATAAGCAGGAATTTATAGAGTTTATGGTAGACAGCAACGTGCTGAAGTTTGGAGATTTTACGTTAAAGAGCGGAAGAAAGTCTCCATTTTTTATGAATGCAGGAGCCTATGTGACAGGAGCACAGCTTAAGAAGCTGGGTGAGTATTATGCGAAAGCCATCCATGATAATTTCGGGGACGAGTTTGATGTGCTGTTTGGACCGGCATACAAGGGAATTCCGTTAAGCGTGGCGACCACCATCGCTTACCATGAATTATATGGGAAAGAGATCAGATACTGTTCGAACCGGAAGGAAGCAAAGGACCACGGAGACGCAGGAATTCTTCTGGGCAGTCCGATTCAGGACGGTGACCGCGTGGTGATTATCGAGGATGTGACCACATCCGGCAAGTCGATTGAAGAGACATTTCCGATTATCAAGGCTCAGGGAGATGTGACGATTCTCGGTCTGATGGTTTCCTTAAACCGTATGGAAAAGGGAAAAGGGGATAAGAGTGCTCTCGACGAGATTCATGAAAAGTATGGTTTCCATGCAAAAGCCATCGTTACCATGGCAGAAGTTATCGAATATCTGTATAATAAAGAATATAACGGAAAGATTATGATTGATGATACTTTAAAGGCGGCGATTGACGCCTATTACGAAATCTACGGCGTAAAGTAAGGAGAGCTGAATATGGAGAGAGTTTATAAGACCATGAGAAATGCAGGCGCGCTTAATATTGTAATCGGCATTATTATTACAGTGGCAGGCTTAAGTGTCGGCATCATGTCTATCATCAATGGTGCTGTTCTGCTTAAGAGAAAATCCGAGATTACGTTTTAAATGGGGCATTTATGATAAAAAATACAACAAAACGACAGAAGCTGGGTTGGGTGATTTTCATCGTTTACCTGATTTTTTTGGCGTACTTCCTGTTCTTCTCCGAGGACTTTGGACGGGGAAGCCATCTGCAGGAGGAGTACGCCTATAATCTGGTGCCGTTCAAGGAGATCAGGCGTTTTATTGTGTACTGGCACGTGGTAGGAATCCGGTCGTTTTTGCTGAATATTGTGGGCAATGTTGTTGGATTTATGCCATTTGGATTTTTTCTTCCGGTCATCAGCCGCAGGAGCCGTCACTGGTATAACACCGTGCTGTTAAGTTTTCTGTTCAGCCTCTGTATCGAGACGGTGCAGCTGATATGGAAGGTGGGCAGCTTCGACGTGGACGATATGATTCTCAACACCCTTGGCGGATTACTCGGCTTTGTGTTCTACAAAATTGTACAGACGATACGAGTGAGGAGGAAGCGGCGTGCAGCAGCAGAAAAAAGTATCCTATATTAGGAAACCATTTGCAAGGAGAAGCTTTATGGCCATCGGGCTTGCCGCCGCCGCATTGATTCTCGCGGTCATCGGTGTGGCAAGCTCGGTCATGACGGCAGGGAACGCAGAGCTGAATGTGGCGGCGGTTTGTTTCTGCAGCTTTTTAATTGCCATTGTTTCCCTGATTTATGGAGCGCTTTCTTTTTTGGAAAAGGAGAAAAAGTACATACTGTCCAAGATAGGGATGGCTGTCAGCGGCCTTCTGATTATCATATGGACGGTTCTGATTATCATTGGATTTGGAGGATGACGATGAAGTATTGTGACAGATTCAAAGAAGAAAATGAGAGCGTGATGGAGCGGTTCCAGCTTTCCATGGAACGGCTTCAGGCCATAGAGAGTGAGGAGACGGTGGAAGAACCGTACCGCTCTTATTTCCGGAAGATGGCGTCATTTATTGGAATGATCGGAGCGTATCGCGAGCAGCTGGAAGGCGGACTGCTGGAGAATGCCTCTCTGGAAGAACTGAAAGCCTGGAATCACAGGCTCTATGAGGACATTCTCCCTCAGAACTACGAAACCAGCTATGGAAATCCACAGTATGCAGTCTCTGCTCTGGGAGAGGAGTATGGACAGCTTTTTTCCTATCTCTATAAGGAAATCCGGGGCGGGATTCTTTTTGCTGCGGAGAACAGGCTGACGGATATCACTATTTTAAATGAGACAGTGATTGAGATCTATAATATGTTCGAGGAGACAGTGCCTACAGCCGCCCGTGTAAAGGATGTGCTCTATTGGTTTGTCAGCGATTACTGCGATTATACGGTGACTTACCGCATCAGAGAAGGGGTGGATCCTGCTCTGACCTTTGCAAAGGATATCATCATGGACAGCGATTTAAACGACCTGCGGTATTTATACCGGTTTGGCGATTATATCTCCGAGTCCGAGCTGCTGGTGGCACAGTTTATGAATTCGCTTCCGGAGGAGACGGTGCAGCTTATGGCGGATACGTACACGGAGGGCTACCGGAAGGGCTTTGAAGTGATGGGACGCGATCTGTCGAAAAAGAGCGCGGTGCAGATCCGGTATGAGCTGGGCTTTGAGCGCATGGTGAAGGCGGCAATCCGGAATTTCCGTGAGATGGGGCTGGATACGATTCTTTCCCGCTCCGCGGTGTGGTCTGTGAATCAGAAGGCAGGAAGGAAGGTGGGCTATTACGGCACGCCTGCCAACCGTCAGTATGAGTACGATCACCGCTACGACGAGGCGATTTATTTAAACAAGGCGTTTACCGACAGGAAGGCTTCCGTTCTGCGGGTGGCCTATGAGCAGTATAAAAAAGAGGCCGCAGCCTATGCGGGGCCGGCTGTAATTGAGACCTTTGGGCAGGAGGGCTTCCAGCCTGTTAATAAGAAGGAGGCAAACCGTCTGGATGGCAGACAGGAGAAGCTGAGTGCAAAGGCAGCCAATGAGGCAGCGGTGATTACCAATGAGTATATTCCCGGTGATGAAACAAGCTTTACGATCATCGCATTCCCGGTGCCGGAGATCGGCCGCGGCAGTCACGGTGAATGGGACGCAGAGAGTGCCGGTGAGCGTTTCAAAAAGATATTCGAGGAGACTATCGCGATCAACACGCTGGACTATGAAAAGTATAAGACGATTCAGCAGACGATCATCGATGCACTGGATGAGGCGGAATACGTGGAAGTGAAGGGAAAGGGAGACAACCGGACCGATTTGCGCGTGAGCCTGCATGAACTGGGAGACAGGGAAAAAGAGACGAATTTTGAAAACTGTGTGGCGGATGTCAACATTCCGCTGGGCGAGGTATTTACGTCCCCGAAGCTATGCGGTACGCAGGGAACGCTGTTTGTGGGAACCGTGTATATCGGTGATTTTCAGTTTAAGAATCTCTCCATGACATTTGAGGAAGGAATGATCAAAGCGTATTCCTGCGATAATTTTGAAGATCCAAACGAGGGCAGGGCGCTGGTAAAACAGATGATACTGAAGAACCACGACACGCTTCCCATGGGCGAGTTTGCCATCGGAACCAATACGACGGCGTACGCCATGGCCGAACGGTATGGGATTCTCGACAAGCTTCCGATTCTGATCGTGGAGAAGATGGGACCGCATTTTGCGGTTGGCGATACGTGCTACAGCTGGGCCGAGGACAGCGCCGTGTATAATCCGAACGGCAAGGAAATCATTGCAAGAGACAATGAGATTTCCATTCTGAGGAAGGAAGATTTGTCGAAGGCATATTTCAGCTGCCATACGGATATCACGATCCCTTATTCGGAACTGGATACGATCGATGCGGTGAGAGCGGATGGCAGCAGGATTTCGATCATCGCTGACGGGCGGTTTGTGCTTCCTGGTGTCGGGGAGCTGAATGTCCCGCTGGATAAGGAACAGGGAAAGCCGGATAATAAATAAGAAGCAGAATAGAAAAACAGAATGTGCCGGGAAGGTGATACGGGGCGGCACATTCTGTTTTCTTTTTTGTTTTCTGATTGCATCGAGCTCTTAAACTGAACGCTTAAATTAAGCGCTTAAGCTGAGCTGAAGAAGTGTATGATTACATTGTTTTCTGCAGAATCATTCGAAATACGAACAGGACTACCACGTAGACTGCCAGAATGATCAGCAGTGTCTTAAGGATGAGAATGCTGATGAATCCGCTGATCAGGATGCCGATATAGAGCAGGAGCAGCATGGTATATCCGGCGTAAGCCCAGCTGCGAAGTCCCAGCATACGGTTCCTCTCATCAGTTTCGTAGATTTCCCGTTCTTTTCTTATCTCAGGCTTCTTTAAATAGCGGACATTTTTAATGATCGTTGCGGCTGCGGCGAAGAACAGACCGAACCCGGTTCCCATATAGAAGCCCGGAATGAAATCATAGTGGTCGGCGGCCATGTACAGGACGGGAATCTGATCGCCTGCCAGGAAGGAAAGGGCGATGGTGATCACACCCAGCGCCATGAGAAAGCAGCTGGCAGTGATTCTGGTCTTGCATTTCTTCTCAAAGTTAATGGGACTGTCAATAAATAAATTGTTCAGCAGCATGGTTTTATTCCTCCTCGAATAAGAATATTTCTTCAATGTTCATGTGAAAATATACGGCGATCTTGTGGGCCAGCTGGAGAGAGGCGTTATACTTGCCGTTTTCCAGGGATATGATGGTCTGCCTCGTTACGCCCAGAGCATCCGCCAGTTCTTCCTGTGTGATCCGCGATTGTTTTCTCAACTCCTGTATTCTTGTCTTCACTTACACAACACTTCCCTTTCTTTTATTCCCGCAGGCAGCGAGCCAGACGGACACGCCTGAGTGTTTCTCTGGCGGCCCATATAAAGGTAATGAGCCAGGCTCTGTGTCTGCGGGGGTTTGTTGTTAAAAGTAATGTTTCCTTTACATTTTTAGTATAGCACGCTTTACATTGTTTGTAAAGTGTATTTTACAATTTTTGTAAAGGAAGTTTTACATTATTGAATATACGGGTATTTTTAAGAAAATTATTGACGGGAGCATAAAAAGCTAGTATTATAATTATAAGTAAAGACTGATTTATAAGCTTTATATATTAATATAACTAATGAAAAGCATAACCGTTAATAATGAAAGGAGATTTACTATGGCAAAGGTAGCTATTGTTATGGGCAGTGATTCCGATATGCCTGTTATGGCGCAGGCTGCAGACGTTCTTGAGAAACTGGGTGTTGATTTTGAAATAACTGTTATTTCGGCTCACAGGGAGCCTGATATATTCTTTGAGTATGCCAAGACAGCGGAAGCGAGAGGTGTGAAGGTGATGATCGCGGGAGCTGGTAAGGCGGCCCATCTTCCGGGCATGTGCGCGGCGCTTTTCCCGATGCCGGTCATCGGAATTCCGATGAAGACTTCCGATCTCGGCGGTGTGGACTCTCTCTATTCCATCGTACAGATGCCGTCCGGCATACCGGTTGCCACGGTTGCGATTAATGGAGGAACGAACGCGGGAATTCTCGCGGCGAAGATCCTGGCTGCGTCTGATGAGGCGCTGCTCGGCAGATTAAAGGAGTATTCCGAGAATTTGAAGAATGATGTGGTAAAGAAAGCGGAGAAGCTGGATCAGATCGGATACAAAGAGTATCTGGCACAGATGAAGAAATAAGCCGTGGAGTGCGTTGCGTGCTCATGACAAGGAGGAAAAGAAATGGATTACAAGAATGCCGGTGTGGATATTGAAGCTGGATATAAGTCAGTAGAGTTAATGAAGGAACACGTAAAGGGAACCATGAGACCGGAGGTATTAGGCGGGATCGGCGGCTTTTCGGGAGCATTTTCCATGAGCGCATTTAAGGAGATGGAGAAACCGACTCTGGTTTCCGGAACTGATGGCGTAGGAACGAAGCTAAAGCTTGCATTTCTTATGGATCAGCATAATACGGTAGGTATCGACTGTGTTGCCATGTGTGTCAATGATATTGCCTGTGCAGGAGGAGAACCTTTATTCTTCCTGGATTACATTGCCTGCGGAAAGAATTTTCCGGAGAAGATTGCGGATATCGTTGGCGGCGTGGCGGATGGCTGCAAACAGGCCGGTGCGGCCTTAATTGGCGGAGAGACAGCGGAGATGCCGGGCTTTTATCCGGAGGATGAGTATGATCTGGCCGGTTTTGCGGTTGGTGTTGTAGATGAAAAGAATCTGATTACAGGAAAAGACTTAAAGGCCGGCGATGTGCTGATCGGCATGGCTTCCTCCGGTGTACACAGCAACGGTTTTTCTCTTGTGCGCAAGGTATTCGAGATGACGAAGGAGAGTCTGGATACGTATTACGATGAGCTGGGGGGAACCTTAGGAGAGACCCTGATCGCTCCGACGAAAATATATGTGAAGGCTTTAAAGAGTGTGAAGGACAGCGGAGTTACGATCAAGGCCTGCAGCCATGTGACCGGCGGTGGTTTCTATGAGAACATTCCGCGCATGCTTCCGGACGGTGTCAGAGCAGTCATTAAAAAGGACAGCTATGAGATTCCGGCAATCTTTAAGCTTCTGGCTGAAAAAGGCAGCATCGAAGAAGAAATGATGTACAATACGTATAACATGGGGATCGGTATGGTTCTGGCGGTTGATCCGTCTGCGGTGGATACCGCGATGGAGGCGATCCGTGAGGCTGGTGAGACTCCATATGTGATTGGCAGCGTGGAAGCAGGAGAAAAGGGAGTGACCTTATGCTGAGAGTCGGCATTCTGGTATCCGGCGGCGGAACGAATCTCCAGGCCATATTAGACCGGCTGGACGACGGGAGTCTTACCAATGTGAGCGTGGAAGTGGTGATCAGCAATAACCGCAGTGCTTACGCGCTGGAGCGGGCGAAGAACCATGGAATCGAGACTGCGGCCATCTCTCCGAAGGAGTTCGGAACCAGGGAGGAATTTAACGAGGCATTTCTGTCAAAGGTGGACGAGTACCATCTCGATCTGATTGTGCTGGCCGGGTTCCTTGTAACGATCCCGGAGGCGATGACCAGAAAATATAAGAATCGCATCATTAATATTCATCCTTCCCTGATTCCGTCTTTTTGCGGAGTGGGCTACTACGGCTTAAAGGTTCACGAGGCGGCCTTAAAGCGTGGGGTGAAGGTGACCGGAGCCACGGTGCACTACGTGGACGAGGGAGTGGACAGCGGCCCGATTCTTTTACAGAAGGCAGTTGAAGTGAAGGACGGAGATACGCCGGAGATTCTTCAGAGACGTGTGATGGAAGAGGCGGAGTGGGTGATTCTGCCTCAGGCTATTCAGATGATTGCAAACTCATAAGAAGTTCAGGAGGCGGATGATGAAAGTACTGATTGTTGGAAGCGGCGGGAGAGAGCACGCGATCGCGTGGAAGGTGGCAGGGAGTCCGAAGGCAGATAAGATTTACTGCGCTCCGGGCAATGCCGGTATCGCTGAATATGCGGAATGTGTGCCGATCGGCGCCATGGAATTCGATAAGCTGGCGGCGTTTGCGAAGGAAAATCAGATAGATTTAACTGTGATTGGTATGGATGATCCGCTGGTAGGCGGCATCGTGGATGTATTTGAGAAGGAAGGGCTTCGCGTATTCGGACCCAGAAAGAACGCGGCGATTCTCGAGGGATCCAAGGCATTTTCCAAGGACCTGATGAAGAAATACCATATTCCGACGGCGGGCTATGAGACCTTTGATACTCCGGAGGCGGCGCTTCAGTATCTGGAAACGGCCGAGATGCCCATCGTACTGAAAGCGGATGGTCTTGCTCTCGGAAAGGGCGTTCTGATCTGTAATACGAGGGAAGAGGCAAGGGAAGGCGTCAGGACACTGATGCTGGATAAGCAGTTCGGCTCCGCCGGCGACCGCATTGTGGTTGAGGAGTTTATGACCGGGCGAGAAGTCTCCGTGCTGTCTTTTGTGGATGGAGATACGATAAAGATCATGACCTCGGCGCAGGATCACAAGCGGGCGAAAAACGGAGATCAGGGGTTAAATACCGGCGGTATGGGAACCTTTTCGCCCAGCCCGTTCTATACAGAGGAGGTTGACGCCTTCTGCCGGAAATACGTATATCAGGCGACGGTAGACGCGATGAAGGCGGAGGGAAGACCGTTTAAGGGAATCATCTTCTTTGGGCTGATGCTCACCGAGAAGGGACCGAAGGTTCTGGAATACAATGCGAGATTCGGCGATCCGGAGACGCAGGTCGTACTGCCGCGTATGAAGAATGATATTTTGGAAGTGTTCGAGGCCTGTGTGGACGGCACGCTGGATCAGATTCAGCTGGAGTTTGAGGATAACGCGGCAGTCTGCGTTGTGCTGGCTTCCGACGGGTATCCGGAGCACTACGAAAAAGGATATCCGATCAGCGGATTCGAGAATTTTAAGGGGCGTGACGGATACTATGTATTCCATGCCGGAACAAAGTTTGACGGGGAAGGCCGGGTCGTGACCAACGGCGGACGTGTGCTGGGCGTAACCGCGAAAGGCGAGAATTTAAAGCAGGCGCGGGAAAATGCGTATCGGGCGACGGAGTGGATTACATTTGGGAATAAGTATATGAGAGATGATATTGGGAAGGCGATTGATGAGGTCTAGTCAGTCATTTGGATGACACTTGTAGTATTTGGAGAAAAAGAAGAGTAAAACCACAAGATATAGTGGTTTTGAGACTGAAAATGGGATAAAATCATGCTTTTTTCGGCTGTGTTTTATGAGGCTGAAAATGGCAAAGTATGGATGACATACCCCGGTTCGAGGATTTTGAACCGGGGTTTTGCTGTGTTTAAATAGGAAATGTGATAACCAAAAAGTTTTGGAAAGTGGTGATAACCGGCAAAACTTAGTTTATTTATTGGCCAGCAGGTGATTTTTTAGAAATTGCCTGCTTTTTACTTTATAGGAAATTCCGATTTTCTGAACAGTAAAAAGAAACGTATGTTCTCCAAACGTATGTTAGATAACAGTGCGTTTGAAAAAAATAATCCATATTCAGAAGTGCATCCTCGCTCGTGTGGCGAATGTCCTCGGATGTCATTTCTTCCGGTGGATGATCCATATATTTTTTACGTTGTCTCTCTGTGTTTTGGTTCATGTGTCTACCCTCCTTTAAGAAAGAGTATACCACATGGAAATGAGTTAGGATAGTCATGCAGAAGACTCCCTTCCGCGAGAACGGAACATGGCTTCCTCGTACATTTCTTCCAGAGAAATACGTGTATGATTAAAATAGAGTTCTAAAAACAGCATGGCGGTTAGTTTATGGATCATTTCTTCAGCAGCGGGGCGGATTACATCAGACAGGGCAATCACGCCGACGCACACACCGTTTGCTGTAACTAAGATGGAAGCCTTGCCCTGCATACGAAGACGTTCCAGAGTCTGCTTCGCGGTGTCATTTAGAGAAATCCCATAACCAAGTTAATAATTCTCATTACCGCAGTAACAGTTATTTTCGTCATTGCGGGCAAAAATCCCTTTTCCGGCACTCACCTGGAAATCAGTGCTTTCTATAAGAACGATAAGATGCTGTTTGTGGGACAGTTGAAACATAATTTTATTTCCCATAACTGTTACAAAAAGCTTGAGCACAACATATTATGACATTCGATGAGCTCTATGACATGAAAAGCGATCGTAAGAACCTGCATAATCTGATTAACAAGTAAGAATGCAACGAGATGAAAACGTGGCTTTATATAGTCCTTCTTGATAAGATGTACACCACAAGAGATTGATCCATTTTGCGGATATTACAGGGTGCAGCAGAAGAAAATAAAAACGGCAGCAGACAGTATTATAATATTTTTCTCCAATTAGGATATGATAGTAGGAAAAAGTAAAAGGAGAACTATTATATGGAAGAAGAGCTGAAGAAGTATGAAGACTATCTGCTGTACGAAGAAAAGAGCAGCGCAACAATTGAAAAATATCTCCGTGATGTCCGGAAATATTTTTGCTTTGCAGGGAAACAGGTGCTGCAGGACAGCTCGGAACCGATATCCAAAGAACTGGTCATGAAATATAAAAAGGAACTGGCGAATCAGTATCGTCCGTCCAGTGTCAATTCTATGCTGGCTGCTCTCAACAACTATCTGTCTTATAAAGGAAGGATGGACTGTCATGTAAAGCTTTTGAAGATACAGAAGAAGGTGTTTTGTGATCGGAATAAGGAATTGAGCCGTGATGAATATCTCCGTCTGGTAGAAGAGGCAAGGAAGGAAAACAAGGAACGTCTGGCGCTTATTATGGAAACAATATGCAGTACGGGAATTCGAATTGGCGAGCTTCACAATATTACCGTTGATGCGGTTTTAAATGGGTATGCGGAGGTTAACTGCAAGGGTAAGGAACGGGTGATTCTGATTCCGCGTAAACTGGCGGTAAAGTTAAGCTGTTATAGCGAGAGCTATCAGATTAAAAGCGGCTGTATTTTTGTTACCAGGACGGGCGCGCCTGTGAACCGCAGTAATATATGGGGAGAGATGAACCGGCTGTGTCAAAAAGCAGGGATCGATTCCCGGAAAGTATTTCCTCATAATATGCGCCATTTGTTTGCCAGGACTTATTACAAAAAACAGAAGGATATAGTAAGGCTGGCAGATATATTAGGCCACAGCAACATAGAAACAACAAGAATCTATACAACGACCAGCAGCAAAGAATACGAGAGGCAAATGAATGCAATGGAATTGATTCTATAAAAATAAACAAAAAAATACAACATAATATACATTATGTTGTAACAAGTATACAACCCGAAAGAACGATTGTCAAGAGAAATCATCAATGCGTTAATACATAATATACATTATGTCGTAAATAGAATATACAACGAAAAAGAATCTCTGTCAAGAATTATGGTATTAATTTATCAGGATTCCTATATTACCTGGCAGATGGTAAAAAAAGTAAAATTGCATAAGACTTAGAATGAAACAGGACAAAACAGCAATTGAGGACATGTGCTAAAAACACTGTCTTTAAGCGGTTTGTCCTGTTGTTGCGTTTACAACATAATGTATATTATGTTGTAAAAATACAAAATAAAAAGGTCAGGCGAAAAAGGAAAATGCAGGAATAAAACTTACGAAAGAGAAAGATGGCGGGATTATGTATGAGAAAAAAAGAAAAGGCTGGCTGAAACATCTGGATTTTATGGTTATAGACTGCTTAAGTCTGCAGATAGCCTATCTGTTTGGCTGCCTGATCTGGCAGGAGGGAAGGCTTCCATATGATATACAGATTAATCGGAATATGGCAATTATTTTTCCCATGATTCAGGTAGTAATCACTTTTTTTTGTGAAAGCTTTAAAAATGTTTTAAAGAGAAACAGTTTTTCTGAGATCCTTGCGGCTGGCAGACACACATGCCTCGTTTTTCTGGCGGCAGCATTTTATCTGTTTATTACGCAAAATGGCGGGAACTATTCCAGACTGCTCTTTGTTTTTACCGGGTTCGCTTATTTTTGTCTGACCTGTGCAGGCCGGAATATCTGGAAAAAGTTACTGAAAAGGTGGAGAAAAAATGGAAATGGCTGTCGCTCTCTGCTTATCTTGACTACATCGGAAATGATCGGTGTGGTGCAGAAGCAGATAGAACGTAATTTCTATGAAGGTTTTCTGCTGACGGGAATTGCAGTGCTGGAATCTGGTTTTAATAATAAAAAGCTTGGAAATGTGCCGGTGGTAGCGGATGCGGGCTCTGTGGTGGAATATGTATGCCGGGAATGGGTGGATGCAGTGTTTGTCGATCTGCCTCCTTCTACTCAGGCACCGCCTGAAATTATAGAGGGATTCAGCGAGATGGGAGTTACGATCCATACGAAACTGTATCAGTGGGGAAGCGAGGCGGGACGTAAGCACAGTGTGGAACGCCTTGGAGGATTTACCGTTCTGACGAGCAGCATGAATATGGCCGGTTCCGGACAAATGGCGTTAAAGAGGGCTTTGGATGTGGTGGGAGGCGTGACAGGCTGCCTGATTACAGGAATTCTATATCTTTTTTTGGCTCCCTGCATCTATTTACAATCACCAGGGCCTGTGTTTTTTTCTCAGGTAAGGGTTGGTGAGAACGGAAAGAAATTCAAAATGTATAAGTTTCGCAGTATGTATATGGATGCGGAGGAGCGGAAGAAAGAGCTTATGGACAGGAACCGGGTCAGTGATGGAAGAATGTTCAAAATCGACCATGATCCCCGCATTATCGGAGGAGAAAAAGGTATTGGCGGTTTGATGCGTAAGTATTCCCTGGATGAATGGCCGCAGATGTGGAACGTTCTCAAGGGAGACATGAGTCTGGTTGGAACCCGCCCTCCCACGGTCGATGAATGGGAAAAGTACGAGCTGCGCCATCGGGCAAGACTTGCCGTCAAGCCAGGAGTTACCGGATTATGGCAGGTGAGCGGGCGGAGTGATATCACAGATTTTGAAACTGTTGTAAATCTGGACAGGCAGTACATTCTGGATTGGAATTTTAAACTGGATATAAAAATTCTGTTTCGAACGGTAGGTGCCGTATTCGGAAGGAATGGAGCAATGTAGTTCAGTTACGGTAAGACAGGAGGAAAACGATGAAAACAGGAGATGGAAAGGTATGGTTAGCAGCGGCATTATTTTCTGTGCTGATGGCAGGAACCACTTATGCTGCCGGTTGGCAGCAGACAGAGTCAGGCTGGAAGTATGCCAACGAAGCGAATGAGTATCTGAAGGGCAGATGGTTTCAGGATGCATCAGGAAGGTGGTATCACTTCAACGATCAGGGGATTATGGAGACTGGATGGTTTCAGGATTCGGATAAAAACTGGTATTATTTAAATCCTGAAACTGGAGACATGAAGACGGGGTGGCATCAGGATTCTGATGGAAAATGGTATTTTCTGGCGTATTCCGGCGCTATGCAGAGAGGCCTGGTGGAGGTTAACGGCAATGTCTATTTCCTGGAGGACAGCGGTTCTCTTTTCGTAGGTCAGAAGGAAATTGGAGGAGTTATCTATAACTTTACGGAAAACGGTACAACAGGTGCCCGGCCATTCGTATCCAGCCGATGGGAGAGCGGAGGTAATAAAGTGGAGAATACCGTGTCAGATGATTCATCGGAGGAAGAAGTAAGAATTGCAGATTTTGTGAGGCAGAGTGTTAGAGACGCGGTAAATAAGAGTTCCGACAACCCGTCTGTCCGTTCCGCCGAAATTTCAGGTATGAATATAACCGTAATACCAGAGAGTGAAAACACACTTCTGTCAGGTTTGGACTGGGCGGATCAGACGTTTCGGGCATTTGTATCCTCCCCTTATGTGACGAGAACTGTCATCGCAGGGAAGGGAACGAGCGCGGTTCTCTACGACGGAGAAACGTACGACTTAATTGGTGCAGCCAGAACACTGGGCTTTAAAGGCTCTGATAAGTTCTCGTTTACAAAGGGGACATATACGGTAACGGTATCTTTCTCTGGTACCGTATCGGGAAGAACCCAGACTGGAGACCTGGTGTATACCGTCAGCGTAGAATAGATGAGAATTGGAACTGCGATAAAGCGGAACATAAAACTTTATTTTCCCGGAGTGATAATTGTAATCTTCAGCCTGGCTTTTCCCCATGTCTGCCACGCTGGCGGGCTGAATGCCGGTGAACAGAGTGTGGTCGCGGCAGCCAGCGGGACCTTTGAGTGGGAAGGCCATACTTATCGCGCAAAACAGAATTATATTGACAGCCTGATTGCTTATCTCAGCGGAGATGATGTGGATCTGGGAGAAGCAGACTGCCGGACAGCCATACAGAAAATGTATGAGAATGTTGGGAGAGGTGTTTCAGAGGGATATCTGGAACTGATTGATGGCCGAAGCGAACAGGATTCGAAAGAATCGAAGGTGGCGCCTGAAAAAGGAAATGCGGCAAATCAATCTGCAGAAACAGAATATGAGGGCCATGCTGCTCCGGTTCAATTAGATGGTCAGGACCCTGTGGAAACGGAAGCGGCAGTATGGCCCGTTTATAGGCGATATTCTGAAACGATGAGAGAGACATATCTCCTGCTGAAAAAGCCTGTTATTCAGCAGGAACAGAATTATGGAAAGTGGTGGAGTATTCCATATGCAGGTATGGAAATTATTATTTTTGCAGTGTGCGTTTTTTTGCTGCTGTCGCTTTTAACGGCAGGGGCAGGGCTTTGGAGGAAACACAGGAGGTTTCAGCTTTCTAAACGTATGAAGAGGTTCCTGTTTGCGGTATCTTCTTTTTGCTGGATCGTAATCATGGGAATCCCGGCAGCTTTTTTAGCGGGCATGCAGAAGGACTCAGCCGTAAAGTTATTGGGCAAAACGCATTTCTACGAAAATATTTATATGGCTGTACAGGCTGATATAGAGGAAATTGCCTTATTGGCTGATATCCCCCAGCTGTCCGAGGAAGATGAAACGCTGTACGGAAAAGTCATGATCCAGGCGCGGCGGCAGACCATTGACGCCTTGAATCAGAAAAATTCAACTTCTGATTACAGTGTTCTGTTAAATGGGGTCGAAGGAGCGGTGAGGGAGAAAAAGGGCGAGGAGGCGGCATCGATTGTGACAGCCTGCTTAAAACGAAGATATGAGAACTTGCTGGTGTGGGATGGGGTAATGTGGTGGCTCCAGGAGACCGGACGTTTCAATGGTTTTATCAGGAGTGTATCACTTCCCGTAGCAGTGATTCTGTTACTTACTAATGGCCTGCTTATACTTTCCCGCTCCAGAAAGTACCGGGGAATAAGAACCTGTGCATATAGCCTTGTATGCTCAGCGCTTCTGCTGCTTCTGGCATCAGCATCGCTGTGGCTGTGGATAAGATTCGGCACGTTAGCGGGTAAGCCGGCAGCATCCGATGAATTTACCTGTCTTTATCTGCAGAATCTGGCACTGCTCGGTATGGTGACAGGAGGGATGGCCGGCTGCATATCCATGGGAATACTGGAAGCAGCCCGGTATATGAAGAGAAGTAAATAAGGAAAAGAAAGGCAGAATACAAATGGAAGGTTTCTATGATCTGCATTGTCACCTTCTTCCTGGTCTGGACGATGGGGCAGAGAATATGACGGAGACAATGGCAGCTCTTAAGATTGCTCGCCATGAAGGAATCCGAACCGTTGTTTTTACTCCTCACGATTCTTACGGACAGGCGCCGGCAGGAAGTGAGGCTGTAAGGACCAGGCTGGAGGAGGTAAAAGCCGGCGTACAGGCAGAAGGAATCATGGATATGCAGTTTTTCTGCGGAAATGAGGTCTGGTACACACCAGATTCGATCGAGGAGCTACACAGCGGAAAGGTATTAAGCATTGCCCGGAGCAGGTACGTACTGGTGGAATTCCCTGTAAACGTCTGGTATAAAAAGCTTTTTAAAGCCGTATCTGAATTGGTGTTTGCCGGTTACTGCCCGGTTTTAGCCCATGCAGAGCGATATGGCTGTCT
Organism: Hungatella sp. SL.1.14; assembly: GCF_024460495.1. Taxonomy (NCBI): domain Bacteria; kingdom Bacillati; phylum Bacillota; class Clostridia; order Lachnospirales; family Lachnospiraceae; genus Hungatella; species Hungatella sp. SL.1.14. Next base: position 277,176 of record NZ_JANFYJ010000004.1, on the reverse strand, counting down.
GTCAAGAAGGATTGATTACATAGAAGAGCTTACGAGAGCGGGACTTACCTTTCAGATTAATACAGACTGCTTTAACTCCATCTTTCCGGAGGCGGATGGGAGATGGTACCGTACGCTGGTGAAAGAGGGGTACATTCATTTGATAGCGACCGATGCGCATGACTGCAAAAAGCGGCCGCCGGAGATGACCAGGGCGGTTAAGTGGATAAAAAAACACTGTGACAGAGAGCTTGCATACAAAATCCTTTACAGCAATCCTGAAAGGATTTTAATGGACAGAACACAGGATAGAGATACGAAATGGAGAAAATGATGAATAACGATAAAATCAGTCAGAGTATGGAGGAAGAAGGGGTAGAAGTTGACTTAAAGCAGGTGTTTCTGGCATTTAAAAAGAAATGGTGGCTGCTGCTTCTGTCCCTGTTAATCGGAGGCGCAGCAGCAGGAGTGTATTCTAAAATTTTCATTGAACCGACGTACACTTCCGCCTCGATGGTTTATGTGCTCTCGAAAGAAACGACAATTTCTTCACTGGCGGATTTTGAGATAGGAACCCAGCTGACTCAGGATTACAAGGTATTGATCAGGAGCCGCACCGTGATGGAACAGGTGATTAAGAATCTTGGGTTGGACATGGGATATGCGTCATTAAAGAGAATGATAAGCATTGACAATCCGAAGGATACAAGAATCCTGTCCATCACTGTGGAGAGTGAGAATCCCTATATGTCTAAATCAATTGTTGATGAGGTAGCGAAATGTTCCGCCACCTATATCTCTGAAATAATGGAAATGGATCCGCCCAAGATTGTAGAGAGCGGAGAAGTGGCGGCCTACAGTACAAAGCCCAATGTAAAAAACAATGCGGTTCTTGGCGGGATATTTGCCCTGTTTTTCGTGAGTGCAGTTTTGGCAGCCGTCACGCTCATGGATGACTCCATAAAGACAGAGGAGGACGTGGAACAGTGTCTGGAACTTCCTGTCCTGGCAGTTCTGCCAGCCTGTCCCGAGAATCACACGACAAAGCAGCGAAAACGGAAAAAGAGCAGATGAGGAGAAACGTAGATGGAATGTATTGAGTTAGACCATATCGGCCAGTTTAACCGGCAGTACCGGGAAGAGATCAAGACGCTGCGCACCAATATCGGATTTTTAAGCGCCGCGTTTACCATGATAATGTTTACCTCCACCGCGCCCAATGAAGGGAAAACCAGCACAGCGTTTCAGCTGGCGGTATCCTTAGCCGAAGCGGGAAAGAAGATTCTCTTTATTGACACGGATATCCGTAAATCTGTGCTGGTCCATAAGCTGAATCTGTCAAAGAAAATCAATGGACTGTCCCAGGCGTTGAGCGGGCAGATCGAACCGAACGAGATTATATATAAAACTTCAAAGGAAAATCTCTCAATTATTTTTTCCGGCCCCTATGCGCCAAACGCATCTGAGCTTCTGGACAATGACGTGTGCCGCCAGCTGATGGCGGATTTAAAAGACAAGTCAAAATATTCTTTTGATTATATCATTGTCGATACGCCTCCCCTGGGTAATGTAATTGATGCAGCCATTGTATCCAAATACTGTGATGGCGCGGTTCTTGTTGTGGAGGCGGACAGGATCAGCAGCCGATGGGTCAGAAGGGCCAGGCAGCAGCTGGAAAAGACAGGAATCAGAATTCTCGGTGTAGTGCTTAATAAAGTCAATCCGGAAAAAGGCAGTTACTACTATGAAAAGTACGGAAATTATTACAATAAATATGCAGGATACTATTAAATGACGAATTCAGAGGAAAGAGTAGAGTACATATGGATGATCTGACGATTTCTATTGTAGCTTACCATAATGGTGAAATGATTATCAATGCCATTGAATCGATCGAACAGTACACGGATAAAAACTTAAAAAAACGCATCTTTGTGATTGATAATGGGGGTACGCCGGAGGAGTTCAGCGATATTCTGGATAAATATCCTGATATGGAATACCGGAATCCAGGGAAAAATATAGGCTTTGGCAGCGGCCATAATCTCACTCTGCCTTTGCTGGATTCACAATACCATGCGATCGTAAATCCGGATATTATGCTGATTGAGGACAGCTTTTCTAAGCTGCTGGATTTCATGAAAAGAGAGCGGGTGCGCATGTGCATCCCTAAAATCGTAGATGAGAACGGCAACTTACAGTATTCCTGCCGTAATGAGGTTACGTTGTGTGATATGGCGGTTCGAAGGCTTCCGGGCAGGGTATTTGATCAGAGAAGGAAAAGACACACACTGCAGGATCACGATTACAAAACCCCCTTTCCCGTACCGTTTGCGCAGGGTTCCTTCCTGGTTATGGAGACGAAATTGTTAAAATGTGTCAATGGATTTGACGAGCGGTATTTTATGTACATGGAGGATGCAGATCTCTGCAAAAAAGTCAGCGAGATTACCCCTATCATATATTGCCCCGAAACTTCCGTAGTTCACAAGTGGGAAAAAGGTTCTCACAAAAATATGCGGCTGTTTTGGATTCATCTGGAATCTATGATTCGTTACTATAAGAAATGGGGATTGAAGCTAAGGTGATGGACTCGATGAAAGTACTGTTTATATCAGAATATTTGGTTAATGAGGAGATCAGCGGGGGCTCCGTTGCTTCAAAGAATCATCTGGAATCAATACGGGAACTGGTCGGGTATGATAATGTGGATGTAGTAGCCCCTCTATGGAAACGGGAATGGGAGGAGCTTAACAGGGACAGGAAAATCCAGTGTGTGAGTGCCTATAAAAATCATATGGAACAGTTGATTAATAATCTGGAAGGAAATGTGACTCTGCTTAACCACTCCATTATCAGGGAAATTGTGAGAAAAATAGAGGAACAATCGTATGATGTGGTGTTTCTTGACAACACATTTTATGGTACGCTGATCCGGCGAATTAAGAAAAAGTTCCCATCTGTCAAAATTATTGTATTTTTTCACGGAGTCAACCGGAAAACATGGGAATTAAAACTGAAGGCAGATTGGGGAAAACTCAGGAATATAACCCAGTTTCTTGCTGTCTTTCGAAATGAACGAATCGGACTTAAATATACCGATATCAATTTGATGCTGAACCAGCGGGATAATGAGCTGTTATATCAATATTACGGGGTCAGAAGCCAGTATTTTCTTCCCTCCTATTACTCTGATACAGCCATCGACTTACAGGCAGAGCTGCCGTTGGACCACGAATTTCGCCTGCTTTTTGTGGGCGGTTACTTTTGGCCTAATGTGGCAGGTATCACCTGGTTTGTCAAAAATGTTCTGAATTTTCTGACGGGGGATATCCATCTTTATATAGTGGGTTACCGCATGGAGGAACTGAGAGAACGGGAGCCATTTGCAGGAAATTCCAGAGTTACGGTCATTGGAACGGCTGACAGCCTTGACGCCTGGTATAATTCGGCGGATCTTGTAGTAAGTCCTATTTTCGAGGGAGATGGGATGAAGACAAAAACCGCAGAAGCATTGATGTACGGGAAAATTATTTTAGGAACCGGGGAAGCATTCTGCGGTTATGTGGGACTGGAACCGTATCAGTGCGATACAAAAGAGGCATTTATCAGACAGATTCAAGCGTATCAGCAGGCGGGGATAAGCAGATATCATCAGAACATCAGGGATATTTTTACGGAACGGTATTCACAGGAAGCCGCCAGGAGAACGTTTAGAGAGATTCTGTTTGAGGAAGAAACATGAAGGAACCACGAGTAAGCATTATACTGGTTAATTATAATGGCTGGAAAGATACCATGGAGTGTCTGAACAGCCTGGAACGTGTAGATTATAAAAATTTTGATATTTTTATCGTTGACAATTGTTCCACAGATGATTCGGTTGCCCGTATCAGAAAATATACAGAAAAAAGAAAACGGGTGACGCTGCTGATCAGCGCAGAAAACAAAGGCTTTTCCAGCGGGAATAATATAGGAATCAAAGAGGCGTTAAAGACGGGCGCGGAATATGTGGTCCTCTTAAATAACGATACGGTTGTAAGACAGGATTTTCTGACATGTGCAATACAAACGGCAAAAGAAAACGGCAGCGCAGGGATTGTAACGGGAAAGATTCTGTATTATTCCGATCCGGATACAATCTGGTATGGGGGCGGCCGCCTGCTTAAAAGGAGTGGTGTTGCTGTCCATAAAGGATATATGGAGGCTGATTGTGGGCAGAGAGATGTGGTAGAGGAGACCGGGTTTATATCCGGCTGTTTCATGGTTCTCACAAAAACATGCATTGAAAAGGCGGGAATTTTGCCGGAAGAGTATTTTCTGTACTGTGAGGATACCGCATACTGCCATCAGGTCAGAAACGCAGGATTTAAACTGATTTACGACTACCGTTCGGTTATCTGCCATAAGGTCAGCGCCTCCGCCGGAAAAGACAGCCGGGACTGCACGTATTACAGTGTGAGGAATACGCTGCTGGTACACAGGAAGTATGATTCTAAAAACTGGCTGTTCTTCCTGTTTTATGGTTACTTTCTGGTAAAGCAGGTAGTACTTGGCCGGTGGGACTGCGATATTGTTACTAAGGCGCTGCTCGATTACAGAGACGGAAAAACCGGAAGAGTAAGATACGAAAAAGGAGAAAAAGAATGAAAGCAATGGCGTTGTATCTGCCTGCATTCCACAGGATACCAGAGAATGACAGGTGGTGGGGGGAAGGTTTTACGGAATGGGATAACACCAAAAAAGGGACACCTTTATACAAAGGTCATAATCAGCCATTAGTCCCGTTCCATCATAATTATTATGACTTAACAGATGTTGATACATTGAAATGGCAGGCGGCAACCGCCAGAAAATATCACGTTTCCGGTTTTATCCTGTACCACTACTGGTTTAACGGCAGGCTTCTTCTTGAAAAGCCGGTGGAACTTTTCCTGGAACACAAGGAGATCGATATCGAATTCTGCCTATGCTGGGCAAATGAGTCGTGGGCGAGAACCTGGGATGGAAAGGATACGGAGCTTTTGATGAAGCAGGAATATGGGGAGGAGGAGGACTGGGAACGCCATTTCCAGTACTATCTCCCGTTTTTTATGGATCAGAGGTATGTGAAAAATAATGGGAAGCCAGTGCTGTTTATCTACTCTCTTGGAAAAATAAAGAGATATGACGACATGATTAAGTACTGGAACCGGAGAGCCGTGGAAGAAGGACTAAAGGGAATCTATCTCGTGGAGATGATAAACACGTTTAATCCGGGGCGAAAGGGTATGTATACATCGGCTGTCTGTGAGTTTGAGCCCCATTCCACATGCAGGAATTACGTGTCTGTTCCTGTCAGGCTCAAACGGGTGCTGTGCAAAAAAATCGGTTTGACGGATTATCTCGATTATGATTATGTCTGGAGACAGCTTTTGAAGAAGAATACAACATACGGAGACTGCCGGATTATCAGAAGTGCTTTTGTGAATTTTGATAATTCTCCCAGGAAGGGCAGGAAGTCTTTTGTTATAAAGGGGGCGGCTCCCCAAAAGTTTTCACGTTATCTCAATCAGCTGATACAGTCTGGCCGAAAAAATCTCTCTTCGGATTATCTGGTGATTAATGCCTGGAATGAATGGGGGGAGGGAGCTGTGCTTGAACCGACGGAGCACAACAAATTCGGGTATCTGGAGGCGGTAAGGAACAATCTATGATAAGGTCCGGTAATCACAAAATCAGGCTGACCTATGGAAGACTCATTCTCTGCGCTGTTTTTTTTCTGATGATTCTGGAGTTTAATTTTTATCATCTAAACGCCTTTTTGAGTTATCTCTTTGTGCGGGTGAATGCAGATTATAATAAGACACTGATTGCGGTAATCAGTGTAGCATGTTTGCTGCTTTTGCTTTTGAATAAGAAAGCAAAAAAAATATACACAACGGAGTATCCGTATTTCAATATCATCAATTTAGCACTTTTTTTCTTTATTGTGCTGGAGACGGTTTTTGGTGTAATCCGCTATGACCAGTCACCTTTCGATATTTTTGCGGAAATGAGGCACTATTACATCGTTTTAATGGCATTTCCTGTTTGTTATGGATTGGAGAAGTGTGCGAATACGCAGAAAATACTTGATCGGTTTTTGACACTGATTTTTGTCTATGTGATCCTGATTTTGCTTCAGGCCATAGTGTATAACGCCGGTTCGCTCTGGTTTTTAAATGGATATATCAGTGAGAAATCATTCCGTGACGGCAGTCTGAGGATTGGCCTTGGCAGTCTGGCTCCTTTTCTGCTTCTGTATTCCTTCTCCTGCTGCTGTGACAGAAGACGGAATTTCCGAAAACGGTGTGCTGCGCTGATAACATCGGTTGTGACAGCAGGCGCATATGTATACTGTACTCAGACCAGAGCGCTGAATCTGGCATTGGGGGGCGCACTGCTTGCGATTCTAATGGTGGCAAGGTATCGGGCGTCAAAAAAGGCGGTTCTCCTTTATCTGTTAGCAGCGGGAATCTTTTTCTGCTTTTATCAGGGAATCTTTTCCGACCTGGTTTACTCGCTTTTCTTCGATCAGTCCAAATCCTCCTCTGCGTTGGGGCGATTATATTCCATTAAACATTATCTCCAGGCATTTTATGACAATCCTGTTTTTGGAACAGGGATTATTCGGGAGACAAACCTTAAATTTGCCTTTATCAAACACGGCAGCGACGGACTGGTTTACAGCGACGATGTGGGGCTGATCGGTCTGATCGGAGAAAATGGAATCATCGGATTGATTTTTTACAGCCTGATTTTATTCCGGCTGCTGTATCTCACTTATGAAATGGTGATTAAAAAGAAAATATGGAATACAGATACGTATTTTATGACTGGGATGAGTGTATTTCTCATTCTGACCAGCGCTACCCTGATTATAACGAACACAATGAGGATCTTTTTATGTCCATTTCTTCTGGCCTTCTATGAATATTATGGAGTAAAAGTACACGAAAGAAAAGTAAAAGAATGAAAACACTGAAAAACTTTATCCGGGTGTTATCCAGCAACACCATAGTTTTGCTTTCCGGCATGATTACCGGAATGATGATACCGAATATCCTGTCTGTCGAATCCTATTCCAGTTTGAAGACGTATACGCTGTATCTCTCCTATGTGGGGATTTTTCATCTGGGATACGTGGACGGGCTCTATCTCAAATATGGAGGCCGTTCCTACCATAATATCGATAAAAATATATTAAAGCATGAGCATACCATCCTCTGGAGAATAGAGACCATATTAACAATAGCCGTTCTGGCAATTGGATTTGTACGGCAGGATTTTGTGATGGCATTGTTTGCTGTGAGTATTATCCCATACAACATCAACGGATTTTTTAAACAGATTTTTCAGGCTGCAGGGGAATTCAAACGGTATGCCAGAATCAATAATGCTGTAACAATCAGTGCATTGGGCCTTAATATTTTGGGAGCAGTAGTGCTGCGTGTTGACCAGTATGTATTCTACTGCTTTGCAACCCTGCTGGCGAATCTGTCCATGAGTATATTTCTGGAGTACAGCTACTTTAAAAATAACCGTAAGTATAAGCCGGTTGACGGCCGGGATACCATAAAGCTTATTAAAACCGGCAGCCTGATTGTGCTGGGGAATTTCATAGCTCAGTTTGTATTTACAATTGATTTATGGTTTGTTAAGGGCTTTTTTTCCGCAGTTGAGTTTGCATACTATTCGTTCGCATTTTCCATGGTATCTATGATTAATACGGTGGTAACGGCAGTTACCGTGGTTTTTTACAACTATCTCTGCCGTGAAAGAGAAGAACGGCAGATTATTGAATTCAAAAGATATCTGCTGGTATTCTCTCCTTTTGCGGCGTTGGCTTATTTCTGCTTCCGGTTTATTGTAAAGCTGTTCGTTGTAAAATATACTGCTTCTCTTGATATCCTTTTTTTCTTGTTCGGTGCCTACCCTTTTTTGATTATTGTGTATGCTCTGATTATCAATCTGTATAAAATTTCAGAGGATAAGAAAAAGTATGTGAAATCAGTCGCCCTAATTGTTATGACTGCCGCGGTTTATAACTTTTTAGCGTTAAAGCTGTGGCACAGTGTACAGGGGATTGCGCTGGCAACACTAATGACGTATATCACATGGTATCTATACTCTATGGCGGATTTTAAGATATTAAAACCTACGGTTCGGGAGATTATATGGGCAGTTTACTATCTGGCTGTCTATGCGGTGACCAGTTATATTTCTAATGATGTGTTTGCGGGAATTATGTTTGGATTGCTGATTTTGACAGGAGGACTGGTGCTGTTTTGGGATATTTACTCAAATCTTCTGGAAAGGATTACTCAAAGAGGGAGATAGAAAAATGGAAAAAATAAAAAAACTGGTTTGGCTGACTGCCATCCGAACCAGGGGGATGTTCAGAAATGTGGTACAAAACAGAATAGCGGCCAGCTATCTAATGCCATGGTTTATGCGTAGAGGAATTTACAATCTACTGGGAAATTCGATCAGCACCAGCGAAATCTCTCCTCACTGTTTTCTGGGAGGGTACAGGCTGCAGCTGGGAAAAGATACCTTTATCAGCTATCAGTGCTTCTTTGATTTGACAGCTCCGGTCATATTGGGAGAGAAGTGCCGGGTGGCATTTCAGACTACGTTCATCACCTCCACCCATGAGCTGGGGGGTGGCGGCATGAGAGCGGGAGACGGACTGGCTGAGCCCATCGTAATTGGAAACGGGGTATGGATCGGCGCCAGAGCGACTATACTTCCCGGTGTCACTGTGGGAGACGGAGCAGTGATCGGAGCGGGGGCGGTTGTTGTATCTGACTGTGAGGCAGACTGTATCTATGCCGGAGTTCCGGCGAGAAAGATCAGAAAGATTGAGGAATGATCAAATGACATCTTATTTCATTTATATATCAGCAGGCTGTGTCCTTGCGGGGATTGCAGCGGGACTCATCTATTACGCGGTGTACTATTTGAGAGGCAGTAAAATTATAAGAGATGAGATCCATGCAGCAGACATACAGAAGGAAGTGTGGAGTCATGCTTCAGACAGCGCCTACAGCAGAATATCGGGATACAAACGGATTATTTTAAAAGATCTGAAAAAGAAATCATGTTTGGTTGGCGCCGGGGTCTTTTTTGTCTCCGTATCGGTAATGGGAATCGCCCTGTTTCTAATAGAGGAAGATAATGCTGAAGGGGGCGTATCCAGTTTAGAAAAATCCTATGGCACGGAGATAACCGGTATGATCTGCTGGGGAGACAGCCTGACGGCAGGGGTAAATGGAGACGGTGTGACGTTTCCGGATGAACTGAAGAAACTGATGCTGGAGGATGGAATCGATATTCCTGTGCTGAATATGGGTGTTCCGGGAGAAAATTCGATTGAAATAGGGGCCAGGGCCGGTGGGCGCAGGATCGTGGTGAAGGATGCATTTACGATACCGGCTGATGCAGTACCAACGGCACTGACATTTACTGACGGGATCGGTGTAGAACTTCATCTTACGGCAAGGGGAAATGCAGGAATATCCAGTGTCACGATAGACGGCGTGGAAGGAACCATTTCCTTTGAACAAAATCCGGATGGCGGCAACTATGATGGAATATATTACTTTACACGCAGCAAATCGGGACGCGAGGTGGAAGTAAAGGCGGGGACACAGATCATCAATGACGGAGCAGTCGAATATAAGAGTTATCTCCCGATTATTTTTATGGGGCAAAATGGCTATTTTACATCTCCTGAGGATTTGATTGAACAGCAGCAGGCTATTCTTGATACGTATGACGATCCGAGCCGGTTCCTGATTCTGGGTCTGACGACCGGTACCGCAGAAGATCGGAAGGAGCTGGAAGAGAAGATGGAGGCACAGTGGGGCGGACGATACGTGAATTTAAGGGATATTCTTTCTTCCTCCAGGGTATACTCCTTTCACGTAACGGTTCTGGATTTTGATAAAAAGCAGATGCAGGAGGGACGAGTCCCCAGCTGTCTGAGAAATGATGATGTCCATCTGAATGGGGCGGGTTATAAAGCGGCAGCCGAGGTGATCTATGAGCGGCTGAAACAGCTGGGATATATTTATATGGAGAGGAGAGAATGGAAATGATTATTTCTAAAACACCATTTCGCATGTCATTTTTTGGAGGGGGAACAGATTTCCCGGATTTTTATAAAATGTACGGCGGATCAGTTATTTCTACCACATTTGATAAGTATTGCTACGTAAATGTCAGACATCTGCCCAGGTTCTTTGATTATGCCACAGAACTTGTTTATTCAAAAATCGAGCGGGTGATGGACGTGGAAGAGATCCGGCATCCTGCAGTGAGGGAAGCAATGAAGTATCTGGATATGCATGAACTGAGAATTTCCTATGAAGCCGATTTACCGGCCCGGTCGGGTCTGGGTACCAGCTCCTCATTTGCTGTGGGGCTGTTAAATTCTTTCTATGCGCTTAAGGGGAGGTATGCCGATAAGAAGAAGCTGGCGGATGATGCAATCTACCTGGAACGGGTGCTTTGCAAAGAGGCAGGCGGTGTCCAGGATCAGATTGCGGCAGCTTACGGCGGATTTAACCGCATTCGTTTCTCGGAAAGCGGCTACTGTGTCGATCCGATTATTGTATCGCCGGAACGGAAGCGCTGGCTGAATGATAATCTGCTTCTCTTTTTTACCGGTATATCAAGATTTTCTTCCGACATCCAGGTCGATACACAAAAGTCCTTAAAGGATAAGACCACGCGGCTTTTAGAAATGCTTTCGCTGGTGGACGAAGCGGAACGGATACTTACTTCTGACTGTGATCTGGAGGAGTTTGGAAGGCTGCTGCATTATACGTGGACGCTAAAACGCGGGATCAGCTCCGGCATTTCCACCACATCGATTGATGTCATTTATGGGACTGCAAGAAGTGCGGGAGCTGTCGGAGGAAAGCTTCTGGGGGCGGGAGGAGGGGGCTTCTTCCTGTTTTATGTGGAGAAAGAAAAGCGGAAGGCTGTCATAGAGGCGTTAAGTGATTTGCTGTATGTTCCGTTTTCCTTTGAAGATAAAGGAACGCGAATCATCCATTACTCTCCGGAAAACTACGTTCCGGCAGGAAAGGAATGACAGAGCAGAAGGAGACTTATGAACATAGATACTTTTGTATTTAAATGTCTGAGAAAAATATTTGGAAGAGAAGATGACTGGTACTCGGAGGAATATGTGGAATACAGAGATCAGACGGCAAACGATTACATACGAAACAGGATACATCAGGCAGAATCTGGCTTGATGGTATGCAAATTCGGAACAATCGAGCTGGAACATCTCTGCTGTCTGATGTCGGACCGTACGATATTAAGCTGGATCAGGGGAATCCGGGGCGAGTACTCCATACTGCCTGAAGAGACGATGGAACGCCTTTGCTCCAATGCAGGCTTTTTCCCCAATGATGGAAAGCTGGGAGCTGCCTATAAGGATCTGGTATTAAGGGATATCGGTGAAATCGATATATTAGCCTCATATCAGAGACGGGAAAAGTACCTGGGAGACCGGTTGAGCATGTGTACACGAGTTAATCTGGAGGGATTTTACGCCCCCTTTTTATGGGAAAATCCCTGGACCAAGGAGCTGAAGGGAAGGAAAGTACTCGTAGTCCATCCATTTACCGAATCCATACAGCGGCAGTATGGGCGGAGAGAGCTTCTGTTTGACAATCCGGATGTGCTTCCGGAATTCGGGAGCCTGACGCTGGTGAAGGCAGTACAGAGTATTGCCGGAAACGGAAATGAAACGGGATTCCATGACTGGTTTGAGGCTCTGGATTTTATGAAACAGGAGATTGACCGCTGTGATTACGAGATTGCACTGATCGGCTGCGGCGCATACGGCATGGATCTGGCGGCCCATGTCAAACGAAGGGGAAAGATTGCCGTTCATCTGGCCGGCTGGACTCAGATGCTTTTTGGAGTCTACGGTAATCGGTGGCTGGAGGACCAGCCGGCATATAAACGTTTTATCAATGAGTACTGGATCAGGCCTTCAGAGAGTGAAAAGGTGCATGGGGCGGAGAAGGTGGAGAATGGCTGTTACTGGTGAGGGCAGAGTCGTAAACAGAAGGCTTTCCGGAAAGGCAGAGGATGAATGAAGGGAAAACAGAGGATTAAGAACTATCTGAGCGGTTGTCCGATTTTATACCGTACAGTAAAAAGACTGTCGCTTTTGATCGGCACACCATCTCAAAAACAGATTGAGCGGATGGTATTCCGATATAACAGGAAGCGGTTCCGGAAGTACTCCGGATGCTTTAAAAAAAGCAGGGCGAGAGATCGGGCGTATATGACCTGGCTGTACCATGTGGTGGAAAAGGGGCTTTCAATGCCTGAAATGCGTCTGGGATTTGGGGAGGATAAAATAAGGGAACTCTACCGCGTTATAGCGGAATACAGTAAGAATTATGGGAAGACCGATCCAGCGCTGTATGCGGCGGTATCGACAGCTCTGGAATACGAAAGAATCCACGCAGAATCCAGGTATTCCCTGCCGCCGGAAATACTGGCACTTTTAAAGGATATCAGAAAAGAATATCCGACAGCGTCACCGTTAAATCAAATCACATATGATGCAGAACATTATTTCAGCTGCTCAGAGAAAAGCTTTGATCAGTTTTCGGCAAGCCGGCACTCTGTCCGGAATTTTGGAACAGAGCCTGTCGCTGTCGAAACGATCCTGGAGGCGGTAAAAATAGCCGGAAATGCACCTTCAGCCTGTAACCGCCAGCCGGCCAGGGTCCACATTGTCTCAGACCGCGAAAAAATCAGAAAATGTCTGGAACTTCAGAATGGAAATCGCGGCTTTGGTCATCTTGCGGATAAACTGCTCATTATAACCGGAGATTTGTCTGTGGTGCTGGGAGCACAGGAATTTTTCGATCTGAATACCAACGTGGGAATCTTTTTGATGAACTTATGCTATGCGCTCCATTATAAGAAAATCGCCCATTGTGTTCTCAACTGGTACGCACTTCCGAAGCAGGATAAAATGTTAAGAAAAATTCTGGAGTTAGAAGCATCGGAAACAGTCGCTGCAATGATCGTGTGCGGTAATGTTCCAAAATCGTTTAAAATTGTCATGTCTCCCAGACTTCCGGTCTCAGAATTATATGTCTTACACTGAAAACGCTGCAAAATCAGAGGATGGAAAGGATGGTCAAACAATGAAAAGAATAAATTGTGTTGTTTCATCTTATGCATATGTAGTTAAAAACATCAATTACGGATCTTTACTGCAGTATTATGCATTACAGACATTTCTGGTGAAACTGGGGGAGGAGGCGTACTGGCTGCGCTATACTCTCGAAGAAAAAGAGAGCATTGCAGTGAAATTAAAGGCTGCGGCCAAACGAATTCTTCATCCTGTCCGATCTGCAAGGCGTATCCGTTGCCAGAAATCGTATCTTGCGTTTATCAACCGATATCTGGCTGTTTCCGGTTGTGTCTATGAGACGTATGAGTCGTTGGTAAATAATCCGCCGGAGGCTGACCGCTATATTACAGGAAGCGATCAGGTATGGGGAGGGACAGTAAAAGCAAATTACCTGTGTTTTGTGCATGAAAAAAGCAAAAAAACTGCTTATGCCGCCAGCTTTGGAACGGATATGATCTCCAGAGAACAGATGAATGCCGTGAAAATGTGGATCAGGGATATTGAGAACGTTTCGGTGCGTGAACCGTCGGGAATTTCAATTTGCAGGCTGATGGGGGTTGACGCGGTTGAGATGGCAGATCCCGCTCTTTTGCTGGATAAAGAAGAGTACCCGGTCAGCAGACATGCTGCGGAAGAAAAAAACGCGGAGGTTTTTTGCTATTTTTTAAATATAAGCAGGGAAGAGGAGATTCGTTGGCCGGAAATAAAAGAATTTGCGAAAAGAAAGGGGAAAGTAATCAAAGCAGCCGGAGTACCCCAAACGGAAAAAATAATTCCAGATGGTAATCTGGTTTATCCTTCCCCGGAAGAGTGGCTTGGTTTTTATGATAAAGCGGAATACATATTTACCAACACGTTTCATGGTACCGTCTTTGCGATTATATTTCGAAAAAAATTCCTCGTATTTTTACAGGAAGGAGCCACAAAATCACAAAATGGCCGGCTGCTGTCCCTGTTAAAGAAATTAAAGCTGGAACGCCGCCTGTACCGGAAACAGGAATCACTGGAAGCCCAGATGGAAAGACCGATTGATTGGAATACTGCAGAGAGTGCGATAAAGGGCGCAAGGGAGCGGGCCGCATTATTTTTAAGCAGTGAAGGAGGAGGCTGACAGTTATATGGTATATGATCGCAAGGGAGTTGCAAAAAGAATCAGGCAGCGAAGAAAAGAACTGCATATGACAGTTGATGATATGGCAAAAAAAATAGGCAGGGCCTCTCATTATTATGGGGACATTGAGAGGGGAACATGCGGGATGTCGATCGAAACCCTTTTAGATATTTCAGCCTGTCTCGGTCTGTCAGCAGATTATATCCTGTTTGGTACGATAGATAAAAATGTAAATAACAGTGCCTATACAGCATATAAAATGTTGGAAAATTACGATTTAAAGACACAAAAACGTGCCGTGGAGCTGATGAAATTTTACTTGGAAGTGATAGAACTGTAATATGCGGTATAGGGAGAAAAATAGAGAAATATCGGAATATTATCAGAAGATTTGCTGGAGAAATATATTATAGCACCGGAACTTCATACAGTATAAGAAACTTTCTTTATTTTGGGTATGGCGAATGACTGGAAACTCAGATGAAAGAGAGGCTGATACACATTGCGTGTGTCTCAGCCCCTTTTCTTATCATGACTTTCCGCAGCTTCCGGTTAAATCCTTCAAGAAATCGTGCGGCTGCTCTCAAATCGCAGAAAAACTGTTATCTTTTAGAGAAGTAATCCACGTTTCGATTGTTTGAGCCAGTATATACTGCTGCTGCAAAACTGCCATACCTGTTTCCGGAATTTCCGGTACACGTTCTTTTTCGCATAGATTTTCTTCCAGACAGGTCTTTAAAGCTTTTACATTTTCCTCGATTTTTTCCAGGCATAATTTCTGCCCTTCCGGTGGAAGGCTGGGCAGATTTACAATCACGGCGTTAAAATCCAGGAAAAAGTGAATCGGTTGTGACGCGATCTCATTCATTAGATTTTCAAATTCTTTTGCGCCGGTATCTGTAAGAGAATAAATTGCTTTCTCCGGCATTTTCCCCTCTTTAACAATATTACTTTTAATCAATCCTTTTTCTTCAAGCTGTATCACCTTTTTGTAGATTGAGGGCGTGCTGATTTTTACCCATTTGGAGATATTGCGATACTCAACTAATTTCTGAATGTCATAGGCGCTGAGTGATTTCCTTTTTAATATCCCTAATACAATTAAATCGATAGTCGCCATGATTTCCTCCTGTTTCTATTGACAAATGGTGTAAATTATAGTAGTGTAATTGCTAACTGATCAATTGCTATAATTTATACTACTATATTTTATGCCTTATGTCAAGCGAAAGGAGAACTGACAGATGAATGAATCAGACAAAAAAATAGCGCTGCTGGGGAGCACGCCGATTCCAAAAGCATTACTGGCGTTAGGGCTGCCAACCATGATTGGTATGCTGATTAATGCGCTGTACAACCTGGCAGACACTTACTTTGTGGGAGGACTTGGAACCGATCAAATGGGTGCTGTCACGGTGGCGTTTCCCCTCGGACAGGTTATCGTAGGATTGGGCCTGCTGTTTGGTAACGGAGCCGCCGCCTGTCTTTCAAGGTTACTTGGGCGCAGCGACAAAGAAACTGCAAACAAGGTAGCCAGTACGGCCTTATACAGCAGCGTATTGACTGGAGCAGTCCTTATTCTTTGTTCCATTATCTTCCTAAAACCGATCTTAAAACAGCTTGGCGCAATCGAAAGTGTTATGCCTTATGCAACTGCCTACACCAGTATCTATATTACGTTTTCAATTTTTAACGTATTTAATGTCACGATGAACAATATTGTATCAAGCGAAGGAGCCGCTAAAACTGCCATGTGTGCATTGATGGCAGGTGCTTTACTAAATGTGATATTAGACCCGATTTTTATCTATAGACTGCATCTTGGCGTTGCGGGTGCAGCAATTGCAACAGCCATTTCACAACTAGTTTCCACGATCGTCTATATGGGCTATATCCTACGTAAAAAAAGTATTTTCAGTTTTCATATCAAAGAGTGCTGCTGTTCCAAAGAAATCATGTCTGAAATTTTGAAAATCGGGATTCCCACGTTGTTATTCCAGATATTGACCAGCCTTTCAATCAGCATGATAAACAATGCAGCGAAAGAATACGGAGGTTCCGCGCTGGCCGCGATGGGGCCGCTCACGAAAATTATGTCTATGGGGAACCTGATTGTATTCGGTTTTTTGAAAGGCTTTCAGCCAATCGCCGGATTCAGCTATGGTGCAAAGAAATTTGATCGCCTGCATGAAGCCATTAAAACCTCGATTCTCTGGTCTACGATATTTTGTGCGATGTTTGGTTTGGCTGCTGCGATTTTCTCTTCACAGATTATGGCCTTGTTTACAAAAGGCGATATGGAGATGATTCGTATCGGTTCGTTCGCTTTGCGGGCAAACGGCCTTTCTTTTATCCTTTTTGGGTTCTACACGGTATATTCGTTTCTGTTCCTTGTAATGGGGAAAGCAGTGGAGGGGTGTTTCCTTGGTGCATGCAGACAGGGGATTTGTTTTGTACCTGTTATTTTACTTCTTCCAGGAATTTTTGGCTTGGACGGGATACTTTATGCCCAGCCGATTGCTGACGTTTTATCGGCTATTGTCACCGCATGGATGGCCATTCATTTTCACAAAGAATTGTCTGCAGCAAAAGCACATTTTCTTGCTACACAGGCAGAATCCTCTGAATCGGCTGACGTATAGTCTATTATAAAAATAATTGTAATGGATAATTCATAAAAAACTGCTGCCTGGAATGTGCGGTATCCGATGATTGTGCGGTTTCTGTTCGAATTAGTTTTATGTCCTGTTATTTTTGGCCAGAAAACAGCAAATGATGCGGCATAAACCGCGCAGGCCCCCTTGTTTGACAGTCTTTTATCTTATGTATTAAGTTCATAGAGATATCCTGATGCTTATAAAAATCTTCTGCGGTATATTCTTCTGTATACACAAGTGCCATGCATCAAGTGCCTCATTTTCTCTGCTAAACTGATGTATGGTCTAAAAGAAGACGCCTGCCGCGAGCGATAGCAGTAGTAATCCGAAAATCCAACAGAGACTATCAAGGACTGCAGTTTCCTGGTATAATTGGAATGGCATGTGTGGCTTCTAAACCGCTGGCCGTGAACATGTACCAGGAGGAAACCTGATGATTTTTCAGAAGGATAAGCAATTCAATATCCTGCCGTTTCATATAAGACTCAGAAAATATATTCAGTATTATAATGCCGAGTTTCCGGAGAGGGATACGTTCCTTCCTCAATACACGCTCATGCCATGTCGGATTTTTACTATAACGGGATGGAAATTTATCATATAATTTCCTCGAAGGAGGAATGAAAATATGAAAGATCAAGGGGCTTTTAGCGGTTAAGGATATATCCGCCTCTAAGAGCTTTTATGAAACCGTGCTTCATCAAAATGTTGTCATAGATATTGGCAAACATGTAACTTTTGAGAGCTTTTTTCTGCAGCAGGAGTATGCTAAAATTATTGGCATGGCTCCAATCTTTTGAAAGAAATTGGCACAGGGCGGCCCTGGCAGACCAAAGCCGCCGCTATTTTACTTAGAACAAAGGAGGTTGTCTATGAACTGGGAACCGTGGACAGGTTGTTACCAAATAAGTGACGGATGTGCAAACTGCTATTTTTATGGGCCATATGCAAAACGCTGTGGACAGAATACAATTCTGAAAACAGATAAATTCAACTGGCCCATCCGGAGAAATAAGAAGGGTGAATACAACATCAAGGGGGATAAGATTCTCGCTACCTGCTTTGCCACCGACTTTTTTCTGCCAGAAGCGGACGAGTGGAGGAAAGAGGTCTGGGGCATGATCCGGGAGCGGACGGATATTGATTTTTTGATTCTGACCAAGCGGATCGACCGGTTCCCCGTGTCCCTGCCCGACGACTGGGGCGAGGGCTATGACAATGTGAACATTGGCTGCACAGTGGAAAACCAGGCGATTGCCGATTACCGGCTTCCTCTGTTTTTATCTTATCCGATGAAGCGGCGGTTTATCGCCTGCGCTCCGCTTCTGGAAGCGATCGATCTGACCGCATATCTTCATGGGGTGGATCATGTGACCGTTGGCGGCGAAACGGGGAGGGAAGCGCGCGAGTGCGATTACGAGTGGGTGCTGAGCATTCGGGAGCAGTGTGTCAAGGCGGGGGTAACCTTCTGGTTTAAGAACACAGGCTCTCTTTTCCGGCATGATGGTATCGTGGAGAAAATCAATCCATATCAGCAGACCGGCAGGGCGAAAGCGCTTGAAATTGATATTTCAGACGGGAAAAGGTTGTTTTGAAAGTCTTTGGCAGAAGGAGCTAATGTCAGAGCTGAGAGTTTGTAGACAGGGCATTGATTTACAGTGGTGATGATGTTCACAGGAGGAAATATGAGCGAGGTAATGAAATTTTCCACAAGAAAGGATTTTCGCAGCTGGCTGCAGGAGAATTGTATGTCAACAGCTGGTATTTGGGTGCTTTTTGGCAAGGCGGGCGGCCCCAAAACGATTAAGGCAGGCGAAGCGTTGGAAGAAGCCCTTTGTTTTGGCTGGATTGATGGCCAGATGCAGAGTATTGATGATAAAATCTATAAAAAGTATTTTTCCCTGCGCAGGGAAAACAGCAAATGGTCGGAGAAAAATAAAGCGCTGGCTGAAAAACTGGAACAACAGGGGCTTATGACCGATTATGGCCGGGCTAAAATAGCGGAAGCTAAGCAAAACGGCCAGTGGGATGCCCCCAAATCCCCGGCGGTCACAGAGGAGCAGATTGCCTTTTTGTCTGGTTTATTAAAAGCATACGAGCCCGCTTATGCAAATTTTCAGGCGATGTCTTTATCGGTAAAGAAAACTTACACACGGGCATATTTTGACGCAAAGACAGATGCTGGTCGGGAAAAGAGAATATTATGGATGGTCGATCGATTGAATAAAAACCTGAAACCTATGTAACAGGCAGAAGCTTAAAACCCAGAGGGAATATCATGGAAAATATTTATTACGTGGAAGATGACCGGAATATTGCGTCACTCGTTGCTGAATATTTAGAGCAAAGAGATTGTATCGTTTCTATCATTCCTTCGATCGCGGAGGCAAGACAGATGCTAAGCAGGCAGAAACCGGATTTGTGCCTTATTGACTGGAATATGCCGGATGGGCAGGGAGATGTACTCTGCCGTTCTATCCGTTTCCGATGGAAGGACATGCCGATTATTTTTCTGACTGCCCGTGGAGATGTGAAGGATATCGTTGCTGGCTTTGGCTGTGGGGCTGATGATTATGTGGTGAAACCGTTCGAACTGGAGGTATTATACTCTCGTATCCAGGCTCTGCTTCGGCGCGCCGGAACTGTATCAGACCAGGTTCTCAGCTGTGATTTTATTTCACTTAATCACAGTAAAAAGACGGTGTTCTGCGGCGATGAGGAAATAACGCTGAGTCAGATGGAATATCAGCTGTTGGAAGTTTTATTAAAAAATAAGGGCCAGACCATAAGCAGGGAGCAGATCCTGCATGAGGTCTGGGACAGCAATGGAAGTTATGTCAATGATAATACTCTGACCGTAACGATGAAACGGCTGCGTGAGAAATTATATCAGCCGCTGTGCATAAAAACAATACGAAGCTTTGGGTATCGTATGGAGGACACCGTATGAACGGCAAAAAAAATATTGTGGTTACAATTTTGCTGGTTGTATCTGTCAGCCTCTTTTCCGTTATGCTTTCCGCCGTGTTTCTGCTGAAGTATTACAGCAGGGTTCAGTTTCAAATGCTCAGCGGGTTCTGCCAGACGCTTGCGGAAGAACGCATAGCAGATAGAGACGCCTTCATGGGAGCACTGAAAGAAAACAGGGAAAAAATAGTATTGTCGGATAATGGGGATTTCCTGGAAAGCTTCGGGTATCGTGCGGATGATTTTGCAGGCAGGCGGTGGGAGACTGGATATCTGATTGCCGCAGCAGGCTTAGGAACCGGTCTTTTGATATTTATGGCAGCATTTTTATATTGGCATAAAAAAGAGGGGGAACAGATTTCAGCATTAACAGAATATTTGGAAAAGGTCAATACGGGTGGGCAGGGTCTTTTGCTTGCAGCCAAGGAAGGTGAATATTCCCGGCTCCAGGATGAGATATATAAAACAGTAACCACTCTGTATCAGACCAGAGACGCCGCGCTCGAAGCAAAGAATAATTATGCAGATAATTTATATAATATCGCCCATCAGCTAAAAACGCCAATTACGGCTATTTCATTATCCGCGCAGCTAATAGAAGAAAAAAGTGATTTGGAGTATGCGGGGCAGATTCGGAAACAGGTGGCAAGGCTGACTCATTTAGAGGAAGCGCTGCTGCTTTTGTCGCGCATTGACACCGGGACACTGACGCTTGAAAAAGTAAAACTGGACGTGTTTACCATGTTGACTCTGGCAGCAGATAATCTGCAGGAATTATCGGTTCTCTCTGATGTTGAACTGGATATTTCGGATCATGGAGAGGCTGTCATTACTGCGGATATGGAATGGACGATGGAAGCGGTCATGAATCTGTTGAAAAATTGTATGGAGCATAGTCCGGCAGGGGCCAGGGTCCATTGCTCCTATGAGCAGAATCCGCTGTATGTGCAGATCCGGATCTGGGATGAGGGGGAGGGATTTGAGAAAAAAGATATTCCTCATTTATTTGAGCGTTTTTACCGGGGAGAAAATGCTGTAAAGGGCAGTATTGGAATCGGTCTGTCCATTTCAAAAGCAATCATTGAGATGCAGAACGGGGTAGTTCATGCCGGAAATTTGCCGGAGGGCGGCGCATTTTTTGAAATCCGTATGTACAGTCACTGAGTTGTCACCTTCCGCTGCTATAATAAAAGAGTAAGCAGTACATTCCATAGCAGGAGAGGAGATAGTCAAATGGAACTGTTAAAATGTGAAGGAATCGGCAAGATATACGGAAAAGGGCTTAACCAGGTGACTGCGCTCGACGGAATTGACCTTTCCGTTGAAAGAGGCGAGTTTTTAGCAATTGTGGGGGCTTCCGGTTCCGGAAAATCAACACTGCTTCATATCCTTGGAGGTGTGGACAAACCAACTTCTGGAAACGTAATGATAGATGGGATGGATCTATCTGCCTTGAATCAGAAACAGGCAGCCATTTTCCGCCGCCGGAAAGTGGGGCTGGTTTACCAATTCTATAATCTGATTCCCACATTGACTGTCCGAAAAAATATCCTTATGCCGCTTCTTCTGGACAAAAAGAGCGTGAACCAGGAATTTTTTAACCAGATTGTAAGCTCTCTGGGCATTGAAGATAAGCTGGAATCCCTGCCGGATGAGCTGTCCGGGGGACAGCAGCAGAGAGCCGCAATCGCCAGATCCTTAGTCTATCGTCCGGCGCTGCTTCTGGCCGACGAGCCTACGGGTAATCTGGATCAAAAGAATTCCAGGGAAATTATTGACATGCTGAAGCTGTCCAACCGAAATCTGAAACAGACGATCATACTGATTACACATGATGAAAAAGTCGCAATGGAGGCAAACCGTATCGTAACGTTAGAGGACGGCCATATCGTCAGTGACCGGAAGCAGAGGGGGTAACGGCTATGTGGAAAGACTATTCTGCGGGGTATATAAAACACAACCGTGCTTCCAGTGTAACGGTGATGGCTGCCGCTTTTATTTCCGCCTTGCTGCTTTCTTTGCTTTGCAGCTTATTTTATAATTTCTGGATTTACGAGATAGAAAGGCTGGGAGCAGAGGAGGGCACATGGCAGGGACGGATCGTCGGGGAAATAGATACAAAACAGCTGGAGTCGATACGAAATTTCGCCAATGTGAAAACGGCGTCTGTCAATGAAGAACTGTCTGACGGACAGGAAGCGGTAATCGATATCTGCCTGCACAACAGGAGGACGATCCTCACGGATATGCCTAAGATTGCGGAACTGGCAGGAATTTCTCAGGAGGCAGTTTCTTACCACCACAGCCTCTTGAGTATGTATTTGATCCGTGATCCAATGGATCCGGCACCGCGATTGATTTTTCCATTCTTACTGGGGACAACAGTGCTGGCCTGTTTTTCACTGATCCTGATCATCAATCACTCTTTTGCGGTATCTATGTATGCGAGGATACATCAGATTGGCATTTTTTCAAGTATCGGAGCAACGCCGGGGCAGATCCGAATCTGTCTGTTACAGGAGGCTGCCATGCTTTGCGTGATACCGGTCATAGCCGGCAATTTGCTGGGGATTCTGATCAGTGTCTGGATAATTGGGCAGACCAATGTACTGGCAGGTGATACAGCAGGACGGCAGGAAGCTGTCTGGCAGTATCACCCTTTGGTTCTGGTATTTACGTTTCTAATTACTATTTTAACTGTTTGGATTTCTGCATGGATGCCGGCAAAGAAAATGAGCAGGTTAACTCCGCTGGAAGCAATCAGGAACACAGGGGAACTGCAGTTAAAGAAAAAGAAGAAAATCCGGATTTTACCGCTTTTATTTGGTGTGGAAGGGGAACTTGCCGGAAATGCGCTGAAAGCACAAAGAAAGGCATTGCGGACAACGACACTGTCCCTGGTTCTGTCTTTTTTGGCATTTACCCTTATGCAGTGCTTTTTTACTCTTACGGGCGTCAGTCAGAGAATGACCTACTTTGAGGGATACCAGAATGTCTGGGACATCATGGTTACGGTGCAGGATGCGGGTATAGATTCCTTTGAAAAGGCAGAGGAGATACAGGCATTGTCCGGTGTGGCAGACAGTGCAGTATACCAGAAAGCGGCTGCGAAGCGGATTGTTACCGAAGATGAAATAAGCAGTGAAATGGCGGCTCTGGGCGGTTTTATGCATGCACCTGAAAACTATGTTACGAAAACCGAAGAGGGCTGGCTCGTCAATGCGCCTCTTGTTATATTGGATGATTCCAGCTTTCTGGAATACTGTGGGATGATTAGGGCTGCTCCACGACTGGATGGTGCCGTGGTCCGGAATCAGATCGATGATGTTACCGATCCGGATTTTAGAAACCGTGACTCCCATGATTATCTGACGGGACAGCAGAAAACAAGTGTTTTAAGACAGGCGGCCCGGGAAGAACTGACGGCTGAAGTCCCGGTACTTGCGTATACCCGGGAAGTTCCCGAACTGCGGGAAGAGTATGGGAGTCTGGACCTGTATGAACTGGTACACTTCCTTCCGGTGTCTTTATGGAAACAGATCAGAGGACAGATAGGGGGAGAGGAAGAGGATTTTTATATCCGTATTCTTGCCGATGATACTGCCTCATTGGAAGCGTTGAACCGGATAAAGGAGGAACTTCAGGAAATCCTTAATCCGGAATATGAAGTCCTTATTGAGAACCGGATACAGAAAAAAATAGATAATGATCATATGATTCATGGGATGATGACTGTTCTGGGCGGTTTTTGTGTCCTGCTTGCACTTATTGGTATTGGTAATCTATTCTCCAATACATTGGGATTTGTGCGCCAGAGAAATCGTGAGTTTGCACGGTATATGTCCATAGGTATGACTCCTGGCGGCCTGAGAAAACTGTTTTGTATTGAAGCGCTGGTGATTGCGGGACGACCGGTTCTTATTACAATACCTCTGACGGTTCTTATGACTGGATACATGATAAAAATCAGCTATTTGGAACCAGTGATTTTTATCAAAGAGGCACCGGTTATACCTGTTCTGGCATTTCTTTTCATGATTGCCGGCTTTGTGGCGCTGGCTTATTATCTTAGCTGGAAGAAGGTGAGTATAGTTAATTTGCGGGATGCTCTGTCTGATGACACTATGATATAAAATCGATAGAAGAGATGTTGGACGCTCTGCGCAATGATCCCTATATTGTGGTGTATTTATTTTTTGAAAAGCAGATTACTCGAGGGATAGCATTTGCGGGACTGAAGGGGTTAATTTTGTATAAAGTGAATTTTAAAAGTGAGCCGTTTTCTTTGATCTGGAGAAAAGGGCTCACTTTCCATTGTAAGAATCGATGCTTTCGCTGCAAATATCTGTATTGTGTCTCTCTTTTTTCATTTCCCTCATTTTGTAAAGTCATATAGTGCATCCGGATTCTTAATTGTAATACACCGCCTCCCAACGTCAATAACTCCCAATCGTTTCATTTTGGAGCAGATTCGTGCTATCTGGATGCGGGAGGCATTGACTGCGGAGGCCAGATTCTCATAAGACATTGGAATGCATTGGGTCTGACAGTAGTCTTCACTTTTCATGTATAGAAAAATAAAGTTGATCAGGCGCGTTGTTACATCCGATACACTCTGATTTTCTGCGTCAAAGCACATGAGTCTTAAGACATCACCGACATAAGATGCCAGATCAAGGCCAAAAGCGGGATTCGCCTCGCACATACGAAGCAGGGACTGCCGTGTCACGGTAACGGTGGTAATATCCGTGACAGCCTGGGTAGTTACAATGGCAGGTTTCCCTTCGCAGAAGCCGTCTAAGACAAAAAGGGTATTTTGGCGGTGGTAACCAAGCAGACGGACGAATCCGTCGGAGCTGTTTGTATATACCTTTACGATTCCATTCAGCAGAAAATGCATATGTAAAACAGGTTCCCCGCAGATGCTCAGGATTTCCCCCGCTCTTCTTCTTTTTTCTGGTCCGCAGTTTAGAATTATATGAGGCAGTAGTCTGTGCGACAGGCAGTGAACCTGTAATTCCCCAGGTTCCCGGTATCGATAAACCGATTGCCATAGATGCGCTGACCGCAATTGATCATGAGGAGAAGCTTGGAAAGCGGATTGTTATCATAGGAGGAGGCTTGATTGGTTCAGAAACAGCTCTCGATCTGGAAGAAAAGGGTCATGATGTAACTCTTGTGGAAATGCTGCCGCAGATTATGAATGGCGTCGCAACCACAGACTTTCTTGCTTACAGTGAACGGATTGAAAAAACCAATATGCAGATTATGACCAACACGCGTCTGATTGCTGTTAAAGATCATGGTGTTACGGTACAGGGGCCGCATGATTTTGAGAAACTGGATGCAGATACCGTAGTATTGGCAATCGGGTTAAGAGCAAAACAGGAGTTATACCATGAATTAAAGGAGAGAGGAAAGGAAGTCTACCTCGTAGGTGATGCTGTCAAAGCAGGTAAAATTTTTGATGCATTCCATACTGCTTACAGGACTGCGCTTAAGATTTAATCTTGTAACGCAATTCTTATGTGTTAGAAGTTTGTTTAAAATAGATATTTTGCAGGATTAAAATATTACAAAGAGACAGGCTGTATTTCGTGCATACCATGAAATGCTGCTTGTCTCTATTGGTTTAGCGGAAAAAGACAGTAAAAGGAAAGACCTGCGGAACTTGCAGCCGTTTATGCCTTCATGGCTACGCGATAATAGAGGTATGCCAACAAATACTGTTTAGATAAGTATTGGATATATTCCCGAGGAGAAACACCATAATACTCACGAAATGCCATATAAAAATGACTGCTGTTACGGTATCCCAGCATTAAAGCAACCTCATTGATTGCAAGGCTGGTGCCTTTCAGAAGAATCACGGCCCGCTCCATTCGCTGCGAAAGCAGGATTTCAGAAAATGATTTTCCCAGTTCCCGATGCAGAAGGGAAGAAATGTAATTAGTCTGGTAAGAAAATCGTGATCCGATGATCGTATTTATATCTGAGAGAATCATATTCTCCTTTTTTACTGGGATACTTCTTTTTTCTTAAAAAACGCCCCTTTAAATTCCGAGGGAGTCATATCCTCATACTGTTTAAAAACCTTAAAAAAGTACTTTTCATCAGAAAAGCCGCAGTAAAAGGCGATTTCCTTTAAGGTAAAGTCTGTGGAAGTCAGCAGATTTTTTGCAGACTCGATTCTTACGGAATTGATATACTGGGTCAGGGTGGTACCGGTCAGCTTCTTATAACTGCTGGAAAGGTAATCTGGATTGTAATGGAAAATTTCTGCAATCTGGGCAACCGTTATGGCCTGTTGAAAGTTGCGTCGGATCCAGTCCTGAATTCTGTAGATGTGGAGAGGATCCTCCTTCGGTGCCAGAAGGCGGGAGGAAAACTCCCCGGCCAGTTCTAACAGCAGGGCGGTTAGAGAGTAGTGCAGCAGATATTCGGAAGCAGGATACCGTCTCATGGATATATCGAGAAGCTGGGAAAACAGGAGGGGAACCCGTTTGCCATGTGTGAGCGTACCGGTTTCAGGCACAATGTATTTTTCAGGCAGTGCCTGGCTGATTTCTGAAGGATACTCCGTCTGATTGATATAGACGGGAGGTTCCGGAACATGAAAATGAACCCAGTAATAATGCAGATATTCCGATGATTCCTGCCAGCCATAGTGTTCGGTCTCCGCGTGCAGCAGAATGAACTGATTGGGTTCCAGTCTGTACTGAACACCATACTGGGAAATATTCAAGGTTCCTTTCAGAATATAAATCAGAACGAATGAATCAAGACATCGTTTTGGGTGTAAAAAATTCTTATTTTTAACCAGCTGTCCACAGGAAAGAAAAGTCAGCGGCCGGCTGCATGGAAGCATGAGATGATGCATGAAATCCCTCCTTTTGATGAAAAGTTTCCATATAAAGTATATCAGGAATTTTTTGTAAAATAAATGAAAAATAAAGAATATATAAGATATTTACACCTTATATAGAGTAAAAACGGTTGTGCATAAAGTATATAAAATATATAATTAGATCATAAAACTTATGCAAAAGTTTAGAGTTATCGAAGCTTTTGTGTAAAATAAAGTAAAGTCCAAATTGCGCGATTGGAATATTTACACCACAATTATGTCAAAAGGAGAAAAATTATGAGAAAGATGAAATGGGTGTTTGCAGCGGCCTGTCTTGCGTTTGTCCTTGGGGGATGCGGAGGAAACAGCAGCCAGCCGTCAGATACGGCGGCTCCTTCTGCGGAAGCTTCCGGGAAAACGGCTTCCACACAGCAGGAGCAGCCGGCAGATGATAAAAAGGGGGAATCAGTAACGCTGCGTTTCGCATGGTGGGGAGGAGATGACCGCCATACGGCAACATTAAAGGCTATCGAGGAATACCAGAAAATAAATCCGAATGTAAAGATCGAAGCTGAGTATCAGGGGTACGACGGATACAATGATAAGATTCTGACCCAGCTTGCCGGCGGAACCCAGCCGGACATCATGCAGACGATTGCAACGGCTGCGGCGGAGTATCAGGCGGCATTTCCGGATTCGTTTGTAAAACTGGATCAGCAGGATACCTTCAAACTTGATGTGTTCGATCAGGGATTTTTAGACAGTTTTTGTAAAGCGCACGATGGAAGTACAGTCGCAGTGCCATCCGGTGTCAGCTCCTATAATCTGGTGGTAAATAAGACCGTTACCGATGCCGCTGGAGTTGAACTGCCGGACAATATGACATGGGATGAGTTCCTGGAATATGGAAAACAGATTCATGCCGCTGATCCGGATTATTATATGATTACACTTTCTGATGATGACTGTAACCATTTTATGAGGTCTTATGTGCGGCAGCTGAGCGGTTACTGGACTATTTCCGAGGATTATGAGGTGGTTTCAGACAGAGATGCGCTGGTGAAGGCGTTTACTCTTCTTCAGAGCCTTTATAAAGAAGGAATTGCAGAGCCGATGGATACGGCATTTGCCTACAATGGGGACAAGGATGCCAACAAGAAACTGCTGAACAATGAAATCGCATGTTCTTACAGAGGATCTTCCTCCATTATTAATCTGGATACCAGCGGTGGAATGGTACTGGATGTGATAAATATCCCGATTGATCCGGACGCGAAGGAAACAGGGGTAATTACCCAGCCTTCCCAGTTATTTATGGTATCAGAAGGGCCAAACCGGGAGGAGGCTTTAAAGTTTATGCAGTGGCTGTATACAGATGAAGATGCGATCCGTATCTTAAGCGACTGCCGCGGAGTCCCTCCGACAGAGATTGGACGCCTTCAGCTGGAAAAGGAGAATCTCTTAAATCCTGTAGTCAACAAGGCGATCACGCTGGCTCTGGAAAAGACCGACGGTGCAGTTCCTCCTGTCAATGAAAATTCTGAGGTTTACGGATATCTCTTCCCGCTGATGCAGGAACTCTGCTATGACACGATCAGCCCGGAGGAAGCGGCAGATGAACTCATGGCCAATTTAACGGAAATCGTGGAGAAGCTGAAACCATAACCGCAGCAGAACAGTCAAAATTGCAGCAGAAAAAGAGCGGCAAAGTGTGTCCCGGAGGCCATGAACAAATCCTGGCCTTTCGGGATACGAAGAAGGGAATGTGTCAATGAATCTGATTGATTTTCATATGCATCCGTATTTAACCGGAAGTCAGTATACCGGTATGTATCTGGAACCAGGACCAGAATCAGGGAAGAATGTTATGGATAAAATCCGCTGTGACATGGAACGCGCCGGCATCAGTCATGTATGCGGATCTGTAATTGGAGGGGGAAACACAGTCTGGAAGGGATCCTTCCATGATCTTAAAGAACTGAACCGGTCAGCACTCGGGCTTAAACACATGTCGGACGGATTCTATACGCCAGGCTTTCATATCCATCCGGAATTTGTCCGGGAATCCATTGAAGAAATCGAATACATGGCAGAACACGGTGTGAGACTGATCGGGGAACTGGTGCCTTATGCTCATGGCGGTTACAGCTATTCAAGCGGGGCAATGGATAAAATTCTCCAGGCGGCTGAGGCGTACGGCATGGTGGTTAGTTACCATTCAACAGATGACGACGATGCTGACCGAATGGTAGAACGCCACCCCAAACTGACGTTTGTAGCAGCACATCCGGGTGAAAAACCACGCGTGGAACAGCACCTGGAGCGGATGAGACGGTATGATAATCTTTATCTGGATTTATCGGGAACAGGCCTGGCCAGACTGGGGATTCTGGCATACAGTGTACGCAGGCTGGGCGCGGAACGGTTTTTATTTGGAACGGATTATCCCATTAATAATCCGGCCATGTATGTACACGGGGTTCTGTATGAAGCACTTTCGGACAGGGAAAGAAGGATGATCTGTTACGAGAATGCGGAAAGGATTTTAGGAATTCATATTTTTGAAGGGGAAGGGGACCACTGATGAAGAACAAGAAACAGGGAACAATGCTGGAACGGAGAAACAACCAGGGATACTTGTATCTGCTTCCCTGGATTATCGGATTCCTGATTTTCCAGTTGTATCCGATCGCCATGTCACTGTATTACTCGTTTACAGACTACAGCTTTGGCAGCCAATATGATTTTGTTGGACTGGCCAATTATCTTCAGATTTTTACAAAGGACCGGGAAGTGAAAAATTCTCTGGCCGTTACCTTTAAATTTGTCTTTATGTCGGTGCCGATGAAGCTCATCAGTGCGCTGATTATTGCAATGCTTTTAAATCAGGCTCTGAAAGGAATCGGGCTTTTCAGAACGATCTACTATCTGCCCTCCATTCTGGGAGGAAGCGTGGCGATTGCCATTTTATGGAGACATTTATTTGATTTAAACGGAGTTGTCAATGTATTTTTAAACAGGCTTGGAATTAAAAGCATTGGATTTCTGACAGACCCGAAAATCGCACTGACCACTATAAGTATGCTGTCGGTCTGGCAGTTCGGATCCTCCATGCTGTTTTTTCTGGCGGCGTTAAAACAGGTTCCCCAGTCACTTTATGAGGCAGCGAAGATTGACGGTGCCGGGCCGGTGCGCTCCTTCTTTAAAATTACGATTCCCATGATCAGTCCCATGACGCTGTTTAACATTATTATGCAGATGATCAACGCGTTTCAGGAGTATACGGCTCCGGCGGTTATTACAGGCGGCGGTCCGGTGAAAAAGACACAGGTCCTGGCGATGACGCTGTACCAGAATGCATTTACCTATCGTAAAATGGGGTATGCATCTGCAATTTCCTGGATTATGTTTATCATAATTATAATCTTTACTGTATTTATCTTTTCGACCAGTGCGAAATGGACCTTTTACGGCGATGAGGAGGGCTGATGATGAACCGGAAAATAGCTAAAATCAGAAAAATTGTGCTGAAAACCATATCCTATCTGGTGCTGACTGCTCTGGGAATTGTCTTTATCTATCCCCTTTTATTCATGCTGTCCGCATCATTTAAGACGAATCAGGAACTGATGACTTCCATGAGTCTGATTCCTAAAAGTATCTCGTTTGACAGTTACATAAACGGCTGGAAAGGCGTAGGGACGTACACGTTTGGCCACTTTATGAAGAATTCCGGTATCCTTGTCGTTCCTGTTGTGCTGTTTACCGTGATTTCTTCTTCGCTGGTGGCATATGGATTTGCAAGGTTTAAGTTTAAAGGGCACGGCCTGTTGTTCGGAGCCATGCTCTCAACCATGATGCTTCCCAACGCAGTGGTCATCGTTCCTCGTTATATCATGTTCCGGCAGATGGGCTGGCTGAATACTTATGTACCGTTTTATGCGCTGTCCCTGTTTGCCTGTTACCCGTTTTTTATCTTCTCCATGGTTCAGTTTATCAGGGGGATTCCCAAAGATATTGATGAATCCGCATTTATGGATGGGTGCTCTACATTTGGGATCTTTGTGTATATGATACTGCCGCTGGCGAAGCCATGCCTGTTTTCCATGGCAATCTTTCAGTTCATCTGGACCTGGAATGATTACTTTAATCCATTGATTTTTATCAATAGTGTTAATAAATATACGGTTATGCAGGGGCTGAGGATGTGTATGGACAGTTCCAGCGGAATCTCGTGGGGGCCGATTATGGCGCTTTCACTGATTGCCATACTGCCCTGTGTTATCATTTTCTTTGCTGCCCAGAAATATTTTGTCGAAGGTGTTGCGACAACAGGTTTGAAAGGATAAAAAATGAACGATACAATAACAAATAATATGTTCCCGCGCTGGAATTCATTTGAAAGCAGAAACATGGAAAAAATGCTTCTTCTGTTTGCAGATACTGGAAAGGCTCACGCGGCGGCGGGAGATATCGGGGAACTGGAGAAGTACTTCGATTTTGCGAAGCGTGCCGGAAGCCGGTTTGACTGGGTACAGCTGCACAGCGGGTACTTTTTCAACCATGCGGAGCTTTCAAAGTACCCGGACAATGGAATTGAAATTGATACAAAGACGAATGCATTTATAGACGAAGCCGTCCGTATATGCAAAAAGAATGGAAAAAAAGTATCATATATGATGGGAGACTATGCGCCGTTAGAGTGTCTGCTGGAGAGATATCCACAGGTGAGAAATTTAAACAACGGCCTCTTCTGGGAACTCCTTTACGATGCGGCCTGCGGCATCTTTAAACGCTTTCCGGAGCTGGATGAACTTGCCATGTACTTTTTTGAATCAAAGAATCTGCTGCACTATAATAATTTCTTTGGCTGCATGAATTATGGTCTGGATTTTAATGAAAAGACCTTACGTGAACATCCGGAACTGGTTATGAAGCAGGAGGGGCAGTCCTACCCCTATTTAAGCTTCGGTGATCATCTGCGTATGATGCTTCAGGCGGTGTCCACAGCCTGCAGAGACTGTGGAAAGAGCTTTACGCTGCTGACTCATGTGTGGTTTCCTTACCAGGAAGAAATTCTGTATGAGGCACTGAAAGATTTCCCGGCAGATCTGCCGATCCTGTTGGAGCATAACTATACGACGGGAGACTTTAACCCGGCACTGCCTGCGCCGGCACTGATCAAACGGCTTCCTCACATGAACCATGGCCTCTGCTTCTGCTGCGGCATGGAATACCACGGCCTTTCCCTGGTGCCCTGCTGTTTTCCGGAGGCCATGGAGGCAACTGTCCATGATGCCATGGAGGCGACCGCTAATTTAAAACGGATTACGGTACGGCCCATCTGGGATGGACAGAGCCTTCTGGGTTCTCCCAATGAGATTAATTTGTATTATCTGCTGCAGCTTTCTGACCAGGCGGACAGGGATCCCGAGGTGGCGTGGAAGGAATGGATCGCCGGAAAATACGGAATTACAGACGAGGAATCTGAACTGATACTGGCTTCTGCCCTGCGAAAGTCGTATGAAGTGGTAAGAAAAGTCTTTTTTGAATTTGGTGTGAGGACCAATGACCATTCTCATATTCCAAACTTTTCGCACCTGGAGTCACGGCTGTTTAATTACGGAAAAGCGCTGATTCACTGGTGTCCAACTCCGGAAAACAAGCAGAATATTTACGATCTCCTGATCAGGCCGGGCAGTAAGATACTCCGGATGCACCGGGAACTGCACGAGGAATCCCTGCATCTGATCGAACAGGCGCTCGGGAACGTGAAATTGCTGGAAAACAGGATGAGGCCGGAAGATTACGAAGATATTATCCGGCGTTATGGGGATATGAAGGTATGGGTTTTGCTTCATCAGGAAGAATATGAGGCATATATCCGGCTTCTGATTCAGAGAAAGACTCCTTCGGAGCGAAACCAGGCCATGGCGGAAAAATCGCTTGTGCGGCTGGGTAAGATGGCAGAGCGGATCAGATCCGGGGAGATAAAAGACTGCTATCTGTTTTCGGTCGACCATGTGGAGTCGTTTATAGAGGACTGCCGCAGGGAGTTTGATCAGATATAGATAAAGGGGCAGCACGGCGAAAAAAGACAAACAATAAAGGATGGACTAAGATATGAATCAAAAGCATTTTACAAAGGCCGTTGCATCGGTTGTGGTGGAGGATTCCTTCTGGAAGCCGATTATGGAAGTGACAAGGACCCAGATGATCCCATATCAGTGGAAAGCTCTAAACGATGAACTTCCGGATATAGAGCCCAGCCACTGCATCCGGAACTTCAAGGTGGCGGCCGGCCTGATGGATGCGGAATTTGACGGCCGGGTTTTCCAGGACAGTGATGTTGCAAAATGGATAGAAGCTGCTTCCTATTCCCTGGAATGGCATCCCGATGAGGAACTGGAGAAAAAGATCGACGATACAGTGGATTTGATTATCATGTCACAGCAGCCTGACGGATATATTGGAACTTATTACTCCATCAACGGCCTGGAGAAGCGCTGGACCAACGTCATGCGTCATCACGAGCTTTACTGTGCGGGACATATGCTGGAGGCGGCTGTCGCTTACTGCCGTGTGACGGGCAAGGACCGTTTTTTAAACGCAATGATCCGGTTTGTGGATTATATCGATACGGTATTTGGCCCGGAGGAAGGCAAGCTTCATTCTTATCCCGGTCATGAAGTGATTGAGATGGCGCTGATGAGGCTGTACGAAATTACGAAGAACGAAAAGCATTTAAGACTCGCCAAATATTTTATTGATGAGCGGGGGAAACAGCCCTGCTGTTTTGAAAAGGAGATCGAAACGTACCACAATGAATACCCATGGAAGGACAGCTTCTTTCAGTTCCATTACTATCAGGCAGGGGCACCGGTCAGAGAAATGAAGGATGCAGCAGGCCATGCGGTACGCGCCGTATATTTATATTCGGGTATGGCAGATGTGGCGAGGGAAACACTGGATGACACCCTCTATGAAGCGTGTAAAGCCATGTGGGACAGTATTGTCAACAGGCGTATGTACATTACCGGTGCGATTGGTTCTTCCGCGTATGGAGAGGCCTTTACAATTGACTACGATCTGCCGGGAGACTTAATGTATGGTGAGACGTGTGCCTCTGTGGGAATGGTGTTTTTTGCCTGCCGCATGCTGCAGATGGAGCAGCGCGGGGAGTACGCTGATGTTATGGAGCGTCTGCTGTATAACGGTACGATCAGCGGTATGGCATTGGATGGAAAAAGCTTTTTCTATGTGAATCCATTGGAGGTATATCCGAAGAAGGATGAGGAGGTGCAGGCATTCCGCCATGTAAAGGTAGAACGGCAGAAATGGTTTGCATGCGCCTGCTGCCCGCCGAATCTGGCACGTCTGGTGGAGTCTGTGGGAGCTTATATTTATACGCAGAGCGAAGACAGGCTGTATGTCAATCTGTTTATCGGCAGTGAGACGGAGGTATTTTCAGGAGAAGAAGCTGCCCATATCCATATGGAAACAGGATACCCATGGACGGGAAACGTGAAGCTTGTGACCGAATGCGAAAGCGGCAGGGAATGGGAAATCGCACTGCATTTGCCTGGGTGGTGCAGGCAGTTTGATATCCTTGTAGATGGAGAACCTGTGGGATACCGGACAGAAGCCGGATACCTCTATCTGAAGCGCTGCTGGAAAGGACGGCATGAAATTGTCTTTGTTATGAAGCTGGAAGCCCGTCTGGTGCGGTCTAATCCCAGGGTCAGGGATAATATGGGGAAAACCGCAGTGATGCGCGGACCAGTGGTGTACTGCCTGGAAGAGGCGGACAACGGTCCTGACCTGCACTGCATCGAGATCCCCGAGGAAACGGTATTTAAAGAAGAATACAGAAAGGATTTGCTGGGAGGCGTGGTTGTCCTGGAATCTGTGGGACGAAAGATCAGAGAGGAGGAAGGTATCCCTCTGTACTTTGATGAAAAGAATGAGAAGTATGATGAAAAGAAGCTCTTGTGGATTCCCTACTACAGCTGGGCCAACCGAAGCGCCGGAGAGATGATGGTATGGGTGAGAAGAGTGACACTGTGAATCCTTGAATTAGCTTTGATTTAAGAGGCAGGGAGAGGAAGCGGAATCAAACCCGCTTCTCCTCCCTGCTTTTCTGCGGTCATTAGGATGCGAAAAAATTGATCTCTTGACAAGAACCGGGAAATTGTTATAATATAAAAATAAAAATCATTTTCAAATTCAGGAGCGCCCATATGGCAGAACGAGGCAGATACAAGACAAAACAACAGGAAATCATATTAGATTGTCTGAAAAAACAGAAGTCACGCTTTCTGACGGTGGACCAGATTATGGACTGTCTAAAAGAGGACGGGGTGGCTGTCGGACAGACAACCGTATACCGGGTATTGGAACGCATGGTCGATGATGGAAAGATGATCAGGCTTCCAACGGAAGATGGAGCCAAAGTCCGCTACTGTTTTGTGGACAAAGAGGACTTGAACAAGCAGGGGAAACTGGTATGCCTGGGCTGCGGCCGTTTTATTCCTCTCGAATGTTCTAAAATGAAAGCTTTTCTGGACCATATTTATGAGGAACATGGATTTGAACTGGATCAGCAGCATACAATCCTGTATGGCTATTGTGAAAGCTGCAAAGATCGGCATTCTGGCATAAAAAGTGATTTATGACGGCAGAAGAATCTGCAGCAGAAAGGAGGAGACGAAGTGAACTGTTCTATAAAACAAAAAAGAATCTGTGCATTCCTGGCAGCGTTCCTTGTGACCGCGGTGCTGCTTCTCTCCGGCTTTTTTATCGTTACCCATACGGAACATGATTGTACAGGTGAGGACTGCCCTGTCTGCGCGGAGCTTCATGCCTGCGCTGCCACAATCCGCTTGATAACAGAAGCGGCAGGCACAGGAGCGGTCGTTATCTTTACATATATGATTACTCAGAAACTCTTATTATCTTACCAGTCCGGACGCTCTTTGTGCCCGGTTTCTTTGGTCAGCTTGAAAATCCGTTTAGATAATTGAAACTTCCTTCTGACAAGGCTGTTTTCTATCCATATAACCAATGCCCTTTGAGACAGTGCGTCTTGTGAGTCAGGACGTCCTGTCAGGGAGTGGTGTATTGAGGCTGGAAATCTGCCTTGTTTTTTGTGTGCGCATTTATTTGATATCACTATAAAAACACATGTCAGGAGGAGTATCATAATGAAAAAAAAACTAAATTTTACATTTTGCCGGCTGGTCGTGCCGGCGCTCGTTTCTGCTGCTTTGCTTTCCGGCTGCTCCGGAAAGACCGCCGCACCCGGGGGCGCTGATGGAGAGCCGGTTCAAACGACTGCAGTAAGTGAACGTGAAGGAAAGGATACAGACTGCGGGAAACTGAAGGTAATGGCAAGCTTTTATCCCATGTTTGATTTTGCTGTTAAAATTGGCGGAGATAAAGCGGAGGTGACGAACATGGTTACGGCCGGCACAGAACCACATGACTGGGAACCGGCTGTATCCGATATCAGGAATCTGGAGGAGGCGGACCTCTTTGTCTACAGCGGGGCGGGGCTGGAGCATTGGGCCGATGATGTGCTGGCCAGCCTGGAAACCAGGAACCTGATCGTGGCGGAAGCCTCCAGCGGACTTACACTCCGGGAAGGCCACGGTCAGTTCGATCCCCATGTATGGCTCAGTCCGGAGAACGCGAAGAAAGAAATGGAAAACATAAAAGATGCTTATGTCAAAGCAGATCCGGACAACAAGGATTACTATGAAGAAAATTATAAGACCTATGCTGCAGCGTTTGATAAGCTGGACCGGAAATATAAGGATACGCTGTCTGCCCTGCCCAATAAGAGTATTGTGGTGTCCCATGAGGCCTTTGGTTATCTCTGCGATGCTTATGGGCTGACCCAGATGGGCATCGAGGGACTGTCCCCTGATTCTGAACCGGATCCGGCAAGGATGGCGGAAATCATTGATTATGTAAAAGAGAATCACGTCAGGGTCATCTTTTTTGAAGAACTGGCAAGCCCGAAGGTGGCGGAGACAATTGCGAGGGAAACTGGAGCCGGGATCCGGGTTTTAAATCCGTTAGAGGGATTAAGCGACGAGGAGATAAAAGGAGGAGCGGACTACTTCTCCGTAATGGAAGATAACTTAAAGCAGCTGGAAGCAGCGCTTCAATAAAGACCGCAATAAGGACAGGAATAAAGACAGGAACAGGAGAAGAGAGAATGGATGCCATTGCAGTGAAAGGACTGGATTTTTCCTACGGAAATACCAGGATATTAAAAAACATAAATTTTACCGTTCCCGAGGGCCGGTTTGCGGTTCTGCTGGGCCCCAATGGGGCAGGAAAAAGCACCCTGCTAAAGCTTATGCTGGGGGAACTTCCGTTAAATGGACAGAACGGCAGGATCGAACTTCTGGGACGGGAGATCCGGCAGTTTAAAAACTGGCAGAAGGTCAGCTGTGTTTCCCAGAACGGCATGGCAACCTGTCAGAACTTTCCGGCCTCCGTGGAGGAGATCGTCCAGGCAAATTTATACGCCCAGATTGGAAGATTCCGGTTTGCAGGGAAAAAGGAGAAGGAGCAGGTCCGATGTGCGCTGGAAAAGGTTGGGATGGAAGCGTTTGCAAAAAGGCTGATCGGCCGTCTGTCCGGAGGGCAGCAGCAGAGAGTCTTGCTGGCAAAAGCTCTGGTGAATGAGCCCGGACTTCTGCTGCTGGATGAACCAGCCTCCGGTATGGACGAGAACAGTACCATGCTGTTTTACCAGCTTCTCTGCCGGATTAACCGGGAGCAGGGGGTGACCATATGGATTATCACTCATGACCGGAAACGGCTGGAAGCTTATGCGGATGATATCTGGTTTTTAGAAGATGGTACGATGAAACAGGTCCGGTCAGGACCGAAGGAGGAGTGTTATGGAGATCTTTAAATATGCGTTTATGCAGCGGGCCTTCCTTGTCGGTATTCTTCTGGCGGCCGTCATCCCGTGTATCGGGATGGTGATGGTATGCAGGCGTCTGTCCATGATTGGGGATGCCCTGTCCCACACATCGCTGGCAGGGGTAGCGGCCGGACTGATCCTGGGGCTGAATCCTGTCCTGACGGCTGCGGCCGCCTGTGTGATTGCTGCCATTGGAATTGAAGCGATACGCAGGAAGCTTCCCAGATTTTCAGAGATGTCCATCGCTGTTGTCATGTCTGCCGGGATCGGCCTGGCAGGCGTCCTGTCGGGATTTGTAAAGAATGCGGCTGATTTTAACAGCTTTCTGTTTGGAAGTATTGTGGCAGTCAGTGACACGGAGCTGGCTCTGGTGACTGCCGTCAGCATAACGGTTCTGCTTTTGTTTCTGCTGATGTACAAAGAATTGTTTTACATATCTTTAGATGAACAGAGCGCCAGGATGGCCGGAGTGCCGGTAAAGGCGGTGAACTTCCTCTTTACCGTTTTAATCGCTGTGACGGTTTCTGTCGCTGCCAGGACAGTAGGGGCGCTCATTGTCTCTTCCATGATGGTGGTTCCCGCAGCCTGCGCGATGCAGTTTGGAACAAACTTCCGCCAGACGCTTCTCTGTGCAGTGGTGCTGGACGTTCTGTTTATGATCACGGGGCTGTTCGCCGCCTATTACCTGGGATTGAAGCCGGGCGGCACGATCGTGCTGGTGGGAGTGACGGTTTTAATACTGGTGTTTGCAGGAAAGAGAGTTTTACTGCGGAAATAGTCATGTACGGAGTACAGAGAGGAAAACGGTACGAATCGGCTGGCAGGAGCCGGAGTGGGAGAAACAGATCAGGAATAACGAGAGCTGCCGGATGAGCAGCAGAATGGAGTGCATATGACTGATATTTACATTATATCCGGTTTTTTAGGCGCGGGTAAAACGACACTGATTAAGACAATGGTGCGTTCCGCGTTCAGGAATAAGGAAATCGTTGTGATAGAAAATGACTTCGGTGAGGCCGGAATTGACGCCGGACTGCTGCGGGAATGCAATCTGGCTGTTACCAGCTTAAGTGACGGCTGCATTTGCTGCAGCCTGACCGGAGACTTTGAGAAAGCGATCGAGCGCGTCGTAAAAGAGTATGCGCCGGAGGCTGTTTTAGTGGAGCCGTCGGGCGTGGGAAAATTATCTGATATCATTAAAATCTGTTTCAAACAGGAAGATAAGGGCTGCCTCCATTTAAAAAAGGCAATCACAGTCGTGGATGTCCGTTCCTTTGATAAATACAGGAAAAATTACGGCGAATTTTTTGAGGATCAGATAGCCTATGCTGATTTGATTATGCTGAGCCACCAGGAGGAGGCTGCCGAAGAGATTAGAACGGTAGGGGCTAAACTTCGGGAACTGAATCCGGAGGCCAGAATCGAGGCGGACTTCTGGGAATCCATTCCCGCATCGGTATTCCGCCAGGGTCTGCGAAACAGCAGCATCTTCAGGCTGGAGATGGAGACGGCGGTGGCGATGAAGCCTGTGCGAATTCGCAAAAGCAGAGAGCAGTCTAAGAAAGCCGGTTTTATCCGCCGCCATTTTGCAGGGGAGGTATTCGCTTCTGTTACCATAGAATGGAAGGAATCCCTTACGGAGGAACAGCTTCAAAAAAAGGTAATGCATGTTACAGCATACGCGGAAGGAGAAATCCTCCGCGGAAAAGGGATTGTGGCGAGCGGAAGCCGCGGGCTGGTCTTTCACTATCTGCCGGATTATTTAAGCATTGAACCTGTAAATACAGCGGGAAATCAGGTCTGTTTCACGGGTACCGGCCTTAATGAGAAGCAGATACGAATG
Organism: Hungatella sp. SL.1.14; assembly: GCF_024460495.1. Classification (NCBI taxonomy): domain Bacteria; kingdom Bacillati; phylum Bacillota; class Clostridia; order Lachnospirales; family Lachnospiraceae; genus Hungatella; species Hungatella sp. SL.1.14. Next base: position 237,626 of record NZ_JANFYJ010000004.1, on the reverse strand, counting down.
TTATTCAGCGAGGAAACAGTATGACAGTGCCGGCATGGGTGATAACCGGCCTCCTGGATTCGGGAAAGACGACCCTCATCAACCGGTTGATCGAAGAAAAACTGGACGAACTGGACATTTTGGTTCTCCAGTTTGAATCTGGTGAAACACCTTTAACAGAACAGGAGCGTGTTAAGAAGCTGGTGTTCTCTAAAAGCCAGCTGGAGCGGGCGCCATTGGATATTGCCGATACCGTGATCGAATATCTGAACAGCCACAGTACAGAATTAATTTTAATTGAATGGAACGGAATGGAACACTTCCATAAACTGGAGGAAATGTTTCTGCAATTTATGGCAAAAACGGTGATGAGCATTGAAAAGGTAGTCTATGTTGCGGACGATACGGGAATTCAGGCGGGGATTCCGGATGCCGGAGCAGCCGCGTTTTCACAGATTGCCGGGAGTGACTGCGCTTACATCAGATCAAAGGGGAGGGAACACGGCAGGGTAAAACCGGATCTTCTGTATAACTGCAGCCCGGACATTCGGGTATATACTGACCGTAAATGGGAGCGCTTTATGCGGGATATCTTTCATGTTCGCATGCAGCCGCAGCATTTTCTGCTGATGGCCGCCGCGGCGGCAGTGCTTTTTTTACTGACGGTTTCTTCCCTTGACGAGATTGGATTTTCCTTCGGACGGTATATCAGTGTATACCTTGGAGTATTTTTACAGGCCGCACCGTTTCTTTGGATTGGGGTCCTTCTTTCCTCGCTGATACAGGTCTGCTTAAAACCGGACTGGATTCAAAGGAAATTCCCCGAAAAAATCCTGGCGGGCCAGCTGTTTGCGGTCATTGCCGGATTTTTTCTGCCGGTATGCGACTGTGCGTCCATCCCGGTATTTAAAAGCCTGGTCAAAAAGGGAGTGCCGATGCCTGCTGCCGTGACCTTTATGCTGGTATCCCCGGTTATCAATCCGGTGGTCATCCTTTCCACCTGGTACGCGTTTAACGGCAATTATCAAATGATCGCGGCAAGATGTGGTTTGGGGGTGCTTTGTGCTGTGCTCTGCGGGTTTACTTACCTGTTTAAACCGCCGGAGGATTATCTGCTGGAAAATGCCGTGCCTCTTCAGAACGCGTGCGAGAATTACAGCCTGCCGGCAGCAGCAGACAGCAGGCTGTCCCATTTTTTCCTGATCATGCGGCACGCTCAGAATGAATTTTTTTCCGTGGGGAAATTTCTGCTCACCGGGATTTTTGTATCGACGCTGTTTCAGGATTTTATTCCTCAGGCAGTGACAGCAGGCAGTGGGGCGGCGCCGTGGAAAGCGCTTCTTCTGATGATGGGACTGGCTTTTGTGCTGTCTCTCTGTTCTTCCTCTGATGCCGTGGTGGCCAGAAGTATGGCGGCAAGCCTTCCTGCCGGGGCAGTTCTCGGCTTTCTGGTATTTGGTCCAATGATGGATATTAAAAATGCCGCCATGCTGCTTTCCGGTTTTAAATCTGCTTTTGTGTTCCGCCTGTTTGTAACCGCATTTCTTGTCTGTTTCCTGGTGATGATGCTGTTCATGCTCTGGGGGAGCGGAGGGATCCGAATATGACGCTGAGAGGAAAAGGAATTAATGTTCAGGTACTGACAGAATGTATCTGTTATCTGCTGTTTGGATTCCTGTTGTTTCATCTTACGTATTCAGGCCGGTATTTAAATTACGTGACGCCGAGGATGAAACCATACCTTTATGGCATGGCCGCTTTTATGCTTTTATGGGCGGTGATGAATGGAAGATATCTGCTGACACCGCAGTACCGGGCAAAACTGGCGCGTTCCTTTGTGTTTATCATTCCGATTCTGCTGCTTGCCCTGCGGCCGGCCGCGCCGGGAGGGGGAAGTATGGTCAGAAGCTATGACAGCCCAGGCTTCCCTGTATCTTCCGGGAAGGACGGAGGGCAGATGGCAGATCGTCGAGGACAGCAGCCGATACCGACACCCGATGGAGGAGCGCAGGATGTGCCTTCCGATGATGGAACGGATGCGGCCCGGTCAGACGGAGAGGAAAATCCGCAGGATAACTTAAGCGGTCTGGATGAGTCAGCCAATACCATCACAATTGCAGATGAGGATTACTATCCGTGGATGTATGAACTGAGCAGCTCCTATGAAAGGTATGAAGGCTATACGGTAATAATAAAAGGCTTTGTCTATCGTGATTCGGAAATCCGGGAAACGTGTGATTTTGCCCTGGTCCGCCTGTCTATGTGGTGCTGCGCTGCGGATTTGAGCCCTGTCGGCTTTCTGGTGGACAATGGAGGAACGCTGGATTTTAAAGACGATGACTGGGTGGTGGTAAAAGGAACCTTAGGGATCAGCGAGGACGGCCAGTCCCTGCTGTTAAAGGCCCAGAGTATTGAGACAGCCGAGAAGCCGGAGGAGGAATACGTTTATCCGTATTTTTAAATGAACCTCAGGCAGGCTGCCAGGGGACTCCTCCTGGATCTGCCCTTTACAGGCCGATTGCATTGTTCTGCGGATTACAGCAGCAGGGATCACAGCCGCAGCAAGGGCAGCAGCATTGACGGCATGGCGGAACAGGAGTCCCGCAGGAAGGAGTCATTGCACTGACGGGAACGCTTGGCAAGCTGAACTGACTGCCCGTGTAAGCCTGTACGAGGTAGTGATACATGGTATAAGGCGAAAGTCCGGCATCGCTGTAAGATGCAGCGGCTGTTACATGAATGAGCTGGTACGGGCCGTCGGCGGATTCGCTGCCGTACCGTCTGTTGATCCATTTATTGCATGCACAGATCCATTTGCAGGTGCAGCCATAATGGATGCAATGCTGACTATCGGGTTCACTTGCTTCTTCATAGTAGTCCTCCTGATCTAACAGTGATGCAGTCAATGAAGACTGCAGGTCAATCGTGATAAAAATTTTCCTTCTGTCATTGGTGCGTTATATTGTCAGTCAGATGTTAACATGGCTGCGGTTGTCTAAAAACTGCACAGCTTTTGTCTTCCAACGGCTGATAGAGCCGCTCTGCCTGGACCTTTGTACTGATGAGACATAGTCTCAATTACAGTATATGCGTCCGAAGTACCAATGGTTTTTTGCATAAAGTACGTTTAAAAAATAACAAAAATATATATTTTTCACGGTTCCGTAACGCTTACGTCTAAAAGCTGTAGCTTGCATTATGGTATGCTGTTTAACAATGGCAACGAGAAATATGTTGAAAAAACCTGTGTAATAGCATAGAATATCGTTAATACAAAGAAACAGATGAGAAGGTGCAGGAGAGGGGTAAGGATGGCAGAACTCAGAAACGGCGGGCATTATGGATAAAAAATTGCTGGAATTTTTTTATGATATGCGGATCGTGCGAAGAAAACTGAAACAGTTGAAGGAACAGTACGGATTCTGCGGAATAGTATTTCTGGATGTGAAGTCAGAAACCTTTTTATTCACCGAACAGAAGCTTCGGGAAGTGTTTGAAGATCCAAATTCCCGGATTCTTCAGAGCAGCAGTTTTGAGAGCCTGAATGAATTCGTCCGAAATCTTTATCAGACAGAGGAAACAGACAGACATGCCTGTCCATATGATTTTACCAATATAAAAGTGGAAGATGAGCAGGGAAGCTACTGGGTCCAGCTGTATGCATGTAAGTGGACGATCAGCCGCAGACGCAAAATAGCCGGGATTATCTGGATCAAGCTGGAGGAAAAGGAACAGGGGCAGAAGGAACAGGAGAAAAGGGAACAGGGGAGGGAGAATGGCATTGCCGGTAATTACTGGATACAAAAGAGTTCCATTACCGATAAATACTTAAAGGACACATCGGATAACTACTTATTCGAGTGGAATATTGCCGATGACAGACTGCTTTTGTCAGAAAACTGGAACAGTAAATTCAGCGCCAGGGGTTCCGGGAAAAGACTGAATGGGCAGATGATAGAATGGTATATCGTGAAGGAGGATATTCCCAGATTCCACAAGCTTCAGAATGATATTATGAATGGTGAAAGCCCGGAGGATATTCTTCTGAGATTCTATATAAAAGACGATAAGCACGATTATGCGTGGTGCAATGTCAGCTTTCTGAGTATACTCTGCGATGACCGGACGCCCATGTACGTCGTGGGGCGGGTGCGGGATATTGATAAAAAGCTTCGCGGCCTGCGCCATGGAAATGATTCCTTCTACACATCAAACAGAAGGGAGGCAAGACAAAAGATTGATAAGCTTTTAGCTGTGAAGGAGTCAGAGAAAATCCATGCGCTTCTCGTTATCCGACTGAATATGAATGAGGCGGCCAAAAACGAAGAGACCTTCTGGGGAGAATCAGCGATTTCCTATTCCCTCGTTAAAAACCTGACCTATATGATTTATCCAACCGATATCCTGCTGGTCCATGACAATTATATGGTTGTATTTCTGGGGGACATGGGGAATGAAGAAAATGTGCTGAGAAAAGCGGCCCGAATCCATAAGGTATTTGAAAGCATGATACCGGAGAATGTATTCGCGGAAATTGGCATTGCCCTTTGGCCGCGTGACGGGAAAACGTATGAAGAACTGTTGATGTATGCGGAAAAACCGATGATTATTAAAGCAAAGTGGTTTGAAACAGAGTTTGCCGGAGAAGAAACGGACGGTCCCGGAGAAGCGGCCCATGAAACAGAGACGTTCAAAAACCAGGAGCAGTGGCCGATCAGCGTCGTCTCAGATATTATGGATGACTGGTACCATATGCTGTATATGAATTCACGGTTAAAAAGGCAGATGGAGCTTGCGGAATCGCAGATCATGCTGGGGCAGATAAAACCACACTTTATTTTTAATGCGCTTGCCAATATTAAAGCGCTGATTTATACAGATCCTGATCTGGCGGAGAAGCTTATTATCGCGTTTACGAAGTATTTAAGGACGCATTTAAACGCGCTGGGGAAGGAGGAGATGGCCCGGTTTCCGGATATACTGGATTTTGTGGATAATTATATCCAGGTGGAACAGAGCCGCTTTCCCGGAAAGATCAAAGTGGTTTATGACATTCAATACGATGAGTTTCAAATGCCTCATTTTATTATACAGCCGTTGGTTGAAAATGCTATTAAGCATGGACTCTGCAAGAAAAACGGAACCGGAAGACTTCGCATCGCATCGTATCAGGCCGGTGATGAAATCTGTATTGAGATAGAGGACGACGGGATCGGATTTGACCGGATGCCTGAAAGAACAGTGGATAGCGGAATCGGACTTGAAAATGTGAGAAAAAGGCTTTCCTATCTGCTGGATGGAAGTCTGGCGCTCCACAGTGAGCCGGGAAAAGGGACGAGAGCTGTGATTCGGTTTAAGGAGAGACAGACATGAAGATGAAGACGATTATCGTGGAGGATGAGGCTAATATATTGTCAGAGACGAAGCGTAATCTGGAACGGATGGCAGATATAGAAGTGCTGGGAGGATTCCTGTCTCCTCTCGAAGCACTGAAATTTGCTCATGGCCATGACATCGATTTAGCCATTTTAGATATTGAAATGGCTGGAATCAACGGGATGGACTTAGCCGAGCTGCTGAAGAAAATCTATCCGGCTGTTCAGATCCTGTTTTCTACCGGATACAGCCAGTATGCCATGAAAGCATACCAGCTTCAGGCAATGGCGTATCTGATGAAACCGTACTCTTATTCGGAACTGGAAAATGCGGTCCACCGCTGCAAGGCTTTGATTGAGGGACTTCGTTTTGACAAAAAAGAGCGGAAGATATATGTGAGAACCTTTGGTAATTTTAATGTGTATGTGGACGGAGAAGCGCTGTTCTTTCCGTACGGAAAAGCGAAAGAGCTGTTTGCCTTTCTGGTCAATGCAAGGGGAGGAGCCGTAACCATGGAGCAGATAGTTACTTCGCTCTGGGAAAACCGGCCGTATGATAACCGCGCCAAACAGCTTTACCGAAAGGCGGTTTCTCTTATGCGATCGACATTCCGCAATGCGGGAATTGAAAATATCTGCTTTTATTACAGGAGCTGTCTTGCAGGCAATACGAAGATGTATTCCTGTGACTATGAGGAATTTCTGGATGGATCAATCGAGCAGAGAAGGACGTATAACGGCAACTATATGGCCGAGTACAGCTGGGCCGAAGATACAAACGCAGTGTTGAGCAATATGGTGGACTATTAATGCCCGTGAGCAGCAGGTATCTATGGAGTGGATTACAGCAGGGAGTTTTCCGTTCCATAGTACCTCCGGCGGAAAAATATAAAAAGGAAAACGGTATTTAAATATCCGGATCGAGCGGGTGTTTGAATGCTTTTTTTTATATTTGGATAAAATATGAGAATGATAATTTACTAATCGGAGGGCACCATGAAAAAAACTGAGAATCAAAATAAAAGAATAATTACGGAAGAGACCATAGACAATTACTGTGAATGGCTGGCGGGCCGCGAAAAGAGCGAAGGGACGATACGGAAGTACCGGTATTATCTGCAGAAGTTTATGGAACACATGAACGGGCGAAGCGTGGATAAGGGAAGCCTTCTGATCTGGAAACAGTATCTGCGGAATCATCTTGCGCCGATAACGGTGAATGGCGCATTGACGGCGTTGAATGGATTCTTCAGATTTTACCGCTGGGAGGACTGTGAAGTCCGATTTTTGAAGATCACTACGAGCCCATTCAGCCAGGAAAGCCGGGAATTGTCAAAAGAGGAGTATTTAAGACTGGTAGATGCGGCATTCAGGAAGGGAAATGAGAGACTGTCTCTGCTTCTTCAGACGGTATGTTCCAGCGGAATCCGAATATCCGAGCTGAAATATGTGACAGTGGAGGCGGTGCAGAAAGGGAAAGCAGAGATCGAGTGTAAGGGAAGAATCCGAACCGTTCTTTTGACGAGGCAGCTCTGCAATATGCTGGCGGAATATGCGAAGCGTAAAGGGATTATGCAGGGAATGATCTTTATCACACGAAGAGGAAATGCATTGGACCGCAGTAATATCTGGAGAGAGATGAAGGCCTTAAGCATGGCGGCGGGAGTGGAGAGTGACAAGATATTTCCTCATAATCTGCGGCATTTATTCGCAAGGACATATTATGAGATTGAAAAGGACTTATCAAAACTTGCGGATATTCTGGGACACAGCGACGTGAATACGACAAGAATTTACACAAAAGAAAGTGGGACGAGACACAGACAGCAGCTGGAAAAACTGGGATTACTGGTCACATCCTACAACCGAATATCTCTTTTGTTGTAAGCAGAAATTGAATTAAATACAGATTAATTTTATTATACTACATAAAAGTTTTTAAATCTACATGTTTTTTCCTTTTTTTCTATTTTTCGACGCGAAAAGCAGACCGAACGGAGGAGTGGTCGGTCTGCTTAATCGTCATGCATTTTTTTTCGTGCATATCTGGCAGTTTCTGCCGTCAATTCACTTTTAAATGCATTATTTTTCTTTCAAACGGCTTATTTTCCCCTGCTTTTACAACAAAAGAGATATTCGGTTGTAAACGAATGTGAGGGTAAATCATGAAAGAAATCTATGAATCGTGTCTGACAGTACTTCTTTCCATATGCCTGGCATTTACGTGGAATTTACCGGCCTTTGGCGCGGGGGCTGACACACAGATCAGAGAGCCCTGCATGGATCGGGATGAAATAGAAAAGTATGCGGAGGAAATGACCGGCAGGATTCCTGAATATGAGATCTGTGGCGAAGAACTGATCAGGCTTCTGGCTGACGATGTAAGGCCGGGTGAAATGAGAAATACAGGTATTATCTTTGATACCGCGGATGAAGCGGTATCCTTTGGCCGCTATTTTTACCGCTATGTTTATCTCGGAAAAGAAAGAATCCAACTGGCAGCGGGAAAGACCGGAGAGCGTTCCTGCGTCTATGTACAATGTGATAATCCAGTTAAAGCCGCTAAGCAGCACAGGCAGGTGGAAGCCAGGCTTTGGGAGACTGCGGCAGCCGCCGCTGAGATGGAAGAGCAGGAGAAGGCCCTGTTCTTTTATGAGTGGGTCTACGACCATGTGGAATATGACACGGAGCTCCGGAACAAAACGGTTTACGATGCCGTGATGGAAGGCAGTTCCGTATGCTGGGGTTACGTCTCTGCTTATCTGACCTTGTGCAGAATGTCAGGCTTAAACTGCGAACCGGTCTACAGCGGAGATCATGCGTGGAACCGGGTATGGATTGAGGGGAGGTGGAACTATTGCGATATTACATGGGACAAAGGCCAGGGGGAGCGCCGGCGGAAGCTGATGTCAGAGGAAGAGATGGAGGCAGATCCGGCGCACAGAAGAACCGGGTGAGAAGGCGGAAAAATGGAAGAAAGGAATCTTTGTCCGGCTGCCATCGGATGACGGAATTCCGGAGGGCCGAAAAAAGAAGACGGATTCGGAGAAAATGGATCCGGTTTTTGACGGCTGCCTGCTTCGTAACGGTTGTGGTGACAGGCGTTTATTCCTTCGTCTCGGAGGGAGCCTCCGGCCAGAATTACATTCAGACGCCGCCGCTTACAGGGATACTGGAGAGCGCAGAGGCACCGGGAGAGAGAAATGAGACGGAGAGAGGACCTGGGGTGTCTGTGAAGGAAGAACCGGAAGAAAGCGCAGCGGGGGGAAACACCGGGCCGGCAGCCGGTCGGGAAGAGAACGGTGAAGAAAAAAATGATGCAGAAGCAGCTGAACCGGAAGAAAGCGAATATCTCGGAGAGTTTGAGGTGACCGGCTATTGCGGATGTGATATTTGCTGTGGAACAAAAGAGGTAAAGCTGACGAAGATGGAGACGGTTCCAAAACCGGATTATACCGTTGCAGCTGATCCGGAAGTGATTCCGCTGGGAAGCAGTATTGTGATTGAGGGTGCCGTCTACCACGTGGAGGATGTCGGACAGGCGATCAAAGGAAAGAGTGTAGATATCTTTTTCGCTTCCCACGAGGAAGCAAAGAACTTTGGACGGCAGAAGCTGTCCGTATACCTAAAATAATCCCTGCAAAGGGTTTCTATAGATAATTAAATGAAATTGGAAGGATAACGGGATGAGAAAAAGGAAATTTACGGTTACAGCCGCCATGTTTGCATTATCGGCCATACTCCTGTCGGAAATCCAGATGCAACCCGCTTATGCAGTTGAGGGCTGGACCAATGACAGCGGAGAATGGATGTATCTGGATAAGAGCGATCAGCCGGTGACTGACGGCTGGAAACAATCAAAGGATTCGTGGTTTTATCTGGATTCAAATGGAAAGATGGTAAGAGACAGTTTCATTGAGTTGGGAAATGGGCTGTACTATGCAGATAAGGATGGCAGACGTGCAGAATCTGCCTGGATCTGGTCGGATGGAAGAGAAGAAGATGGCTATGAAGATGGCTGGTATTACTTTGGAGCGAACGGAAAAGCATATCGGAGAACCGGTGGCTTTAAGAAAGTGATTCATGGAAATACATATGTTTTTGACGAAAAAGGGAAAATGCTGACCGGCTGGATTGATGAAGAAGGCCGGGCGCTGACGGAAGATGATAATCCGCTGGTGGATGGTCTCTATTATGCCGGTGAGAATGGCGCGCTGTTAAGCGGCGTCTGGATGGACTATGGATCCGTAACGCTGGGCGGAGCGGATGATCTCGAGAGCAGTCTTACGGGAAAAAATTACAGTGAATATAAGGAATTGTGGCTTTATTTCGATGATAACTTTAAAAAACTGAAAAGCAGCGGAGACAAGATTAAGGAGAAGACGATCGGTGACAATACCTACGGGTTTGACGAGTATGGAATTATGCTGCCGTGGTGGAGCACGGTGGCCAGTGTCAGTAACGCGGACCGAAGCAATCCTACGAGCTCAGAGTCTGCAAAATATTTTGCGGGCTACAACGGCGGGAAGCTTTTGAAAAACACATGGTTCTGGATGTGTCCGTCTGAAAATCTGGACGAACAGGATTACAATGACGGCGAATACAGCTGGTGGTATTCGGATCAGAATGGAGAGGTATACAGAAACCGGATCAGAAAGGTCCATGATAAGTATTATGCATTCGACGGATTGGGAAGAATGCGTACCGGTTTTGTGTTGTTTGACGGGAAGGACACCTTTGTGGCTCAGTACGATATAGACGACTGGTCATCAGATGACTTTAAGAATGGTGATCTGTACGGCCTGGAAAAAGCGGACTTATATCTGTTTGATCCGGATGAACTCAATGACGGCTCTATGCAGACCGGCGGAGAAATAAAGGTGGAACTGGAAGACGGAGTTCATACCTTTGGTTTCGGAAGCAACGGAATTGCCTACGGCAACCGGAACAAACTCAGGAAAACAAAGAATTCCTTCTATATTAATGGACTTAAACTGGAAGCGGATCAGGAATACGGTTACGGCGTTGTGAAAGAGGATGAGGATACCTACCGTGTGGTTGATACAAGAGGAAAAATCCTGACAGGAGACAGAAAAGTCATAAAGGATAAGGAGGGCGGCTGGCTGATCTTCTTAAACAGCCGGTTTGCGGCAAGAGTAGAGGATGCGGATAAGCCCAGATGGTATAACGGGGAGGAAGGACCAGGATTTTACCACTACGACAGACGCGGCGGAGAAGACAAATACTCCGGCGGATTGATCGTTAATTACGATTCAGAACCGCTTCTGGATTATCTGGCGGATGAGCAGAGATTAAATTTTGAATAGAGAGAGGTTGGAACATGGATGGATCACGAAATGGCGTTTCTTTCATGGAAAGCATGAGAGCGGGCCGGATAATAAAGAAAGGCATCGCGTGCCTGCTGGCCTTCGTACTGGCCTTTTTGCCGCCGGTGCCGGGGCTGACCATGTCTGCCATGGCCGCCGGAACCGAGCTTCAGCCGGCACAGGGAATGAAGGATAATGGAGGCGGACTGACAACCGCCTATAAATGGAATAAAGGTACGACAGGAAAATTTGACATCGAGGGTATCGAGGACGCTTCGCTCATTGGAGCAGAGAACCCCTATACGGGAGATCGTTTAAAAGCAGTTATAACGACATACGCCCATCAGGGATATGAGACGGTAGTGCAGAAGCAGGGCGGTGCCGGAGGAAGAAAGAATGTTGCAATTTCGGTCAACGGCGGTATACAGACATTTGACGATCTTGGAATCGAAGTGCAGATGAAGGTATATCCCAGCCTGGACCAGAAATGGATCCTGGTTGATTATATTGTGTATAACAAAAAAAATGAGGATAACCCGATTCAGATTGCCAGCGGAACTGATGTGCAGGTCGGAGGAAGAAGCGGAGCCGGAGCCGGCGATCCGGCCGATGCGTCGACACTGACGGCAAATGCCCGTGGGTTTCATATGGTGAATGAACAGACGCAGCAAACCTTTGACTGCATCTATAACGATGACAGCCTGGGACTGACGGAACCTACCACAAAATGGGTCGGAAGATATAACGAGAGGCAGAATTACTATTTTACGGATAATCCTCACAGCGTTGCCAATGTGGATTCCGGTCTTACCTATTCCTGGACGATTCCGCTGCGGCCATATGAGACGGCGGTCAGAAGGGTGGCTTTCGGAGCAAAGGGACCCTCCTATTACGTTTCCTCTGCCCATGGAAACGACGGGAATGTCGGCGCCTACGATACGCCTCTCAAGACGCTCGGCGCGGCAATCTCAAAAATTGGAAACAATGTCGGCTATATCTATATACAGGATTACAATGAACTGACGTCGACCATTACCGTTCCATCCGGAGCTAATATTACATTTATGAGCTCGGATTACAGCCGGGAGGGAACTCCGATTGACGATATTATTACAATCCGCAGAAACTCAGGACTGGTATCAGGTCCCATGTTCAGCACCAACGGAGGAACCATGCGTTTCAGCAATCTCGTGCTGGATGGAAACCGGACAGGCGCTGCGGGAAATACGTCCCCCATTCTTTCGGCGGACAGGGGAACGGTCGGTATCATGAGCGGAGCCACTCTGCAGAATAATCAGGTGAATGCGGCCGGTATGGGAAGTGCCATCCAGATTTCGGGAAGCGCGGACCTGGAGATGAACTACGGGACAATTACGGGTAATACGGCAGTTGACAGAGGTGCGGTCAATTTCGACAGCACGGGTAAATTTACGATACAAAACCGTATCTCAATAGAAGGAAATACATTAAGCAGCGGTGAAAAGGCAAATGTATATTTGTCCGAAGGAAAGTATATGACGGTGGTGGGGGACTTAGATACCTCGGCAATCGGCGTCACGACTGCCCGGTTACCGGAGGCATCGGCCGGGGGCGCCTCTACACAGGCCGCACAGGAAGTAAACGTAGCGGTACCGCTTGGCAGGAGTGCAGTCGATATATCGCCAAGCCCATTTGTGGATAATTTCTTTGCTGACCGTGCAGGAAGCGAAGGGACCGGATTATATGTCACTTCGGGTACGGCGGGGCTTTCAGGAGCCGGTGAAAGCCATGACAGGAATACGGTTTTAAAGAAAAATGGATATCAGATCACATTTTTCATCAAGGATGCAGACACCGGAGGAAGCATTACGGGAGCGCCGGCGATTCAGGCGAAAACCTACGGCTCCGGGGAAGCTGTCAGTCTGGCTGCTCCGCCTGAAGTGACAGGCTATGAGGCGGCAGGCGTAACGATTGAACAGGGAACGTCAAACCTGCTTCATGCACAGCTTAATCCGGGAAATGATTATGGAACAGTGACGGGAATCATGCCGAATCAGGATGTAACCATTGATTATGAATACAGAAAAGTAAATTCAAGCATTCGTTTTGAAGCAAACGGCGGAACTCCGCAGCCTCCTTCCCTGACAGGGACGGCTGGCAGCAATGTAAATGCCATGATGCCCAGAGTAAGCCGCTATGGCTATGTATTCCGGGGCTGGAGTTCAGTGAATGACTGGAACAATCCGAGTATCATTGCCGGTCTTCCCAGTGTATTCCCGGAAACACCGGTTACCTACTATGCAGTTTTTGAACCGGATCCCAATGTGAAATTTAACTATACGGTGGAGTATTCCAACCGGAACGGGGACATCGTATTCCAGTCTGATACAGAGGAAAATGCTTACAGCGTGGAAACGCCAATCACAGCCCAGAAGAAAGAGATTCACGGTTATGCCTGGAGTCTGGAGGATTCAGGAACCACGCCGGCAGAATACAATTACAGCGGTACCGCTGTGCCGGTTGGTCAGTTTAACGGTACCACCGGAGCCTTTGCGGGAACCATGCCTGGTCAGGACGCTACGGTACGCTACCGTTACCAGGTGGATTACGGCAATACTGCGGCACAGTCCCAGCTCACAGTCCGCCATGAAACTGCCGGAGGAACCACCGTATCAGAAGCCCAGACGAGCAGCCACTATCCGGAAGAAACGGTTACAGCCCGGCCGGTGACGAGATATGGTTATGAGTGCGTGGATGTGCGCATCGATACGGGGGATACGGCGGACGACAGCGACGGCCATCTGGTAAGCGCCCTTACGGGAAGCTTTGACGCAGACAGGATCTTCCATGGTATGATGCCGAATCAGCCGGTAACCCTGACCTATCTTTATGAACCGACGGAAGAAGGATATCCGTTAACCGTGGAATATGTGGACGGCGTAACGACGGACAGCAGTCTTAAGAATATCAGAGAACCTCTCGTCCATTTTCATCAGGCAGAGGAAGGCGTTGGATTAGCATGTTCACAGAGCGAAGTGGTATACCGGGTACCTTACGGCTACAGTCTGGCTTCAAAATCCATCGCTCCATCCACACCATTGATTACCTGGAGCGGCAATGATTTTACGGGGACGATGCCGAATGACAGCGAGACTGTTACTTACCGCCACGACCGGAACCCGGATCTGTGGTCGTATATCACTTACCGGGCGGGAGCCCATGGAAGCCTGACGGCGGAAGGGGTATCGTCTGATGTAGAGGACCGCGGGGACGGCAGCTACCGTACCAGTGTCCTGATCGATGACGGAAGTGATCAGGGGGCTGAGTTCGGATATACCCTGGGAACGATGACGGAGAAGCGTCTGGTGCCTGGAACCAGGGCGGATCAATACTATCGCTTTGGCGGCTGGTTCACAGATACCAACAACAATGGAATTATGGATGATGGGGAGACGCTTCTGGAAGAGGGAAGCCGGTTTACCGGAGAGAATGTGCTGACGGCATACTTCGAGGAAGACCCGGAGAAATGGGTGGACATCCATTTTGAAGCGGGCGCCCACGGAAGCATCAATGATGGCGAGGCGCAGACCCTTCATACAATGTACGACAGAAAATGGAGTGAAATTACAGCAAGTCTGCCGCAGTACACCGCGGAGGTGAATTACTTAACCGACAGATGGTATGCGGGAGACGTTCCTGTGACCGGTGATATGAATCTCGTAAACGGACAGACGTATACGATTCGATTCCGCCCGGATCCGGGAGTGTTCGGAACGGAGGTGACCCAGCCGGAGACTCTGGCCGGTTTAAACAGCCAGGGAAAGGGCAGAATCACCGTATTTAACACAACGCCGGGATATCAGTATCTCCTGACAGATCCGTCCGGAAAAATCCTGGAGATCATCCGGGGGAATGAACTGACGGGACGAGTGGTGTTTGACAATCTGTATCCGGGAGCGGACTACCAGGTGTATGAAGCGACGGGAGATGTCCATGTGGAAATTGGAAGCCAGACGGATTCACTGGCCGGTCAGATCAGCGATCCGGCTCAGGTGCTGACGCCGGTTCTGGAGACGAACTACCAGATCCTTTACGATGAGGAAGAAACGGGTAAGACGATTCTCGTTATTAAACCGGCGGATCCGGATTCAGAATACGCGGTTCTGGACAGCAGCGGCCATGTGGTGGATATTCCGGCCGCCGGCAACGGAGGATTTAAGAAGCCGTCCGGAAGCCCGGCATCCCTTACCTTTGCGGGACTTGATTATAACCGTGAGTATACGGTGGTGGCCCGGCCGCTGGGTAAGACGGACGTCACGGCGGAAAGCCTGGCTGAAAAGGGAAGCGTGATTACGACTGATCCGGGCGCAGAGCTGGAACTGCCTAACTACATTGTAGAGACACAAAACGGCGAGATCACTATGGTGGGCGAAACGTCCGTAGGGGCGCAGAGATATGAGGAAGCCCATAAGGGAGACCGGGTGAAGATCACGGCAGATGAAGTGAACGGCGCCGGGGAACCATTCTCCCACTGGGAGACGACGATCGGCACGGCCGGAGAACTGGGTGATAAGACGGCGAGAAGAGAAGCCAGCTTTATCATGCCGGATAATAATGTGGTGCTGACGGCTGTCTATGAGAGGCCGAAGGCTTCACCGAGCAATGCGGCGGTCGTGGATGAAGTGAGGGGAGGAAGCCGGAAGGAAACCGCTCTGGACCCGAATGAAATTCCGCGTCTGGAAGCAGAACTGACAACAGAAGCAGACCGGGAGCTGTTAGATGTGAACCACGCCGATGTGACGTATAAAGTGGTGTACCGGAAGAATGCAGTGAAAGCGTCAGAGTCCAACGCCATAAAGGCTTCGGGATACTATGAGACGGAACATGAAGCCGCTTATAAGGGAGCCTGGGGACTGGATGTATTGATTGAAAGATATGTAAACGGAAGAAAAGTAGCAGGAGCAGCAGAACCGGAGGCGGCTTTCCGGACCTATATTCAAATGGGAAAAGACGATGTGGACATGCTGGATTATCAGCTGTATGAGATCACGGAAAATCCCGGAACCGGAGAGATGGAGGCTGCACTGGTAACACTGGAATACGATCCGGAGGAAACGGGAGGCTTATATGCATTTACGGCGCAGGCCGGAAGCCGCTACGTGATGGTATACAACCGTGCGTACCGCGTGTACTTTATCAATCAGGTGGCGCTGCCGGTCGAGTACCGATACCGTTATTACTTTAAGGTACGCCGCGATGAAGCGCCGAATGACGAATATTATGCCGATGAATACGGACAGGTGGAAGAACAGCTCGACTACTTTGTAAACCCGGATGGGGCAGAGTTCAGCTATGAGGGCTGGAGCAGAAGCCAGGACAGCTTTAAGGAGTTTGATCCATCGGAACCGGTCAGAAGAAAGACATACCTATACGCCTTTTATAAAGACAATGTGCGGGAAGTGGATGATGCCCGGCAGAAGCTGGAGGAAGCGATCCGGGAAGCGATCCGTATCAGTGACGACCATTTCCTGAAGCTGGAGGAAAGCGGAATTCTGAAGGAAGCCGTAGAGGAGGCTCTGGAGGTGCTGGACCGTGAGAATCCGAAAGCAACGGCAGGCCAGCTTACAGCCGCACTGGATAAGCTGAAAGAGAAGACGGACCCATATGAGAAGATCCTTGATGACCGCTATAACCATTACGATGATATCCAGGATAATGGAAATAAGGGCGGAAATAAAGGCGGCGGCGGAAGCGGAAGCGGAACGAGACAAAACCCGTACAACACGAAGCTGCCGGAGAGCTACGTGGTAGGAACGAATGGAAACTGGGTTGAAGTAAGCGCCCCGGAAGGACAGGAACGCCAGATGGCTTTTGTGTTAACCGGAGGAATGAGGCTCAGCGGAATGTGGGCCTGGATCAAGTATCCGGCAGACGGCAGCACCAGTATATCAGACCGTACCGGCTGGTACCATTTTAACGATAAAGGAATCATGGAAACAGGATGGATCCGCGATGAAAGCGGAGACTGGTATTACTGCAGAACGGAGAAAGAAGGAAACTTCGGGAAGATGCAGACCGGCTGGCACCATGACGCCGCAGACGGAAACTGGTATTATCTGATTCCGAGCAGCGGAGTGATGGCGACCGGATGGAGAAAAATCGGAGAAAAGTGGTATTACTTCGAGACGGCCGGAGCAGGCGTATACGTCTATGATTTTGCAAAGGAGAGATGGAACTATGGCGGAGGAACTGGAAAACCGCTGGGCTCCATGTATAAAAATGAAATGACACCGGACGGCTGGCTGGTCGGTGACGACGGTGCATGGATACAGTAGGAGGAACTCGATGAGAAAAAAGTTTAACATAAAGTCAAAGCTGGCAGGTGCGCTGGCGGCAGTCATGGTATTTTCCATGACTGCCCCGGGAATCCCGGTGTATGCGGTGAATCACGGAGATCAGTCTGTCATTGAGTTTGATCCGCAGGCCGGGCCTGATTTATCCCATTCCAGCTACAGCACCATGCCGAGACGGGATACCGGGGTGTCTTATGCCACAGGGCAGGCCGGATTTCCTTTGATATCTTCCAACGATTTTTCCGGAATTCCGACAGAGAATTTCGGGTCCGGGGAGAGACCGAAGATTCCGGAATTTCAGGTTGACTGGCCCGGATATACGTTTGACGGATGGTACAACGAGGCAGGCAATAAAATTGAAACGCTGCCCTATGCATTTCCCTATTCAGCGGTGAGTTCGTACAAGGCCGTGTGGAAAGGGAATGCGACGACGCCGTTCCGGTTTACGGTTATGCACTACAGAGATTTAAATACAGACAGAGACGGGAACAACGACGGCACTGATGCGGGGGCCTGGCCGCCGGAAGGCGCATCGGATCTCTGGAAATTTTATGAATCCGGGGACTGGACGAGGGAGGTAATGGCGAATACGCCGATATCTGCGACGTACCGGAGGGACATCCCGGGATACCGGTTAAAATCAGTCCTGATAAAAAATAACAGAGTGCGCCGATATGATGAACCCAGCGGACAGGGAAGGCTGGATGGCGGCGCGGACATCAATACAACGACAAAAGCGGTCCGCGGGAACATGCCAAACGATGATTTAACAGTGGCTTACCGCTACGAGCCGGATCCGACCAAAAAGTTTGCGGTATACGTGGAGTACGTAGATTCCAACGGAGCACAGATCAGGACTCCGGATACGTATACATTTTCAGCAGAGACAGAGATCGATATCGTACCGGCGCAGATCAATGCGTACAGCCTGCAGAGCGGAGCACTGAAGGCAGGGTTCGAGGGAACCGACGATCTGGAGGGGCAGGGGATATATTCTGCTGCTTCAGCCGGATGCAGCTTTGATGAAGCGATGCATTACAGGGGAAAAATGCCGAATCAGCCGGTTACTGTTCAATATAAATATAACATTGATCCGAACTTTCATACCGTACTCCAGGTGAAACGGATCGATAACCACGGCAATCCCATGGAGGATGATGAGATACGGGAAATTACGCCGGCCGATCCGGTCATCATCGATGTGGAGCAGAAGACGGGATATGATTATCCGCCGAATATTCACTGGGATGAACATTTTACCGGAACTCAGAGCAGTTTCAATCCCGATGATGGAACGCTGACCTTAAGCAGCGACATGCAGGGCGGTACCGTGACCATAACATACAATGAGAATCTCTCGGATGAATCTTACTGGTCTAAAATTGAGTATTACAATGGAACCAATGGAACAATTTCCGGAGACACATCACCAAAATTTAAAAAGCACGGAACATATACGATTGATGAACTGACAGCCGGTGTGAATCTGTCTCCGTCCTCCCATTATCTGTTTGACGGCTGGTACAGAGCCAATGCTAACGGAAGCGATAAGACGGGAGATCGGCTGGAGGGAAGCCTTTCCGTTTCACAGAACATAAAACTGTTTGCCAATTTTGAAGAGAATCCCAACGAATGGTTTGACTTAACGTTTGGGGCAGGTGCCCACGGCTCCCTGTCGGGAGTGACTTCCATTCACACGGGAAAAGGAACGCCATGGACGGATTTAAATCTGCCACAGACTGTTCCGGATCCATATTATATCTTTGCCGGCTGGTTTGACGAGAGCGGAAACCGTGTTCAGGAGAGCCAGGTGATTCTGGCCAGTCAGCACTATACGGCCAGGTTTGTGCCCGCCAGCTTAGAGGACGACGGGATTCTGGCAATGCCGGATGCGCGAGGCGCAGTGGCCGGAGACGGAAGCGGGAAAGTCACAGTATCCGGTGCAAATGAGGAACGCCGGTATGCCCTGACAGATGGAGAACACAGAATATTGCAGATTAAAACCGGAGCACAGTTGCAAAACAGTGATTTTACCGGACTGTATCCCTGCACCCTGTACTATGTATATGAACTGTCCATGAGCGTAGAGCCAGCTGTGGGAACAATTCTTCCGGAGCATACGGATGCATCAGATTACGGACCACCTTCCCAGGTGACGGTACCGGCGCTTGGAAGCAATTATCAGGTCGGCCGGGATACGGCGGAGGGCCGGCTGCGGCTTACGATTAATCCTGCGGCTTACGATACTTACTATGCGATTATGGACATTGACGGGAATACGCTTTTCGTACCGGGCTCTGATGCAGATGGCTGGGTTTTAGCCGAAAGCACACGAAACGAAGCGGTACTGGGAGATTTGGAACCCAATCAGTTATACATCGTCGTTGCAAAGCATGCCGGGGAGATGGGAACGCCTGCTGACAGACAGACCATGGGAACCCAGGTATCGGTGATCTATGCCGGACAGGAGGAAAAATATTACACGATATCCCTGACGAACGGCGGATATATTGATGAGATTATCAGAAACGGCAGTGTGATTGAGACGGAAGAACATGCGGTGTCGGCGATCGTAAAGAAAGGCGATACAGTAAAAATCAATGCGGAGATCACCGGTTATAACGGGCAGGCATTCAAGCAGTGGAATCCTCTGATTGGAAATCCTGAGATATTTGTGACAAGGCGTAACCAGACGATTACCATGCCGGGACAAAACGTCGTACTGCAGGCTGTCTACGAGATGCCTTCGACGGCGACACCGGGAAATGCCACCGTGGACTATGCCCCGAGAGACGGAAAAAATGCTCTGGATCTATCAGAAAACTATTTTGAGACTCTGATTCAGACTCTGACCGATAATACGGAGGACCGTGAAGCGATGACAGCCGGAATCGATGTGGAGTATACCGTTAAATTTAACAGGCGTGCGCCGAAGGCGTCGGAGTCCAATGCAGTGAAAGCAGAGATGTGGGAAGATTCTGAGTCTGTTAAGATCCCGTGGGCGTTGAGTTCTGCATTGACCAGAAAGGTGGGCGGAACGAATAAAGGGCTTCCGGAAGATGGAAATCTTGCACCTGGTATCAGAGTGTACAGCGAGATAGATGAGAGCATGCTTGGATATCTGGATTACAGGCTCTGGAAAGTGGAAAGTCCGGAGGGGACTCCGGTCTGCACCGAGATCCCGATGACCCCGGATCCAAACGGTGACGGCGCGGACTTTACCGGAACCATAGCTTTTGACGCCCATGTGGGGGAAACCTATTTACTGACCTATTTGAAAGCCCATGAGATAACAGTAGTTGATACGAAAAGGGCTGCCGTACACCGGCTGAAAGTGAAGTCCCAGACGTCATTGGAAGAGACGGAGGCTTTTGGAAATCTGAATATCTTCGAAGATTATACCGATCCGGTCACCGGAATCGTCTATGAGTACGGAGGCCTTGGAAAGACAGAGTCCGCGTCCTCTGAATACGATATTACCACACCGGTTACGAAGGCGGCGACACTGTATGTACTTTATCGGGCTGCGGATGATTCCGAGTGGCAGGCTGCGCGGCAGAAGCTGATGGAGCAGATTGCCATCGCCCAGACTCTGATGAACAACAGTTCAGTAAGTGAAGAGAACAGGCAGTTACTAAGCAGTGCAGTGGTTTCGGCGCAGGAGGTAGTCAACAGGACTTACCGTCCGGCAATAGAAGAACTTCTGCAGGAGTACGAGACGTTAAAAGCTTTGGTGGATTCCATAAGTTCAGGCGGTCCGGTGGATCCGGACGACCCAAATAATCCCAATAACCCGGACGACCCGAATAATCCCAATAACCCGGACGACCCGGAGAATCCGAACAACCCGGAGAATCCGAATCATCCCGGCGGAGGAAGCGGAGGCGGATCAGGTTCCGGCAGCCGTGGACGGAGTCTGGGTTCCGGCTATACATTTAACCGCTACAGGACGTATTATGTGGGAACAGACGGATACTGGGAGCAAACGGGAATGAATGGCGGTCAGTGGGCCTTTGTTCTTTCCAGCGGCCAGCGATTAAAAAACCAGTGGGCGAATGTAAAATACAATGATTTGCAGCAGCTGTATACGTATCATTTCAATGCGGAAGGCATCATGGATACCGGCTGGTATCAGGATGCGGAAGGCGAGTGGTACTATTTGAATTCCCAACAGGGAAGAGATGAGGGCTGTCTTCGCATTGGCTGGTACTTCGATGAAAAAGACGCGAAATGGTACTATCTCAATCAGTTTACCGGAGGCATGCTGGTTGGCTGGCAGAATGTGGGAGACAACTGGTATTACCTAAGCCCGGTGAAAGCGGCGGGGCATCCTCTGGGCTCGCTCTACACGGGAGAACTCACGCCGGATGGGTATCCGGTAGATGAAAACGGCAGCTGGATCAGAGAAACGCCATAATCATCAGCCTTCTTCATCTGGCAGAACTGCGGGAACACCGACAAGGAGTTAGTGAAACGGGTTCCCGCTTTTCTGTCTCATAAAGAAACCAGCGCTGCATAAAAGGGCAAAAAAGGCGGCTGTACCGGAAAGTATGAAAAAGGCGGAAGGATATGATTGGAGAGAATGAGACAGAAGAGTATTCTGATGAAATCATGACAAAGAAACGGGAAATGGAGCAGCAGATGCAGGCCATGGCCGTGACCGACTGGGCGGGTATTATGATGGTCTGTATCCACGGACAGGTGGAGAACAGAATCTATGGGGCAATCGTAAACCGGTGTCTTGAGGAACCGGTCTCCTTTTGTGGACTGGACCAGCTGGTACTGAAAATGGATGAGATCTGCGAACTTGCAGGATCTCCCATGTTATCAATGGATCCCCGCTTTTTACAGGAAAAACGGAAGGCGGATTATTTGGGGATCGGAAAGAAGCGAAAAAAGGGCAGACAAAAAACAGCGGGCTGGCAGAATATGTTTGATATTTTAAAACAGCAGGCGGCGTTAAGCAGAGAGGTCTTCGAAGTCCAGATTCTGTTTCGCAGCAATGCCACGATGCAGGGACGGCTTCGATGCTCCCTTTCCGGTAAAAAGTATGTCAGCTTTCGAAGCGCGCTGGAATTACTGAGAATGCTGAAGGAAGAGGAACTGGAATTTTGCGGAAAGAGAGGAAAAACCATATGATGATCTGCACCGGCTGTAAGCTGAAAAATAAGCGCGGAGACAGTATCTGTGAGATCTGCGGAGCTTTGAAGAAAGTGCGTGAACTGGAACAGTTTCAGGAAGAATGGAGGATGCGGCTTCAGGCAGAGGATGGCCAAAAAACAGCTGTAAGAGGCCTCGTATGAAATAATCAGATCAAAGAATCCGGAAGACAGACGAGTTGCAGGCATTAACTGGATATCGCGTCGGAAGGAGAAGGGGACAACGATGAATGAGTATGAAACGATTATAGAGGGAATGCGTTTTGGCGTCAGCAAGCATATGATGGACAGGCATTTTACCGTCCTTTGGGCCAATAAATACGCATATGAGCTGACCGGAAATACAAGAGATGGTTTTCGTTCCAGATACCATAACCGGGTAGATGAGTACTACAGCGAAGACAGCGGGACATTCGCCTATGTAACGAAAAGGATAGAAGACGCCTATCGGAATCGGAAAGAGTGTTATTCATTTGAGTGTCCCATGAGACCAAATCGCGGAAAAGTTGCCTGGATCCGCATGAACGGCCGTTTTACCGGCGAGGTATACCAGGGAAGCCCGGTCATGTGGAATGTTTTTTATGATATAACGGATAGTCACAGAGAACAAGAGGAACTAAAAGTGAAATCAGAATTACTTGACAGTGAGATAGAAAAGGCAGAGCAGATGATACAGTGGACGACGGGATTCTTAGCGGAATTAAACAGTGAGATTCGTACTATGGCAAATATCATAGCAGGTATGGCTGACGTGGCGGAAGCCTGTATAGACGATCCAGCGAAATGTGAAGAATGCCTGGAAAAAATTGTTCAGGCCACCCGCAGGCTGCGGACAAAGGTCGGGAACGCCAGGCGTATGTTCAGGCAGGAGGCCGGTTGAATTCATGAAATATAATCGAACAGAAGCAGCCCTTCGAATCAGGAAGCGGAGAAAGGCGCTCGGTCTGACGAGCGCAGAGGTAGCAGAAAAAATTGGGAGGGCAGATCACTATTACGGTGATATCGAGCGGGGGACCTGCGGGATGTCAATAGATACCCTTGTGGAACTGACAAGAACCCTGGAACTCTCCGCCGATTACATTCTTTTTGGAGCAGAAAATGAAAACGGGAATTCCAATGCTGCCAAGGCATACCGCATCTTAAGAAAGTATGATGAGCAGAGGCAGGAACATGCGGTGGAATTGATGAAATACTAT
This sequence comes from Hungatella sp. SL.1.14, assembly GCF_024460495.1. NCBI lineage: Bacteria > Bacillati > Bacillota > Clostridia > Lachnospirales > Lachnospiraceae > Hungatella > Hungatella sp. SL.1.14. Next base: position 214,258 of record NZ_JANFYJ010000004.1, on the reverse strand, counting down.
CTGAATCTGGAAGAAAGATAGGGTGGATCAGACACATAAGAATCATTCTTGTAACACAAAAACGGCACATGCATTTTATGGTGTGCTGTTTTTGCGTGCATTTTATAAGGAATATTATGTAACTTTAAAGGAGAAAAAGTTGTACTGCAAAAATAATAAAAATTAATGATCCGATTGTTAAAACAAATTGGAGCTGATATGATACAATAAATATAAAATAATAGAACTGTTTTAGGTAAAGCAAATGAAACGTATCACAGGGGGGAATATGCATTCATTCGTTCAAAAGCTGAATATCAGCCTTTTTAAGAAAATAATTACCATCTTTTTAATTGTTCTTGCGCCAATTTTTATACTGGGGATTTACATACGAAACTGGGGTGCCGATACGGTGCGCGATGAGCTCTCAAAGTCGTCAACAGCCCAGATTGAATTCTACTTAAACCAGCTTGAAGAGGAGATTGAGCGGCTTAAGATCCTGCAGTACACCTGCTTAAACGATGAGCATCTGGGACGACTTGCGGTACAGTACAGCATTATGAGTCCTTATGAGATTGTCAGTGACATGAGACAGCTTCAGTCGCGCCTGACCGCGATAGAATACAGCAGCAGCTATGTAAAGAATGTCAGCGCCCATATTTTTTCGATCGATAAAACGGTATCTTCTGAAAACGGCGTCGACGGAGTAGACTCTGAAGTATATGAGCGGATTTCTGCAGCTGCCGGGCTGAAAGGCGCACAGATCATCCGGTATGAAGGCGGACTGTATCTGACTACCGTCTACCCGTTAGACCAATCAGGACAGAACAGCAATTATGTGATAGAAGTAGAACTGAATCAGGACGTATTCCGGGAAGATTTAGAACAGTTTAATATCTATCCTGACAGCGGATCATTTTTAATCGACTTGACGAATTGGAATGAGATTTCGGCAGTGAGTACGGGAAAACTTTTGCAGCCCAATGATATCCTGGACAAGTTCAGTATCGCGGATAAAAGCGGGACGAATCTGGGCAGAATTGGGGATTACCGGTATTGCTCTGTTTATGCCAAATCGGATTACTTAGGCATGCTGCTGCTTCGTTATCTTCCGGAAAACATGGTATTTATGCCGATGCAGATTTTTACCAGCTGGATATGGATCTTTATTATTGTGTCAATCCTGGTGATTCTTATTTTTTCACTGTTCATGCACCGCTACATCAATAAACCCATTAAAAATCTGGTCGAAGTTTTTCGGCAGGTGGAACATGGGAATTTACAGACCAGTTTAAATCCGGATACCGTTAAATCGTCCGAATTTGCTTATCTTTATACCCGGTTTAACAAAATGGTTGACAGCCTGAATCAGCTGATTGATCAGGCATATAAGCAGAAAATTTTAACGCAGCGTGCGGAGTTAAAACAGCTTCAGGCGCAGATCAAACCTCATTTTCTTTATAACAGCTTCTTCATTATCAACACGATGGCACAGCTGGGGGATGAGAATCTGATCGAGTTTACAAATCATTTGGGAGAATATTACCGTTATCTTACCAGAAATACTGCGGATATCATCCCTCTTTGTGAAGAAGTGGAGCATGCCCGTACCTATACCAGAATTCAGACCATGCGTTTTTCAAAAAACCTGGAAGTTGACTTCAGTCCATGCCCGGAAGCGTTTGAACAGTATCCGGTTCCGCGGCTGATCATTCAGCCTTTAATTGAGAATGCCTTTGAGCATGCAGTTGATAAGAGAATGAAGGACAGAAAGATAGCGGTCTCGTTCCTGGTATGTCAGGAAAGGCTGCATATTATGGTTGAGGACAACGGCAAAAATTTAACGGACGAGATGCTCTTAAAACTGCAAAAAGATCTGATGGTACAGTCTGATGACATAGAAGTGACGGCACTGCTTAATATTAACAGACGTTTGAAACTGCAGTATGATGACGCCAGCGGGGTGCTGCTTAAGCGCAGTTCTCTTGGAGGGCTTTGCGCAGAACTGGTGTTGGGAGTTTCCATAACAAGAAGGGGGTAACATGTATCGGCTTTTAATTGCAGATGATGAGGAAATCATAGTCAATGGTTTATACGATATTTTTTCGAATCTTGACAGCGTGGAGCTGGATGTTTATAAAGCGTATTCGGGAGAGGAGGCGATCGGCTGGCTGAGCCGTACAAGGATTGATATCGCTTTGACTGATATTCATATGCCGGAAATCGATGGTCTCCGGCTGCTTGATGAAATTAAGAAGCGCTGGCCATGGTGCCGTGTAATATTTCTTACGGGACACAGTGAATTTAACTATGCATATCAGGCAATTCAATACAGCAATGTGAGATATATTTTAAAGACAGAGGGATATGACAAGATCATAAGGACTGTTGAGAGTGTGGCCCGGGAACTGGACGATGAAAATCAGACAAATGAGATGATACAGAATGCAAAGGACCAGATCGATCTGGCACGGGATCTGTTTTGCCAGAAATATTTTTTTGCACTGCTTAACAATGACAGTTCTTTGAAAATGAATGCGGAAGAATTCGAAAGGCTTTTTATCCATTTGGATGCAGATGAGCCTGTTATGCTGGTTCTGGGGGAAATCCTGACATTGCCGAAATCAGTTGATTTCTGGGAGAAAAATCAGATTATGTATTCCATTAAGCAGCTGCTGGTCAGATATTTTTCCATGCATGTCAACAGTCTGGCAGTTCCACTGGGAGATGACAAAATCGCTGTTTTCGTACAGACACGAAAAGCGGCTGGCTGTACGGACCAGGACGACAGGAGTATGAGCGTATTCTTAAAAGGAACGCTGGAGATGGTCCAGTCTGCCTGCCGGGAAAAACTGAATACCCCGGTTAATTTTGTGTTGGCCGAAAAATCATGTAAGTGGGGAGAGATTGCCGAAAAATACGTAGCTCTCATGGAATTGGCCAGCCGCCATATCAGCCATGATATGGAAGCAATCCTTGACGAGAGAGACTACAGGAAGCAGATACAGGCATTTGTTCCTGCCGTCAAAGTGCAGCCGGACAGTGCTTCCGCCCTTTTACAGGGGCTGCTGTACCGCAAAGATTTGAGTGATCTGTATCACTGTGTCGAGACGGGTGAGGAGGAGGCTTACTTTGATCTCCTGGGAACGTGGCTCGATCCGCTCAGTAAAATACGGGATAAAAACGACGCAATTGCACTGGAGGCGTACCAGACCATCATAACCTTTTTCCTCTCCTGTATGAACCGTTCCCGGCTGGTACCGAGATTTTCCGCGTTTTGCAATTTAAACAGGCTGCATGACAGTGAAAATTATACCACCTGGGAGGAGGCGGCCAGGCATTTGACAGAGCTGTCCCATATGCTTTTTGATATGCAGAAGGAGGAACAGTGCAAAAGAACGAATGAAATTATAGACTTTGTACAGCAGTATATCGAAAGTCACCTGTCAGAGGATTTATCTCTGACCAGCTTATCAGAAAAAACGTATTTGAATCCATCGTATCTTTCCAGGCTTTATCATCAGACAACCGGCCATAAGCTTTCCGGTTTTATCGAAAGTTCCCGCATAAAAAAAGCAAAGGAACTGCTGGAAAATCCTTATGAAAAGATCTATGAAATTGCAAAGAAGGTGGGATACGATACCGCTGCATCTTTTACGCGTCTTTTTAAAAAGGCAGAGGGGATCTCGCCTTTAGAATACCGGGATTCTTTTCAGTCTGCCCAAAGGCAGGAAAGTCAAAAATAGGAAAAGGATGTAAAAATATGTGAACCTTCGGAGAAAACCTTGTAAAAATGTGTAAAAGAAATCAAAAGATGATTGTAGATTATGACTAAAAATACGGTTATAATAATAGTACAAATTGGTAATAAATTATAAAACAAGGAGGGCTATATGAGAAAACGTATTTTTAGTATTGGCATATCTGCTGTTATGATCGGCAGTTTGCTGCTGACCGCCTGCGGTGGGAAAAGTTCAGGGGGATCGTCATCTTCGGCAGGCGAAACAGGTGAAGCCGGTACGGCTGCTGTGGGAGAGAGTACTGCCGCGGAGGCTGGAGATCCGTTTGGAAAATACGATCCGCCAGTTAAAATGACATTTGCACGTACGGTAGATAATGATTTAAATGACAATATCCTGCCGAAAACTCCGGGCGAGACGATTGACAAGAACAGGTGGCTGGATTTGTATTCAGAGGAATTAGGAATTGATATCAGTTACGCATGGACTGTGAGGGGTGGTCTCAACGATGACGCCTATACACAGAAGTTAAATGTTACGATTGCTTCCGGTGATCTGCCGGATGTTCTGATTGTGAACCGTACACAATTGAAACAGCTGGCAGAATCAGACATGATTGCAGATATGACGGATTTTTACGATACCTATGCCAGCGATCTGACAAGGGAGGTATATGATTCAGAAGGACCTGGAATCCTTCAGTCGGCAACCTTTGACGGTCGTTTAATGGCTGTGCCTTACGCAGATGCTTCGGTAGAGAGCACCCATTATTTATGGCTTCGCCAGGACTGGCTGGATAAGCTGAATTTAGAACCGCCAAAGACGATGCAGGATTTACTCAATATTGCAGAGGCCTTTGCCAAACAGGATCCTGACGGGAACGGCGTGGATGATACGTATTCGCTGGCCATTACAAAAAGTCTTTACAGCGGCGCCATGGGTGTAGAAGGATTTTTTGCAGGATACCATTCCTATCCCAATATGTGGGTAAAGACGGATGACGGAAAACTTGCCTGGGGCAGCGTGCTGCCGGAAACAAAGGATGCTTTAAAGGCTCTGGCAGATATGTATGCTGCAGGGGAGATCGATCCGGAGTTTGGAATCAAGGACGGCGCAAAGGTTGCGGAGATGATCGCAGCAGGAAAGCTGGGGATTGATTTTGGTGAACAGTGGAATCCGATGTATCCGTTGATCAGCAACTATCAGAATGATCCGGAGGCAGACTGGGTTGGCTATCCGATTGTATCTGCAGATGACACACTGCCGAAGGTTCCCCAGAAGTTCCGTACCCAGTGGTACTATGCGGTACGGAAGGATTATCCCAATCCGGAAGCTGTCGTCAAATTAGTGAACATGCACCTTGAAAAAAACTGGGGTGAGGATAATGACTTTAATCATTACTATATGCCGGTAGAAAATGGGGCGGTAGGTGTATGGAAGTTTTCACCGGTTGCACCGGCTCCGACGAATAAGAACCTTGAGGCGTTCAATGAGATCGAAAAAGCCCGTAAGCTTGGTGATATGAGTATCTTAGAGGGCGAACCCGCTGTAATTCAGAGTAATCTGGAGGCATGGGAGGCCGGAGATACCACTCAGTGGGGCTGGGATAAGATTTATGGAAAAAATGGAGTTTTCCATGCACTGAACAGTTATATCGAGAATGACCAGATAATGAGAGAAGAATTTGTTGGCGCGCCTACACCGACTATGGTGGAGAAACAGGCATCTTTAAAGACCATGGAGCTGGAGATGTTTGTCAGAATCATTATGGGAGACGCTTCGATCGATGAGTTCGATAAGTTCGTTGAAAACTGGAATGCCCTTGGCGGAGCTGAAATGACAGAAGAGGTTAACGAATGGTATCAGTCCGTTAAAAAATAGGAATGGGGTTGCGAGAGGAAAGGTTTCATAAAAACTTTTCCTCTCATTTTTTAAACAGGAAAGAGAGGAACCTTTTATGAAGCGCAGAAGAATGCGGGAACTGCCATTACACCTGATGATTTTACCAAGTGTGATCATGCTGATTTGCTTCAGCTATTTGCCAATGGGAGGAATTGTGATTGCCTTCCAGAAGTTTATTCCGGCCAAAGGCCTGTTCGGTGATCAGAAATGGATTGGATTTGAGAATTTCAGTTATTTGTTTAAACTGCCGAACTTTACCAGTGTACTCTGGAATACACTGTTTATCGCCGTTATGAAGATCATTTTCGGGCTTGTGATTCCGATCGTAGTTGCCATACTCATCAATGAAGTAAAACACAGTTCATTAAAAAAAGGAATTCAGACGGCCATTTACCTGCCTCATTTTCTGTCCTGGGTGGTTCTGGGAGGTATCTTTATCGATATCCTTGCACCGGGAGACGGACTGGTGAATCAGGTGATCAAAGCCCTGGGAGGCGAGCCGATCTTCTTTCTGGGAGATAATAAATGGTTTCCGTTTACATTAATCGTGACTGAGACTTGGAAATCCTTTGGATATGGGACGATTGTCTACCTGGCGGCCATTACCGGCATCGATTTGAGCTTATATGAGGCAGCCCAGGTTGATGGTGCAAACCGCTGGAAGCAGATTTGGCACATTACTCTTCCCGGCATGCGGATGGTAATTGTATTGTTAATGGTATTAAGCCTGGGAAACGTGCTCAATGCCGGATTTGACCAGGTGTTTAACATGTACAGTCCGCCTGTGTATGCAAGCGGAGACATTATTGATACATTTGTGTACCGGATCGGCATGCTGGAGGCGCAGTTTGGAGTTGCGACGGCAGTGGGCCTGTTTAAATCCGTTATTTCACTGACACTGATTTCAGTTTCTTACTGGTTTGCCTATAAGTTTGCAGACTATCAGTTATTTTAGGAAGGGAGCAGTATATGAAAACTCGTAAAAAATTCAAATGGTTTCCGGTATTGAATACGGTCTTTCTGCTCATGCTGGCGCTGATCTGCGTGATTCCGCTGATTCATGTGGCCGCCGTTTCATTCAGTTCCAGCGCGGCGGCCTCGGCGGGAAGTGTTTCGCTGTGGCCTAAGGAATTTACTTTAAATTCTTACTCCTTTGTGGCAAAGCGTCCCGCTTTCTGGCGTTCCATGAAGGTCTCGGTGGTACGAATTATCATGGGCGGAGGCTTAAGTATATTGCTGACGATTACGGCTGCTTATCCGTTGTCTCAGCCAAAGGGAAGCTTCCGGTTCAGAACGGTTTACGCGTGGTTCTTTTTTATCACAATGATTTTTAATGCAGGGTTGATTCCCTGGTATATGGTGATCCGGCAATTTGGTCTTCTGGACAGCATCTGGGCTTTGATTCTTCCCAGCGCCGTTCCTGTATTCAGCGTAATTCTCCTGCTCAATTTCTTCCGGGAGGTTCCAAGAGAACTTGCGGAAGCGGCCTTTATCGATGGGGCGGGCCATTGGCGGACCCTGTGGACGATTTACGTGCCGCTGTCGAAGCCGGCGCTTGCCACACTCTTACTGTTCTCTCTGGTAGCGAACTGGAACAGCTGGTTTGACGGACTGATTCTGATGAATAATCCGGATAACTATCCATTGCAGACCTACATACAGACCATTGCGGTTCAGCGATCCTTCAGTATGATGACGAGAGAAGAGATTCAGCAGATGGCGACAATATCAGACAGAACCCTGCGGTCGGCACAGATATTTTTAGGTTCCCTGCCGATTGTTATGGTATATCCGTTCCTTCAGAAATATTTCGTGAAAGGTATCGTGTTGGGAGGAGTTAAGGGATGAGAGGAAAACAGGCATTTAACCCGTATCTGCCATCATGGGAATATATCCCGGATGGGGAACCGCATGTGTTTGAAGGCCGCGTATATGTGTACGGCTCACATGACCGTTTCAATGGCTTTGCATACTGTTTAAATGATTATGTTTGTTATTCGGCGCCGGTCGGTGATTTGAGCGACTGGAGGTATGAGGGTGTGATCTATAAAAAGACGGATGACCCTGTCAATCAGGAGGGCAGCATGTGCCTTTATGCACCGGACGTGGTTAAGGGGGCTGACGGCAGATATTATCTGTATTATGTTCTGGATAAGGTTCCTTTTGTATCGGTAGCCGTCAGTGAAAGCCCTGCCGGGAAATACCGGTTTTACGGCTATGTGCATGATTCGGAGGGGAGACGTCTGGGGGAACGGGAGAATGACCAGCCGCAGTTCGATCCGGCCGTGCTGATGGAGGGAGACAACGTCTATCTGTATACGGGATTTTGCGGTCCGGGAGACCGGACCCGGAAAGGAGCCATGGCAACGGTCCTGGGTCCGGATATGGTGACAGTGACAGCGGAGCCTGTGATTGTGGTACCGGGAAATTGCTACGGTGCAGGGACAGGATTTGAAGGGCATGAGTTTTTTGAAGGACCATCCATCAGAAAGTGTAAAGATACGTATTATTTCGTCTACTCATCGAGTCAGATGCATGAATTGTGCTATGCGGTAAGCCGGTACCCGGTAAAAGGCTTTACTTACGGCGGTGTCCTTGTAAGCAACTGCGATGATAACATTTCAGACGGAAAGCCGGCTGGTCTGCACACATATGTTCCCGGTAATAATCATGGCGGTATGGTGGAAGTTCAGGGGCAATGGTATATTTTTTATCACAGGCATACCAATGGAACCAATTTCAGCCGCCAGGGCTGTGCCGAACCGATTCAGATCCTGGAGGACGGCTCCATTTTACAGGCCGAAATGACCTCATGCGGTTTAAACGGAGGCCCCTTGGCCGGAAAAGGGGAGTACCCGGCTTACATTGCATGTAACCTTTTTTCTAAAACGATGGATAATGTCCATTTACTCCACCATGCAGGCTGGATCGATGGAAAGTATGCCAGGATTACACAGGATGGCCGGGATGGGGATAAAGAGCCGGGGTATATCGCGAATATGCAGGATTCCACGATAGCCGGATATAAATATTTTGACTGCAAAGGCATTACCAGGATATCTCTCAAAACAAGAGGCTATGGAAACGGCTGTTTTGAAGTAAAAACCGCATGGGATGGTGAGACTTTGGGAAGGATCCCGGTTGGATATTCCAATGTATGGGTGGTCAGTTCTGCCGCGATTGAGATTCCGGATGGAATCCATGCGCTGTATTACGAATTTAAGGGAGAGGGAGGCGCCAGCCTGGCCTCATTCACTCTGGAATGACGGGGGCGCGTATCTGGTGGACCGATCTGCCTGATCCTGATGTAATCCGGGTAGATGATACGTATTATATGTCAAGTACGACCATGCATTTTACACCTGGCTGTCCGATTATGAGATCAAAGGACCTGGTTCACTGGGAAATCATTACTTATGTGTATGATATTCTGGAAAATTGTGATGAGATGACTTTGCAGAATGGAAAGCATGACTATGGACGGGGATCATGGGCCAGCTGCATCAGATATAACGGCAATACGTACTACGCTGTATTTACAGCATACAATGCAGATAAAACATACATTTTTCAAACAGAGAGTATAGAAAACGGTCAGTGGAAGAGGTACATACTGCCAGGCATTTATCACGACATGTCCCTTCTTTTCGATGACGATGGTAAGGTTTACATGGTATATGGAAGCGGTGTGATCCGGGTGACAGAATTAACGGAGGATGCCCGTGCAGTAAAGCCCGGCGGTCTGAACAGGGTAATAATTCCTGAAACAGACGCGGGCGGGAGGGGCGGCCTGCCCGCCGAGGGCGCCCATATCTATAAGAGAAATGGAATGTATTATATTTTTCTTATTTCCTGGCCTCCCGCGCCCCTGCACTCAGGCAGAAGGATTGAACTGTGTTACCGTTCGGACAGAATTGACGGAGTGTATGAGGGCAGAGTTGTTCTGGACAGTGATATGGGATTTCATAATATGGGAGTCGCACAGGGCGGAATCTTTGAGACTGCCGGGGGTGAGTGGTACTCTCTGCTGTTCCAGGACCACGGTTCCACAGGCAGGATTCCGGTGCTTGTTCCGGTTACATGGGAAGATGGCTGGCCGGTATTTGGCGACGGTGGAAAACTTCCGGATATGGGTACGGAGGGAGTTGAGACCGGAGGGACCGATGTGGTTAAATCCGATGATTTTGACAGCCGTGCGCTGGCAGTTCAGTGGCAGTGGAACCACAATTGTGATAACCGGTACTGGTCGCTTCATGAAAGACCGGGCTGGCTTAAGCTGACGAATGGTACGATCTGCCGTAATCTGTCGGATGCGCGTAATACGCTGACGCAGCGGACCTTCGGTCCTGTCTGTTCCGGCAGGGTTCTGCTGGATGTATCTGAGATGCAGGATGGTGATTTTGCAGGTCTTGGCGCTTTTCAGGATCAATACGGCTATGTCGGTGTAGAGATTGTGGCTGGCTCGGCAAGGGTGATTATGAACAGAGCGCAGCCGGAACCATTTGAGCCTGCCAATATGTGCTATGAGACCGGAAAACCGGAGGTAACAGCAGAAAGCATACCGTTCGTGCAGCGGACGGTACATCTGCGTATTGATTTTGATTTTCGTGATATGGCGGATACTGCTGATTTTTATTACAGTCTCGATGGCAATAGATGGAACAGGATTGGGTGCAGGCTGAAACTGTCATACAGGCTGACTCATTTTGTGGGCTACCGCTTTGCGCTGTTCAGCTTTGCTACAAAAAAGACCGGAGGATCCGCATATTTTGATTATTTTAAGGTAACCTGAGAGGAGAGAACATGAAAAAAGCAGAAATTATAATCGATAAATACTTTTTGACTGGCGATGTGGATAAAAGAATATACGGTTCTTTTATTGAACAGCTGGGGCGGGCGGTCTATGGAGGAATCTATCAGGAAGGGAACAGTAATTCTGATGAGCAGGGATTCCGCAAAGATACCCTGAAACTGGTAAAGGAGCTTGGAGTTCCGATCGTGCGCTATCCGGGAGGAAACTTTGTCTCTGGTTTTCACTGGGAGGACAGCGTGGGTCCAAAAGCACAGCGCCCGGCAAGGACGGAGCTGGCCTGGAAGGTAATTGAAACGAATGAATTTGGGTTAAATGAGTTTGCAGACTGGTCCCGAAAGGCCGGAAGTGATGTTATGATGGCGGTTAATCTTGGCACAAGAGGTCCGGAGGATGCGAAGAATCTGCTGGAGTACTGTAATTTTGAGGGCGGTACGTATTACAGTGATCTTCGAAGAACTCACGGCTATGAGAAGCCGCATCAAATCAAGGTTTGGTGTCTTGGGAATGAGATGGATGGAACGTGGCAGATGGGTCATAAAACCGCAGGAGAGTATGGCCGGATCGCCTCAGAGACCGCACGGCTGATGAAGTGGCTGGATCCGGATATCGAGACCGTGGCCTGCGGCAGTTCCGGCCTGGCGATGCCGACGTTTGGCGAATGGGAATACCGGGTACTGGATGAGTGCTATCATGAAGTGGATTATCTTTCCCTGCACCAGTATTTTGGAAATCGCAGTGATAATACGGCCGATTTTCTTGCGGGATCGAAAGGAATGGATGATTTTATCTCAGGAGTCATATCACTCTGTGACGCGGTTAAGGCGAAAAAGCACGCAAAGAAAAGCATCCACTTATCCTTTGATGAGTGGAACGTATGGTATCACAGCAACGAACAGGATAAAAAGATCAGGCCATGGGAAAAGGCGCCCCACCAGCTTGAGGATGTATATAATTTTGAGGATGCACTTTTAGTGGGAAGTATGCTGATTACTCTTTTAAGGCATGCGGACAGAGTGAAAATTGCCTGCATGGCCCAGCTGGTTAACGTAATCGCTCCCATCATGACATCAGATACCGGAGCATGGCGTCAGACGATCTTTTATCCATATATGCATGCCAGTGCTTATGGAAGAGGAACGGTTCTGCAGACTCAGATTAAGGCGCCCGTCTATGAGAGTCAGAGCTATGGAGCCGTATCGATCCTGGACAGTGTGTGTATCTGGGATCAGCAGGCGGAAGCACTTACAATTTTTGCGGTGAATAAGGATTTGACGGAAGACGCAGAAGTTACATGTGACCTTCGCCAGTTTGAAGGATACCGGGTGAAAGAGCATCTGGTTCTGACCCATGACGATCTGAAGGCGGAGAATACGGAAGCTGCGCCGGATACCGTCAAACCGTCGTGTTCACAGGCTTCCAGGCTGGATCATGGTAAACTTACAATGGTATTTGGCAGACATAGCTGGAATGTGGTACGTCTGGAAAAAGAAAGATGAAATTTAGATTAGTGGTAATGATACATTAGATTGAAAGCGGAGAAGAAATTCTTTCCCCGCTTTCGGCCTTTTTATTGCTTAAGCGTAGGCCGCCATGCTGTGCCTGCAGAACTGTCAGCACGGTCTGTGACAGTTCTCTATAGTCTTAAGCAGACACTCCATTTCCCGGATCCCATTTTGCTGCGATACAAGGATTGACTGGATAACCGGCTTCAGCTCCTGGCAGACCGGAAACTGAAGTGCGTTCCGGGACATCTGGATGGCGCCTCTGTGATGAGGGATCATTTCACGAATAAAATCTGCATTGATATCATTGGTGGAGCATGCATTTCTCATATCGTCAAACATGGTCTGTGTGATCTGCCTGCAGTGACAAAGGAAAAACTCGATTTTCTGCTGCTGATTGCAGAACATCTGACAGCGGCTCCGGATGGCTTCCATGGTTTCGATGCTTTTTGTCTGTTCTTTAATGATCGATAATGCGATTTCCTGAAGCGGTATCAGCGTGGTGTACTGCAGAATGTTGCAGGACATCTCGATCGCTGCCTTGTGGTGCGGAATCATCTGAACAATATAATTACAGGAGATGCTGTTAGTCAGTTTGGCACCGTTCATCTGCTGTACCATTTGATCCAGTATGTTGTGAAAGCAGGTTAAGTATTTGTCTGTTACGATACTCATCGGTTCTTGTTTTGTCATTCTTTACGCCTCCAATTCTATATAGGGTATGCAGAGGGGGAGGCGGATGATATCGAATCGGTTGCATTTTAGAGAACTTATCCTCCGTAAATTGCCAGTACTGATTGTAAACGGCTTCATAATTGTGTAGAATATTCATATACAGGAATCGGTGTTTCCGTTTTCCTGAAAGGCAGTGAAACACGCAGGAGCAGGATGAAGGCATACAAAAAGGAGGGGCTATGTGGAATTATACAAAATGTACGGCAAAAGACAGAATTGAAAAGTTAAACAGGCTGACAGAGATCTTTCACGAGGAATCGGACTGTCTGGATTATCTGTCAGAAGTACAAAGCTGTATCAACAGCATTCAGACATCGCTGGTATTGCTGCAGGACGTGGATGCCAATATCATGATCGAGATGGACTATGTTCCGGTTAATAACTATTCGTTTCATGTGGTTTGTATCGAAGAAAACGGTATAAAAACAGCGGGGCGGTCATGTAAAAATATCGAACAGGCGGCTCGGCAGTTTCTGGCGAATATCAAATGAAAGCTGACTTGCCATATCCGTCTTCCGGCGGCTCCTGATCGTAACATCAGGAGCCGCCGGTAAAGATAAGAGGCTGTAACTGCACTTCCTATTCCCATTGAAAGAAGCGGATAGATAGTCCGCCGCAGACGACGGCAATCACCGCCATGATAATGAGCGAGGCCATTCCGTTCTCTGCAGGAAGTCCCAGGGATGTGGCTTTTAACAGTTTAATGCCCTGGGTCAGAGGCAGTACATCCGCGACTTTCTGCAGGGCCGTGGGCATAACCTCATATGGCAGTGTGGCGCCGGAAAAGATCAGCATCGGGAAATAGAGTAAGCTGGCGAGAACACTTGCAATTTTAATATTTGGTGATACGCCGCCTACCAGCATTCCAATACTGAACATGGAGATCATAACGAGGAAAAACGCTCCGATAAACGGCAAAAAGGCTCCTTTCAGACTCATGCCAAACAACAGGGTAGAGACCAGATAGATCAGTACCAGCGCGATCAGGGAATAAATCATGTAAATGGCCACCTGGACCGACAGCAGAAGGAGGGGACTGGAAGGCGTGATTTTGAAGCGTTTCAGTATTTTCTTCTGACGGTAGTCGGAGATCACCAGAGGCAGGCCCATGACGCCGCCTGCACAGACCGCAATTGTGGATACCGCGCCGAAGGACTGTTCCAGAAACGTATAGTCCGCGCCGTCAAATGCCGGTTTCCCACCGTAGATGATTCCCAGCAGTATGACAACAACCACGGGCATGCAGACGGCAAAGATGATCATATCCATTCCGCGGAAGGAGAGCTTCAGTTCGGTTTTCAGCATTGTAAAAAATTTATTCATCTCCGTCAGCCTCCTCTCCCGTAAACCACAGATACGCCTCTTCCAGCGTTTTACCGGGACTTAAGGTGACTGCCTCAGCGGCTGTACCGCAGAATGCAAATTCGCCGTTCTTTAATATGCCGATTCTGTCACAGAGTTCCTCCACTTCATCCATGAAGTGTGAGGTTAAGAAGATCGTGAGCCCTCTGCTTTTTAACTCCTGAAGGCTTTTCCACACACTCCGCCTTGCTTTTGTGTCAAGACCGGTGGTCAGTTCGTCTAAAAATACTACCTGCGGGTCTGGTATTAATGCCAGTACTATAAAAAGCCTCTGTTTCTGGCCGCCGGACAGTTCACTGACGAAATTCGTTTCCTTTTCCCGAAGGCCGAACTGCTGCAGCAGTTTTCTGTAATCGGCGGGGGCGGCGTAGAGACAGGCTGTCTCTTCACACAGCTCGTCCACGCGGATTTTATCCGGATAGTTGGCTTCCTGAAACTGTACGCCAACCTGCTGGAATAATTTTCTGCGGTCCTTTTGCGGACTCATTCCCAGAATCGAAATGCTGCCTCCATCGGCCTTTTTTGTACCAAGCATACACTCGATTGCCGTACTCTTCCCCGCGCCGTTTGCGCCGAGAAGGCCAAAAACTTCGCCTCTCGATACGGTTAAATCGAGATTTCTGATCACATGCAGTGTGCTGTAGGACTTTGTAAGACCGGATACCTGAATCGTTGTTTGCATCTTCTTTTCTCCTCTCATTGTTGTGAGAAAAGAATAACACACAGATAAAGACTGGTGGGTAAGTGGAGGGTTTAAAAATTATTTAGCACATTCAAATAAGAAATCTGCCGGCGATGTGTAAGAAAACTGCCAGAGAGAGGACAGAATGAAAATATTAGTAGATGCGGACGCATGTCCGGTAGTGAAACTGGTGGAACAGACAGCGGAGCGGTATCAGATTCCGGTAGTGCTCCTGTGTGATACCAGCCATGTTCTCCAGTCTTCCTACAGTGAGATAAAAATCATAGGAGCAGGCACGGATGCCGTGGATTTTGCACTGGTGAATCAGTGCGCAAAAGGTGATATTGTGGTAACTCAGGATTACGGCGTAGCGGCTATGATTCTGGGGAAGGGGGCGTACGGAATCCATCAAAGCGGAAAAAGGTATACCAATGAGAATATCGACCAGATGCTGATGGAACGTCATATGGCGAAGAAGATCCGTATGGGAAAAGGCAGGCACCATCTGAAGGGGCCGGCAAAGAGAACGGAAGAAGACGATGAACGTTTTAAAGAGTCTCTCTGCCGGCTGATTGAAGAGGTGACGCACGGCGGCTGAGCAGGCAGCCGGGAATTGGTACTCAGCTGCTGCGCGGGTTCTTTTTTTAAACTGCAGTCACCTGTTCCAGGATCATATTGACGGCAATTCCGGCCGCGATGATGATCCCGCCCCAGAGGGATGTGCCGGTATGATAGCTGCCGGCTGCACTATCCAGCAGGATTCCTGTAAACACCTGGCCGACAAAGACGAGCAGAGTCAGCTGAAAGCCGGGGATTTTCGGAACCGTGATATTTAACAGCATGACCACTATGACGCCGAGGGCGCCGCCCAGATAGATCCAGAGGCGGAAACTGCCTCCTGCGGAAGCAGTCACCGGCGTGCCGCTTATTGCGGCTGCGGCTAAGGCCAGGCCAACCGTAATCGGAAGCCCTGTCAGATGATTCACCAGCGATCCCTGCAGTGCACCGGTTTTTTCAGCCAGACGGGCGTTGGCTGTCCGGGACAGAACCATGGAGATGCCGGAGGCAAAGGAGATGGCGGCTCCCAGTGCGGCCGTTGTGACCGTGGTATCGAGCATCACGAAGATACCGAACACCGATAGACTCAGTCCGATCAATGCATACCGCGGAAGCGGCCTTTTTTCCATGCCGAATAATCCGGAACTGTCTATCACCAGAGATGTAACCGTCTGTCCCAGCAGTCCCAGTGCGATCACACTTGTGATGCTGATGCAGGTGAAGGCCAGATTTTGAAATACTGTTGTAAATACTCCGATTGCACCGCCGAGATAAATCCACCTGGGCCGGTGGGTCCAGACCGGTTTTCTGTTTTTCTGAAAGGCACAGAGCAGCAGTGCAAACAGGGAGCCGACCGCGTGGATAATGGCAGCAGCCGTGAACGCACTGTACTGCACGGACAGATTACCATTTACCGATATCATGACGGACAGAATAATACCATTGATCAGCGCTAAAAGTTGATACATGACAGTTCACCTCCTGATAAAAGGATACCAGAAGGAACGGGACCCTATGTAGGACATTTGTCACAGTGTTTTCCGCTTTTGCTGTCAAAAAAACGACCATAACCAGTGAAGTGAGGTGACCAAGTTGAAAAGACTCCCATTAAAAAAAGAACATACAGCCTGCCTTGCAGAATACGGTCTGCAGAATGTTCCCATAAGTGCCTGCTGCTGCCTTCGATTTGCGGCAGGAGAGGATGTCCTTCGTGAAGGACATCCCATCGGATGGATTGCTATTGTCGTTGAAGGAAATGCAAAGGTGTGCCGCACTGCGCCGAACGGCAAGAGCCTGATACTCTGCTACAATATTTCACACGGTTTGATCGGTGAGATCGAACTGATGACAAGGCAGGTGAACGCCACATCTTCCGTGAAGGCGGTTACGGAGCTTGAATGCGTCGCGGTTTCTTACCAGAATTGCCTGGCAGAACTGAAAACGAATCTTGTTTTTTTAAATAAGCTGGGAACGGAACTGGCGGAGAAGCTGACTGCCAGTTCGGACAATTTCACCTCGACCGCGTTATGCACCGGTGAACAGCGGCTTTGTGCCTATGTGATTCAGAATTCTCACCGCGGCCTCTTTTGCGATACGCTGACGGATGTCTCCTGCTCGGTGGGGATGAGCTACCGCCATATGTTCCGGCTGCTGGGAAAGCTCTGTGAAGAAGGGATACTGGAAAAGAGGGAGAGCGGATACTGCATTGTGGATCAGGAGGAACTGGCGAGGCGTTCACGTACGGCCGCGGAGCTGTATCAGAGAGTTTAAATAAAACGAGATCTTTTCTGCCGCAGGCAAAACAGATCTCGTTTTATTCGTATACAGAAGTTGGCGTCAGCTCTCAGGTGAGCTCCCACGGTTCTCCGGTCTGCATTCCAGGGCTTCCGTGTCGGTTATAAACAGCCGGATCGAAGGAGAGATACGCAGCTCTTCCGGCGGAATACCATGTCCGATTAAGTATTGTCTGGCAGCAGGAAACTGTTTGAAAAGCAGCTCCTTTACATCAGCGGCACACTGGTCATAATCATGTTCTTTTAAATGCCTGACCATGGCTTCCGTAAAATGCATGATGACGCAGTCTAAGTCCGTTAAATTTCCGGAAGAGGCTTTTAAGGGATAACCCCAAAGGAAAAGGGAGTAGATCGTCTTATAAATTTCGCGTACACCGGTCAGATGGCTGTACTGACTGACAAAGATCAGATAATACCAGACAGAGAGCTCGCCTTGCCTTGTATTCAGGCACTCTTCCAGGAGTCCGGTCAGTTCTTCGATCCTGTCCTGGCTTAAGGAGGACAGAAAAGAACGTGTCACCCCGTCGCAGGAATAGATCAGAATCTCAAAGGACTGGACAAAGAAGGAGAGGTTACGGCGGATGGCGGGACTTTCAAAATCCGGGGGCTCGCAGGGGGTTCCCAAAGGGAAAATACGCGTCCCTTTTCCGTTTAAGGTACGGCAGACACCGGCCTGATTCAGGATTCTGATGGTTCGGCGCAGGGTGCTGACAGACGCTCCGTATAGCTGGGCCATCTTCTCATAAGACGGCAGAAACTGCATTTCCCGGTACTCCCCCATGTAAATGTCGTTGAGAATCCGAGAGGCGAGATGATAGCAGATCTGGGGCCGGCTGCGGTAGACGCGCCAGACAAAGGGGATCTGCGGCGGCCTGGGCCGGGAGCGTAAGATTGGTTCCAGGTTTTGCATAATTACACGGACGTCACTTCTCTGGTATTCCAGAAGCGTATTCTGGATGAGTTCCCAGTTCCCTTCAGACAGCAGTTTTCGCAGGTTCTTTAACCGCTGACGAACCAGAGCGGTATCGAAATGGATCGGGTGTGGCTCCATTCTGGCAAAGGGAAACCCCTGAAAGAGGGTAGTCTCCCAGAAGAGATTCAGCGCCAGTGGATTCTCCATTTTCTGCAGTACACGGCAGTAGAAATGGATCAGATCGTCGGCCTCCGCCCTCTCCTCCAGACGTGAAAGAACGTCAAGATCCTCCTCGTCCAGGCGCTTCAGTCCCTCTACCAGCAGTGGGATAAAAATGAGTTCAGAAGAGGCATAGAGATCGAAATACGTATCCCACCGTTCGGAAAAATAGTTCAGGATGTAGTCCGCTGCCTCCTGTCTGGTCTGCCTGAATATGACGGTGGTGGCCATGCCGTTGTGCATGGAGATGTAGCCTTCCGTGCGCAGACGCCGGAGGGAGACCTTCACTGTCTGCGCAGACACATTGAACTCACGGCAAAGGATATCGATGGAAGGAAGCGTATCCCCATATTTGTAATACCTGGAGTGGAAGCGTACAAGAAAGTATTCGTATATTAAATTTGAGTATTGACTATCATTGACCAACCGTTTGGTACCTCCGTTTTCACAGCTGTGTTTTTCTTTATTTTATCATTGCAGAGGCGATAATTCCATATGTCCGTTGAGTTTTTTTATATTTTATGGTAATATGAAAGGAGCTTTTATGAACAAGGTTGCCGGCCGGATGATTGCCAGGAAGACGATCTGGATGAAAGAAGAATCCCAATGGGATTATTTCCGCAGAAGAACAGAGGGACAATCAGAGAGAGTTAGGGAGGAATCTGGTGATGACAGAACAGGAAAGAGCGTATGCTGCTGAGTGCAGCAGCCGGGAGACTGTGACGGCCGACTACGAGTACCATACGCTGATGAATCTGCTGAAGGTCAGTGTGAGCAAGCATCTTCTGGATGAAAGCTTTACGCTGGTGTGGGCCAATGAGTTTTATTACGATCTGATTGGGTGGTCAAAAGATGAATATGAAGCGAATTTTCATAACCGCCCTGACCTGTATTACCAAAATGACCAGCAGCTGTGGGCGGAACTGGCAGGGACCGTCATGGCGGCACTGGAGGCACATGAGAGCGGGTATCAGCTGGTTACGCAGATGCGAAAGAAAAACGGCGATTTTGTATGGGTACATTTAACGACCCAGTTTGCCGATGAATACATAAACGGATATCAGGTTGCATATTCGGTAATGACCAATATAGACAAACTGGTAAAGATGCAGAAGGAACAGTCTGTGACTTACGAAAGCCTGCCGGGCTTCGTTGCAAAATACCGTATTGATGCGGATATGAACCTGACGCTTCTTTTTGCCAATTCCCGTTTCGTGGAGTATTTTGGCGAAGGAGATGAAGATAATCCCCTGTATCTGCGAAACATAGAGGATAACAGGGAGATTATTTTGAGATACAGGGAGGAGATTTTAAAAGGGGCCCCCGTTCATTTTGTGATATCCGTAAAATCCCGGGATGGCCAGAATATGTGGCTTCAGGTTAATGCCACCTGTATTGAGTGGCAGAACGGCTGTCCGGTCTATCTGGCAATTTTTATTGATATCACCGATGTCACTCAACTGCGGGAAATGCAGAGGAAGCTGACGGAACAGACGGAGGCGCTGAAGGATGCACTGGCAGTCGCAGAACATGCGAATCAGGCAAAGACGGATTTCCTGTCCCGTATGAGCCATGAGATCCGCACGCCCATGAATGCGATATTGGGCATGACGACCATTGCGGCTGCTTATATTGACGATCAGAGGCGGGTGGAGGACTGTCTGGAAAAGATCGGCTATTCCTCCAAGCATTTGATGGCCCTGATTAACGATGTGCTGGATATGTCGAAAATCTCCGAGGGCAAGGTCAGGATTGCTCATGAGGTCTTCGATCTTGAAACGGTGGTAGAGTCAATTTCTTCCATCATTTATCCACAGGCTGCTGCCAGGGGACTGACCTTCCAGGTGCCGCTGATCGATTTATCCAATACGGTTATGATTGGAGATTCCTTAAGACTGAACCAGATTCTGCTGAATCTGCTGTCCAATGCGTTGAAGTTTACGCCTGCCGGAGGTACGGTACGGCTTGAGATCCGCCAGCTCCAGAGGAAGGAAGAGCGAATCCGTCTTCGCTTTACCGTCCTCGATACCGGGATTGGAATGAGCGATGCATTCCTGGAACGCCTGTTTGATCCGTTCGAGCAGGAGGATAACCGTGTTGCGCAGAACTCCGGTGGTACCGGCCTCGGTATGCCGATTACGAAAAATCTGGTTACTCTGATGGGCGGCACCATCACCGTGAAAAGCGAAGTGGGAAAAGGAACCGTGTTTACGATAGAACTGGATTTTGACACACCTTTGGATAAAGACAGGGTGAACCCGCAGAAAACACATGAGCTGGAGTCGCTTAAGGTGCTGATCACGGATGATGACCGGGACAGCTGCATCCATGCGTCACTGCTGCTGAAGAAAATGGGAATTCTGTCAGACTGGGTACTGACCGGACAGGAGTGCGTGGACCGGATTCGTCAATCCCATCAAAACGGCACGGACTATGACGTGTGCCTGGTGGATTTAAAGATGCCGGATATGGACGGAGTTGAGGTGGCACGCAGAGTGAGGGAAGAGGTGGGCCCGGAGACGACCATCATCATTATTACCGCCTATGACTGGACGAATATTGAAACGAACGCGCGGAAAGCGGGCGTGGATATGTTTCTCACAAAGCCTGTTTTTGCCTCCACGCTATACAACGCCCTTCTCTCCGTAACCGGGATCGACAGGGTGGTCCGTGCGCCGGCGGAGAAGAAGATGCGCCCGGAACTGGCCGGCCGTCATGTACTGCTGGCGGAGGATAACGAATTAAACCGTGAGATTGCGGTGGAACTGCTGCAGATGGCGGGGGTTACGGTTGACTGGGCGGCGAACGGCAGGATCGCTCTCGATAAATTTCTGTCCGGAGGGGACTCCTATGATTTGATTCTGATGGATGTTCAGATGCCGGTAATGGACGGATACCAGGCAACGGCTGCGATCCGTAAATCCGCGCACGGGAGAGCACAGACAATACCGATTATCGCCATGACGGCAGACGCGTTTCACGAGGATATTGTGAAGGCAGAGGCGGCAGGGATGAACGGCCACCTGTCGAAGCCGATTGATCCGGATCTGCTTTATGAAAAGGTAGCGGAATATATAAGCAGTGATCATGCTTAGGAGCTGTTTCGCCGGACCAGCACAAAAGTCTGGCGTGTTGGAACAGATTACTTGTACAGGGTACACTCTTTTGTTATAATAGAAGGAACTGCCTATGGCTACCAGAAGAAAAGAGGAAATAAGATATGCCTGCAAAGCGAACAATTCTGATTGTGGAAGATAATGAAATCAACCGTATGATGCTGAGTGAACTGCTTTCATCAGAATACATGGTTCTGGAGGCGGAAAACGGCCAACAGGCGCTTGATGTCCTGGAGCGAAAAAAGGATGAGATTTCTGTAATACTGCTGGATATTACGATGCCTGTCATGGACGGATATACGTTTCTTTCGATTGCCAAAAAGGATCCGTCACTGGCCTCCATTCCTGTGATTGTCACGACTCAGAGCGACAGTGAGGCGGACGAGGTGGCGGCATTATCCCATGGAGCCACTGATTACGTGGCTAAACCGTATAAACCGCAGATTATCCTGCACAGGGTGGCGAGTATCATCCACTTGAGGGAGACGGCGGCCATGATTAACCAGTTCCAGTATGACCGGCTGACCGGTCTTTACAGCAAGGAATTTTTTTATCAGCGGGTAAGGGAGACTCTCCGTCAGAATTCGGGACAGAACTATTATCTCATTTGTTCGGATATCGTAAACTTCAAGCTGATTAACGATGTATTCGGCGTGGCCGCCGGAGACCGGCTGTTATGCGGAATCGCAGACATGTACCGGAGGTATGTGGGAGAAGGAGGGATCTGCGGCCATCTGGATGCAGACCGGTTTGCCTGTCTGCTGGAATTTGACGATGTATTTACGGAACAGATGTTTATCAGCGCCAATGAAGAGATCAACCGTCTGCAGAACGCCAAGAATGTCGCAGTAAAATGGGGCATCTATTCCGTCGGCAATCAGAACGTGACTGTGGAGCAGATGTGTGACCGGGCCCTTCTGGCGGCCCGCAGCATTAAGGAACAGTATGGAGTCTATTATGCCGCCTACGATGATAAGCTGCGTGATGAACTGCTGCGGCAGCAGGCCATTATAGACAGTATGGAAACGGCTCTGAAAGAAGGCCAGTTTTTGGTCTATCTCCAGCCGAAATACAGAATATGGGATGAAACCCTGGCGGGAGCCGAAGCGCTGGTGCGCTGGAAGCATCCGGAATGGGGATTCCAGTCGCCTGCGGAATTTATCCCGTTATTTGAAAAGAATGGATTTATCACAAAACTCGATCAGTTTGTCTGGGATAAAACCTGTTTTTATTTAAGAAAATGGGATGAGGAAGGTTATCCGCCCATCCCGGTCTCCGTTAATGTATCACGCGCAGATATCTACCATGCAGATATCGCGGATATTATGATGCGTACAGTCAGTAAATACGGCCTGACGCCTTCCCGGCTCCATCTGGAGATCACGGAAAGCGCCTACACGGAGGATCCGGGTCAGATCATTGAGACGGTGAGACATCTGCGGGAGCTGGGCTTTGTGATCGAAATGGATGATTTTGGAAGCGGTTATTCCTCTCTGAATATGCTGAATCAGATGCCGATCGATATTCTGAAGCTGGATATGCAGTTTGTCCAGAGTGAGACTGCGAAGCCCATGGATCAGGGGATTCTGCAGCTTATCATGGAACTGGCCCGCCGTATGCACTTAAGTGTGGTGGCAGAGGGAGTGGAGACAAAAACACAGCTGGATCGTCTGAGTGAAACCGGATGTGAGTATGTACAGGGATATTATTTCGCCAGACCGATGCCTGAGGGAGAGTTTGAAACGCTGATGAGAGATCAGGCGGTAAAGGTTCCGGTGGGAATCTCCGGCAGGGCTTCTGATAAAAATCTGTACAAAGGGGCAGAATAAGTATATAATGATAATGCTTATCACAAACGCTGGAGGAATCAATTATGACATTTACTTACCCTGCTGTTTTTACGCCCCATAAAGATGACAAAGGATATCATGTGGAATTTCCGGACTTACAGTGCTGCGAGGCCGATGGACCGGATCTGGAAGACGCGGTGGAGCATGCGAGAGAGGCAGCGTATAACTGGCTCTATCTGGAGGTGGAAGAGGGAACGTATGAATTTCCCAATCAGACTCACCCGGAGGACATAAAGCTGGAAGAGGGAGCCTTCCTCAAATATATTATGGTCACTATAAAGCTCCTGCCCGATAACGATTAAAGTGATACGATTTGCCCGGGAAAGTACCGGACAGTTTATAAAACAGATGGCAGCCGAACGTTAGTTCTGATAACGGACGGCTGCCATCTGTTTGTTTCACAGGATGTTCAAACTTATTAAAGGTTCATTAAAGGTTTCTCCGGTATGATCTTCTTAAGAATAATACGGATGCCGATGAAGCATCAAAAGGAGGATATTATGGAGGAAGCAATAGTAACCAGACCAATCGAAAAAAGGAGAATATGGGCATTTCTGGCAGCGTTCATGGCGGCAGTGCTGCTGCTGTTTCTGAATGTACCTGCCGCGTATGCAGCCGAGGGACTGAAGCTGAGCACGGATTATCCCGGTATATCCGTAAAGCCGGGAGACAATTTAAATATCCCTGTTAAACTGGATAATGATACCGGCGCCAGCTTAGATGCGAACGTGAAAGTATCCGCCATGCCCGACGGCTGGGAGGGATATCTCCAGGGCGGAAATTATCAGGTAAGCCGGATCCATGTAAAGAACGGCGGGGACGGAGCGTCCATGACGCTTCATGTAACGGTGCCGAAGGAACTGACAGAGGGGACTTACACCGTGGAAGTTGGAGCATCCACAGAGAGCGGTCTCTCAGATACACTGTCCATCTCTTTCCTTGTCAATGAGATGAAGGCGGGAAAAGGAAGCTTTACGTCAGAGTATCCGCAGCAGGAAGGGACTGCCGGTACTAATTTCAGCTTCAGCACCACACTGATTAACAATGGACTGAAGAGCCAGTCCTACAGCCTTTCTTCCAATGCACCGGCAGGGTGGAATGTGAGCTTCATACCAACGGGAGAGACCACAAAGGTAGCAGCGATCGAGGTGGAATCCAGCACCAGCAAGGGAATGACCGTGTCCGTAACGCCGCCGGAAGGAGTACCGGCAGGTGAGTATGACATTTCCTGCAGCGCGGTTTCCGCGGAGGAGACGCTCAGCACGGATTTAAAGGTGGTAATCACCGGCAGCTACGGCCTGAAAGTGGGAACGCCGGATGGGCGTCTGAGCTTTGATGCCTATGCGGGAAAAGAATCGGATGTAACCTTAAACGTGACGAATACAGGAAATGTGGATTTGCAGGACGTATCCTTAAACTCTTCCCTGCCATCCGGCTGGACTGTAACCTATAATCTGGAAAATAACGTGATCCCGTCCATTCCGGCCGGCTCTACCACCGAGGTCATCGCCCACGTAAAGCCGGGCTCAGAGGCCATCACCGGTGATTACGTGAATACATTTACAGCAAAATGTGAACAGACGCAGTCCAGTGCAGATTTCCGTGTGTCCGTGAAGACCAGCACCATCTGGGGAATTCTGGCGGTAGTGATTATCCTGTGCACAGCAGGAGGTCTGGGCTACGTATTCCGTAAATACGGCAGAAGATAGCTGAAATGGCTGTAATGCCGGAAAGGGGTCATTGTTATGGACATTGCTGAACATTATGAAGATGAAATGATAATACGGACAGACCACCTGACCAAGATCTACGGGGAAAAGAAGGCGGTCAGCGATCTGTCCCTGGAGATCCGAAAGGGCGAGATCTTTGGCCTTCTGGGGCCCAATGGAGCCGGAAAGACCACCACGACTCTGATGCTTCTGGGACTGACGGAACCTACGGCCGGAAGCGCCTGGATCGATGGGAAAGACTGTACGAGACAGGCTATCGAGGTAAAACGGATGGTGGGATATCTGCCTGATAATGTAGGCTTTTATTCCGATATGACCGGCCGGGAGAATCTGCGGTTTACCGGGCAGCTCAACGGGCTGCCTGGAAAAGTCATCGAGGAGCGGATCGACGATCTGCTTCAAAAGGTGGGAATGACAGAGGCGGCGGATCAGAAGACGGGGACGTATTCCCGGGGGATGAAGCAGCGTCTGGGTATTGCAGATGTACTGATGAAGGATCCTAAAGTGGTGATTATGGATGAACCGACTCTGGGGATCGATCCGGAAGGGATGAGAGAGCTCATGTTCCTGATCCGGAGTCTGGCAGAGGAAGACGGCAGGACGATTCTCATCTCGTCCCACCAGCTCTACCAGATTCAGCAGGTTTGCGACCGCGTGGGACTGTTTGTGGAAGGTCAGCTGATAGCCTGCGGAAGAATCGAGGATCTGGCCAGTCAGATGCGGCGGGAAGGCCGCTATGTGCTGGAGGCCGGGGCAGTACCCGACGACAAAGGGTTTAAAGAGCTTTTGGAGCACCTTGGAAATGTGGAAGAGATCGAACGAAGCGGAGACTTTTACGTAATCTATTCCAGTTCGGATTTAAGCCGTGAGTTAAACCGGAAGGCACTGGAAGGCGGTTACAGCCTGTGCCATTTAAGACAGCGGGGAAATGATCTGGATGAAATCTACCGCACATATTTCGAGAAAGGGGAGAAGAGCAATGGCAGTCTCAATCAAAGGAAAAACAAAGGCTTCCTTACTTTCGGCAGAGAACAGCGCCAGGGAGAGGCATGACGGCACAGGCGGGAGCCTGCGTACGGGAATGAGCGGTATGGGAGCCCTATACCACAAGGAAATGTCAGACCACATTCACAGCAAGCGGTTCCTGATCGTGCTGCTCTTAATCCTTTTAACCAGCTGTGCCAGCATTTACGGAGCTCTCTCCAGTCTCACCCCGGAGCAGGCGGCAGACTCCGGATATATCTTTTTGAAACTGTTTACCTTAAGCGGGAACTCAATCCCCTCTTTTACCTCATTTATTGCTCTTCTGGGGCCGTTTGTGGGGCTGGCGCTGGGCTTTGACGCCATTAACAGTGAACGTTCGGAAGGAACCTTAAACCGTCTTGTGGCCCAGCCTGTTTACCGGGATGCGGTCATTAACGGCAAATTTCTGGCCGGAGCGGCCATAATCTTTCTGATGGTCTTCTCCATGGGGCTGATCGCCGGAGCGGCAGGACTGCTGGCGACAGGGATTCCGCCTTCCGGTGAGGAACTGGGACGGGTAATCGTTCTGCTGTTCTTTACGTCGGTGTATATCTGCTTCTGGCTTGCACTGTCCATCCTCTTTTCCGTTCTGTGCCGCCATGCGGCCACGTCGGCTATGGTAGTGATCGCACTGTGGATATTCTTTGCACTGTTTATGACGCTGGTGGTAAGCATGGCAGCCAATGTGCTTTACCCTGTGGGACAGACGGCCACCGCATCACGGATTCTGGACAATTACAACTGCCAGATGAGTTTGAACCGGCTTTCCCCGTATTACTTATACAGCGAGGCGGTATCGACCATTATGAATCCCCAGGTGCGCTCCACCAACATCATTCTTCCGCAGCAGCTATCGGGCGCCATCAACGGATACCTCTCCCTGGGGCAGAGTATGCTGCTGGTATGGCCGCATCTGACCGGGCTTCTGGCCTTGACTGCGGTAGTGTTTGCCATCTCCTATATCAGCTTTATGAGAAAGGAAATACGGGGGCGGTAGGGCGGCAAGGCGCTGTTTTTCGTATCTGTTTTGTGAATTATCTGTTAAATCCACCGGTGTTCTCTTGCTTTCTCGATTGAATTGAGAGAGAATACAGGTGGATTTTATCGTTTTAAGGAGATGAAGACAATGCGTGTCCTGATTGTGGAAGACAACATGCGGCTGGCGGAATCCATCCGCGACATCTTAAAACACTGGTACGACTGTGATATCTGCGGGGATGGGAATATGGGGTATTTTCTGCTTACGGATGGCGGCTATGACGCGGCTGTCCTGGATCTGATGCTGCCGGGAATGGACGGGATCACACTGCTCAAAAAGGCCAGAAAAAGCGGCTGTTTTGTTCCGGTGCTGATTCTTACCGCAAGAAGCGAGACGGAGGACCGGATCCTGGGGTTAGAGAGCGGAGCCGATTACTATCTGACCAAGCCCTTTGACATGCAGGAGCTTCTGGCTGTGATGAAGACCATCTTAAGGCGCCGGGGCGAGATGATTCCGGAATGCTTGAATCTGGGAAATATCTCGCTGAACCAGGCGGACTATACGCTGAAGGGACCGGAAAAAAGCATCCGCCTGGGGAAAAAGGAATACGACATACTACGGATTCTGCTGGTGAACCGCGACATGGTGGTCTCCAAGGAGACGCTTCTGTCGAAGGTCTGGGGCAGCGACGGCGAGGCCGTTGATAACAATGGGGAGATCTACATATCGTTTCTGAGAAAAAAACTGGAGTTTTTAAAGGCGGACGTGGTAATCGTGACGATCCGCAGGCTGGGATACCGGATCACGGAGAAGAACGGAGGAGGACTGGAATGAAGGAGATAAGCAGGCTGCGGCTGAAATTTATCTGCTATAACATGCTGATTGTAACGGCGGTGATCGGAATTACCTTCTGCGCGGCTGCGTTTATTATGGAAAAACGGGTCGGCGCCCAGGGCAGGCAGGCGCTTGCAAAGGTCGTGTCGCAGGAGGAGCATCCTTTGATTTTCACTACCATTTCACCGGCTCAGATTCCGTATTTCTCCGTTATAGTGGGGGAGGATGGCATGGTAACTCCCTGGGAAGGCGGTTACGAATCGTTTCCCGGACAGGATTTTCTGGAGCAGATGGCATGGTTAAGTATGGCCGGTGAGGAGGACATGGGAATCTTAGAGGGGTATCATCTCCGGTATCTCCGTGTCAGCCGCCCAACCGGATATATGATTGCGTTTGCAGATACCTCGTATGAGGATTCGCTGCGGAGCGGAGTTATGAAGTATGGTGGTCTGGCCTGTGCCGGGATCTGGCTTGGGTTTCTGGTTCTCTCTTATTTCTTTTCCCGGTGGGCGGTTAAGCCGGTAGAAGAATCCATACGTATGCAGAAACAGTTTGTGGCCGATGCCTCCCATGAACTGAAGACGCCTCTCACCGTAATCACGGCAAACACCGAACTGCTTTCTGAACAGTACACAGGCATATCCGCGGAGGCGGATAAATGGCTGGAGCACATCATGCAGGAGTGCAGGGAGATGCGTTCTCTGGTGGAAAGCCTGCTTATGCTGGCAAAGAATGATGCGCTGACGCAGAAAAAGGGCACATTTTCTGTCTTCAGCTTAAGCGACCTGGTGATGGAAAAGGTGCTGACCTTTGAGCCTGTTTTCTACCAGGAGGAAAAGCAGCTGGAGTACCAGCTGGATGAGGAGGTGCAGATGCTGGGAGACCCGGAACAGATGGGACAGCTGATCAAGGCCCTGCTGGACAATGCGGTGAAATACTCTCTTCCCAAAGGAAAGACAGTGGTTAAACTGGAGACAGCGGGCAGAAGGCGGATCAGACTCTGGGTGAACAGCCAGGGAGAAGCCATACCGGAAGATAAACGTTCCCTGATTTTTCGCCGTTTCTACAGGGGAGACAGCGCCAGAAGCAGCTGCAGCGGCTACGGGCTGGGGCTTGCCATTGCTGCGGAGACAGCGGGAAAGCACAGAGGCAGGATTGGGATGGAGTATCGGGATGGGATGAATTGTTTCTATGTGAGACTCAACTGTCACAAATCATGCAAACGATTGGGTAAAAATATTGGAAAATTTGATTAAATTATGATACACTGTCTATAACGTCATCATGAAGATGAAGCTTAATACCATGAAGGATATTGCACCGCTTTGCAGGTGCTTTCTTTCGTGGCTTTTTTTATTTCGGGTGATATGGCCGGGGACCGGAAGCCTCTCCATAATCGCCGCAGTAAAGACAGCTGGGAAGGATATCAATACAGGAAAGATAAGATGGAGGAAGCAATGAGATTAAGAAAATCAGCATATTTTATGTTAGGGGTCATGGCGGCCGTATTCCTGGCCACCGGATGCGGGAGTCAGGAAAAGTCGGCGGCGGAAGCAGTTCAGACAACAGAATCAGCGAAAAACGCGGAACAGACCGGCGAGGAAGGAAACGGAGCTGCAAAAGACAGAACGGAACAGGGCCATCTGGTGGAAACACTTAAGCTGGCGGGAGGGACAGACTGGGGCGTTCCCAGTCCATATTTGAATGCCTCCCGCGGACCGGGGAGCGCTAAGATGAACCTTGTGTTTGCAAGCCTGATTGATGAAGATGAAACAGGGGATATTCCATGGCTGGCACAATCCTGGGAAATAAACGGCAGTGATTATACCTTTACCCTGTTTCCGGAGACGAAATTTCACGACGGAACACCTTTGACAACAGAAGATGTCGCCTTTACCATAGATTATTTCAGGGAACACCCGCCGGTATCCAACCCGCTGGGAGCCGGGGACAGTTTCCTGATCGATCACTATACCGTTATGGATGACCGCACAATTACGATTTCGGTGAAGGAATCGGCAGCAGACACACTGTCCAGTATAGGCTCGTTTGTAATAATACCAAAACATGTGTGGGAGAAGGTGGAGGATCCGAACACGTATACGGGAGACGGATATTTAACGGGGAGCGGAGCATACCGGTGCACAGCCTATGACGGGGCATCCGGCAGCTATGAGTTTACGGCGTTCGACGATTTTAGGGGCGGAAAACCGGCAGCCGACCGTGTGCTGTTTGTTCCGGTCAGCGATGCCCTTCTGGCATTTGAAAATCATGAGATTGACATTACCGGCATGCCGGCCGATTTGAAGGATAAATACTTAAGCGATTCCGGAATCGGAGTGGTGGAAAAGGCCAATGACATGGGGTATAAGCTCCTGATTAATTTTGAAAAATGCCCCGGTTTTCTCGATCTGGACCAGAGAAAAGCGGTGTATGCGGCCCTTGACCGCCAGGCGGTTGTGGATAAGGTGTTCAGAGGAGCAGGAAGCGTAGGAAGCGCAGGGTACGTACCCCAGGGAAGTCTGTACTTCAATGACCGTTGTGTGACCTATCCATACGATCCGGAAAAAGCAAAGGCCGCACTGGAGAGTAAACAATACGAGGTGACGCTTCTGGCAGCGGACAGCGGTTCGGATGTGGATATAGCAGAGCTTTTAAAACAGGATCTGGAGGCAGCCGGAATGAAAGTAACGGTTACGGCCTTTGATTCTGCAACCCGTGATGAGAAGGTAAACGCGGGGAATTATGAATTTGCACTGGTAGGCAATGGCGGCTGGGGGAATAATCCTCCGAAGTATATGCGGACCATCTTTTCCGATCTTTCAAAGAATAAAGGCGGTAACCCTCACAGCATGGGGCCGATTGGTTACAGTAACAGTGAGATAACGAAGCTGGCAGAGGAACAGATGAAGGAGGTGGACTTTGAGGCCCGTAAACAGATGTTTAAAGATCTGGAATATCTGGTCAGCGAGGAGATTCCGCTGATCGTCATAGCGAATCAGTCTTCCTACTCCATGTACCGCAGGGATTATTACGATGGCTGGATGAAGACGTATGCATATCAGCAGACGGAGCAGAACCGCCTGTCTTTTATGGAGAGATAAAAAATTTATGAAAAGACGAGTCCTGTGCATGATTGGCACCTTTCTGGTCATTTACCTGTTTAATTTTTTTCTGCCGCGGATGATGCCGGGAGATCCGCTTTTGTATTCCTCGACGGTCTCGGGAGAAGATATGGATCTGGAGTATTCGAAAGAACAGCTTGACCAGATGAGGGCCTATTACGGCCTGGACCAGCCGGTTTTTACGCAGCTGGTCCAGACTGTGAAGAAAAATCTTAAGGGAGATCTCGGGCTGAGTATCCATTACAAGAAGCCGGTAGCCGCCGTTCTTAGGGAACGTCTGCCGTGGAGTCTTTCTGTCATGGGAGCGGCGTTAATCCTGAGTCTGGCAGCCGGTACGTTCCTGGCGCTGCTGGGGATGCAGAAGAAATGGATTGATCGAACGGTTTTTAAGATTCTGTCCGCTCTTACGGAGATACCTGCCTATTTAATTGGTCTGCTGCTTCTGTTTCTGGCAGCAGCAAAGATTTCGTGGCTGCCGTTATCGGGCGGAGCTGCTGCCTTTGCCAGATATGAGACAAGTGGAGAAAGAGCGTGGGATCTCATTTCTCATGGCCTTTTGCCGGTGCTGTCCCTCGTTATCGCGCTGTTTCCCGGATTTTACTTTACGGCCAGGGCCAGCTTCCTGGAAGTGATGGCGAAACCATATCTGCTGAATGCAAGAGCAAAAGGGCTGAAAGCGGGAAGAATCCGATGGAGCTATATATTCAGAAACGGTATGACGCCGATCGTGGTACGCTTTTTTTTGAATGTCGGAACTGCAGTAGGGGGTACGCTGCTGGTTGAAAACGTATTTGCCTACCCGGGGCTGGTGATGCGGGAAGCAGTTCGGTACAGGGACTATATGATGATCCAGGGCTTTTTTCTGATGTCGACGGTCCTGGTGCTTACCAGCCTGTTTCTGGCAGACGTACTGAACGCGGAAATCGACCGGGAGGAACTGAAATGAAACGAATCAAAAGATATCTGTTTCTCTTATTCCTGCTGGCAGCCGTCTGCCTGTATGGTCTGACGCTGTATCCCCACAGTCCGGTTAAGTCTTCAGGAACCTCCTTAGAGGCTCCTTCGGCTGTTCATTTTCTGGGAACGGATAACCTGGGAATCGATATTTTTGCCCAGCTGGCAAAAGGATTCTATTTAAGCATGATGACCGGGGTGACGGCGGCTGTCTGTTCCTTTGCCGCAGGCGGAGTGCTCGGTGTATGTGCAGGATACTGCGGGAGAAGGACAGATGCGGTTATCTCATTTTTTACTAACGTATTTCTGTCTGTTCCACAGCTGCCGGTTATGATCGTGATCGGAGCCTTCTGGGGACAGAGCACCTGGAACATCATCCTGATCGTATCGGCATTCTCCTGGGCTTCTATTGCAAAGCAGGTACGTGCAAAGGTGATGTCTGTCAGGAACAGGAACTATGTGGTGCTGGCCAGGAGTTATGGAGCCGGTCCCTGGTATATTGTGAGAAAGCATATGCTGGGCGAGATATTTCCGCTGCTGTTAGTCAATGCGGTTGCGGTTACCGGCAGGACGATTATTCAGGAATCTTCCCTGGCGTATCTCGGCCTGTCCGATCCGCTTGCAAAGTCCTGGGGGCTGATGATACAGAATGCTTCTTCCTTTACGGGCATCTATTTTACCGATTACTGGAAATGGTGGCTGATTCCGCCGGTGGCAATGCTGGTATTTACGATTTTCTGCTTAAGGCTTTTGGCTCAGGCTCTGGAGGAGTGGCTGCTGCGTGACAGATAAGCAGACGGGAGAACAGGAAAGAGGGAAGCAGAGTAAAACGATATAGGAAAAAAGAGGTAACTATGAAAGAGATTCTGAAGGTGTGTGACCTGACTGTGAAATATCCCGGCTTTACACTGGAACCCTGCTCCTTTTCCATGGAACAGGGGGAGATTCTGGCCGTGGCCGGAGAGTCGGGAAGCGGCAAGACTACGCTGGCCAGGGCATTATCCCGCCTGCTGGATGAGGAAGCGGCAGTGAGGGGTGAGGTTGTCATGGCCGGCAGTTCCCTGTACGAAATGAAAGAGAAGGACGTTCGCCTGGTACGAATGGAGACCTTTTCTATTGTCTTTCAAAATTCAGGGGAATGGCTGAACCCTGCCATGAAGATGAAGGAACAGCTGCGGGAAACTCTGATCAGAAAATACCCGGTCAGAGAGCACCGGGATCGCATGAAGGCGCTGATGGAGATGACGGGGCTGGAGGAGGAAGACCTGGAACGCTATCCGGATCAGCTTTCTGGAGGGATGGCACAGAAATTTTTGCTGGCCAATGCCATGGCACTGGCACCTGCCCTGGTGATTTTAGACGAGCCTACCAGTTCTTTGGATGCGGATTCCAGAAAATCATTTATAGAACTGATCCGCAGGATCCGCGATGAATATGGGACTGCATTTCTGCTCATTACCCATGACCTGCGTTTGGCGAAGGATTTAAGCAGC
This sequence comes from Hungatella sp. SL.1.14, assembly GCF_024460495.1. Classification (NCBI taxonomy): domain Bacteria; kingdom Bacillati; phylum Bacillota; class Clostridia; order Lachnospirales; family Lachnospiraceae; genus Hungatella; species Hungatella sp. SL.1.14. Next base: position 180,956 of record NZ_JANFYJ010000004.1, on the reverse strand, counting down.
AGGATTCTCATCCTGTATGGAGGCATGATAGTGGAAGCGGGAACGACGGAGCAGATTTTGGGACACCCGAAACATCCGTATACACAGGGACTTTTGAGGGCTTCCATGGATCTTAATCTCTTGAAGGATATCTGGGGAATCAGGCCGTCGGAAGAAGACGGTCAGGGCGGCTGTCCGTTTTTCGGAAGATGCAGCCAGAAACTGGATATCTGCCGGACGAAACGTCCGCTTCTCACACCGCATGGCGGGGGAAGGCAGGTGGCCTGCAACCGGGGTGGAATTGTCACTTTGATGGAGGCACGGCACATTGGGAAATGGTATGGAAAGCAGGAAGTAATCAGGGATGTCAGTCTGGAGATAGAACACGGGGAGTTTATTTCCCTGGTAGGGAAATCTGGGGTGGGGAAGACCACACTTACCAGAATTCTTGGCGGATACACGGATGAGTTTATGGGGACGGTACTGTTTAACGGTGAAACAGCGGATTATCAATCGCTCCATAAAAGCAGACATGGGGTGCAGATGATATTTCAGGACAGCAATCAATCGGTGAATCCGTCCATGACTGTTCGGGAAGCGGTAAGCGAGCCGCTTCTGCTGTCAGGCGGGGAGAATGCAGATATAGGGAAGGATCGGATCAGACAGGCGCTTCAGGATGTGGGGCTGCCGTTCACAGAGTGTTTCCTGGATACAAGAGTGAAGAAACTGTCCGGGGGGCAGAAGCAGAGGGTATGTATCGCCAGAGCACTGACGATGGAACCGGCGTTAATGATTGCAGATGAGCCGACTTCCATGCTGGATCCGTCGAGTAAGGCCAATGTGCTGCGCTTTCTGAAGGGGCTTCAGAACAGCAGAGGATTCAGCATTCTGATGGTCACTCATGATTTAACCTGTGCGGCGAAGGTTTCAGACCGTATTTATCTGTTGAAGAATGGCAGGCTGCAGCCATTCACACCTTTCGTGAACCGGATTGAATGCAGTATTTATCAAATGGAGGAATTTTAAATGAGATCAGAAGAAAAGAAAGCATTATGGGAGCAGTGTGTGGAATTTCACGGACATGTGTGCGGCGGTCTGACAATCGGTTACAAAGCCTCATTGTACGCCATGGAGCTTTTAAGATTGAAGTTTTCGCAGGACGAAGAAGTGGTCTGTATAGCTGAAAATGATGCCTGTGGTGTGGATGCTGTTCAGGTTGTCCTGGGCTGCAGCGTTGGGAAGGGAAATCTGTTGTTCCATATAAGGGGGAAACAGGCCTTTTCCTTTTTTAACCGAAAGACGGGGAAATCCGTGCGGCTGGTGTTAAAAGACCGTCCGGCCTTTGCGTCGAAGGAAGAGTCTTTCGCGTATCTGCAGGAGAGAGAACCGGAAGAACTGTTTGATGTAAAACCGACTGTCTGCCGAATCCCGGAACGAGCACGCCTGTTCCGCTCCTTTCCCTGTGACTGCTGTGGTGAGATGACTGCGGAACACATGATGCGGCTACAGGATGGGAAGAAACTCTGCCTGGACTGCTGGAAGGAGTACGACAGGTTCCGGGTATAAAGCAGAGTGGGGGAGGTGCAGCTGAGCGTCCTGACACCTCCCTGAATGACATCTTTCGTATCTGCCGCCTACAGCTTCAGGGCACCGATTCCGACCAGCCCTGGTCCCGTGTGCACCGCAAGTGAAGCGGTTATGGCCTTTTCCATTACCAGTGTTCCGTGAGGAATACCGGCGATTAACTTGGGGCGCAGTTCTTCCGCCGCCTCTTTGCCGTCGCCGTTTAAGAGGGCCGTAAGGCAGGGAGCGTCACCTGCGAATGCCTTCACTTCCGCGAGAAGTCTGGAAAGCCCCTGCCTCGAACCGCGGATTTTGGCAACGGTGTAGTAAACGCCTTCTTCATTGCAGGAGATAATCGGCTTTAGGTTCAGCATACTCCCCACTACTGAGGTGACCAGTCCGATGCGGCCGCCTTTTCTTAAATAGGTCAGTGTATCCATATAATAGAATATCTTACATTCCTTTACTTTCCCGGGCAGGACCTCTGTCAGCTGGTCAAAGTCCATACCTTCTTCCATCTTCATGGCAGCCCAGAGAGCCAGAATTCCAGCGCCGAAAGAGACACTTTTGGTATCCAGTACAAAAGAGGTCAGTTCATGCTCCTCTGCCAGAACGTGATTGACTGTATTATACGTGCCGCTCAATCCGCTGGATATCGTAAATGCGAGTACATGGGTGTATCCCTCCGATTTGATTTCCTCCGCCATATTTTTCACATCCTGAGGACTGGGGGTCGAGGTTGTAGGGATTTCCCTGGGGAATCTCTGGTAAATTGTCTCGGGGAAGATATCGACTCCGTCAACATAATCCTTCTCAGGGTAAATGATGTGCAGGGGCATAACTTTCATATGATATTTTTGAATCAGCTCGTCGGATACGTCACAGCCGGAATCAATCAGGATAGCAGTCTTCATATTAAAACCTCCATATGTAGTAATCGAAACTATATAATCCAGTATCTCATAAGAAGGCCGTGGTGTCAATCTATTCTTTCTGTTTTTAATCAATTTTCCCGCTGCGTGAATTGTTACATAATAATTCTCAAATTTGCAAGAGAAACTTAATAGTTCCCTCTCGGTGATTATAGTATACTTAATTATCATGGAAGAGTACGAAAGGATTGATGGTATGATTTGCCCGAAATGTGGACATGAAACATCAGGAAATTACTGCAGCAGCTGTGGAGCACCGCTAAAGAACGGTTATATGGCAGAGTCGGCTGAAGAATATGAAATGAGAAAGAGACTGGCGGAGGAGCTGGCGGAGTTAGAGGATGAGGCTGACCGGCAGTCCGGTGATGCCCGTTCCGGTTTTATCAGCCGGTTAAAAACTCAGACCAGGCGAACTCCTGCAGATACGGAAGCAGCTGACAGCGACAGCTGCCGGCCGCAGAGCCGAATGGCGGAAAGACCGAAACCAAAAGAGAAGGCTGCAAAGCCTAAAAAGTCAAGAGAAGGCACGGAAGGGCGAAAGGCAGAAGCAAAGGCGCAAGCAAAGGCAGAGACGAAGGCAGAGATAAAAGCAGAAACAAAAGAACAGAAAAAAAGGGAAGCCCGGATGAAAAAGCTGGAGGCTGAGGTGGAGCGCCTGCGCAGCAGCGGTGGGAGTAACAGCCTGGAACGCGGCAGCCAGAAGAGCGGCAGTCAGAAGAGCGGCAGCCAGAAGAACAGCAACGGCGGCCAGAAGCACGGCATCCAGGAAAACATACGGCCGTCTTCCCGTGGCATGGCAGCTGGCAGAATGCCGAACGTGGGAGAGTGGGAATGGGATAGTGACGGCGGGCCAGGCATTCCTGATGTTGAATCGCGGATAACCGAAAAGGCAGATCCGGACGGCGCGGGTCTTGGAGAGATGATGGTAAAAAGCGTAGTGACAGCTGCTGTCATGATGGCGAGAGTGATGCAGCTGGTTTCATTTTTCCTGATGGCGGGCATGGTATTCATTATGGCAAAGTCCTTCTGGGAGCATGGCCAGGCGTTAGGAGATATCCGCTTGATGGCAGCGGAAGCCAATTACGGAATGGCGCTCTATGTCGGTTTTGCCGGGATTACCCTGTTTATGGGACTGATCTGGTGCCTCTGGATTCCGTCTAAAAAGGGAGCCGGTGGCGGCGTGCGCATGAAGAAATACGATACGGGAAGAGGCTTTCTGCCGTTCCTTCTCTGCATGGCGGCAGTGGCAGCAGCGTCAGTGATCCTGCCGCGGATTCCGGCCGGGGAGGAGGCATGGAAGGGGCTGGCGGCTGGGGCGGCGGCAGCCTTGGAAGCGGTGAATGCCCATCGCGGCACTCTTTTTCTCAGCAGTACCGCCGGAGCCGTTCTCTCTCTCGTGAGAAAGATGCTGCGGGTCTGAAGCCTTCTGCCGCACTTCTCTGAAAGATAAAAATTAGGATGAACAATGTTCCTTCCACCTGCGGGCGTACTCCTTGGGAGAACACCCGCATTCTTTTTTAAAATACCGGGAAAAGTGGGTAATGTCAGAAAAACCGCATTGCCGTGCCGCCAGGTTAATTGGAAGCGCCTCATTCGTGAGCAGATTTTTCGCTTTTTCCAGGCGGACAGAGAGAAGGTCTGCATGAGGGGTACTCTGGAAAAATCTCTGGTAACAGGCGAAAAACTGGCTCTTCTCAAGATTTGCTCTGCGGCATAAATCCTCGGTGGTCCAGGGCTTTTCATAGCTGCGCAGCATATCAAGCCGGAGACTTAAAAAAATCTCATACAGTTCCCGGTTTTCTGTCATGTCAGTATTCGCTCCGGCCATGGCCCGCGCGATGGCTATCAGCATCTCATTTAATAGAAAATACTCTTTCTCCTCTGCAAAAGGACGTGAGGCAATCCGTTCCTCTTGAATCTTTCTGATATACTCGTCAATTTCATCGGGATTTCCAGGGTAAAAAATGGTGTTTAACGGAATACGAAAGTACTCGGCCAACGGGGCGGAGCAGGAAAAATGGATATAACTGTTCCGGAACTTTTGAACAGCCTCATAGTGCTGCATGGTCTGAGGTGTATACAGGATGCAGGCATTTTCACGGGTCAGGTTCAGCTCCTGATTTAAGTAGAATTTCATCGGAGTTTTCAGCAGCAGGAATAAGTAATCTCCACTGCCTCCTGGACGGTATATCCGGTCTTTCGGCGGATTTTGCCGATTGTATTCACAGAAATGTATTTCGAAATTAAGCATGAATGCGCCTCCCTGCTCTGATTTTTCTTCTGTTACCCAACTTTCTTGACAGTAATTTCCATGTTAATACCAGTATAAGCTTAATCGGAGAAAAAATCAAATGCTTCGGAGAAAAGTCAATGGCTTTTTTTCGGGAACCTGCTAAGATATGAGTATCAGGATACAGTGAAAAAAGGAGAATAACAGAATGAAAAAAGCAGAGATTATCATTGATAAGTATTTTCTGACAGGCAGCGTTGATAAAAGAATATTTGGTTCTTTCATTGAGCATCTGGGGCGTGCCGTCTATGGCGGTATCTACCAGGAGGGCCTTGCGTGTTCCGACGAACAGGGGTTCAGAAAAGATACTCTGGAACTGGTCAAGGAACTTCAGGTGCCGATTGTGCGCTATCCGGGCGGCAATTTCGTATCGGGCTTTCACTGGGAGGACAGTGTGGGGCCAAAGGCACAAAGACCTGCAAGAACAGATCTGGCCTGGAGAGTGATTGAGACCAATCAGTTCGGACTGAATGAATTTGCGGACTGGTCCGGGAAGGCCGGCAGCAAGATGATGATGGCGGTCAACTTGGGAACGAGGGGCCCGGAGGATGCCAAAAACCTGCTGGAATACTGTAATTTCGAAGGAGGCACCTATTACAGTGACTTAAGAAAATCACACGGCTATGCCAAACCCCATGACATCAAGCTGTGGTGCCTGGGCAATGAGATGGATGGAACGTGGCAGATGGGCCATAAGACAGCGGGAGAGTACGGCCGGATCGCTTCAGAGACATCCCGCATGATGAAATGGCTGGACCCGGAGATCGAGACTGTGGCCTGCGGCAGCTCCAGTCTGACCATGCCGACATTCGGAGAATGGGAGTACCAGGTTTTAAACGAGTGTTACGATGAGGTGGACTATTTATCCCTGCATCAGTATTACGGAAACCGCAGCGGTGATACGGCGGATTTTCTCGCTTCCTCCAAAGGGATGGATGACTTCATTTCCGGAGTCGTATCGATCTGTGACGCAGTGAAGGCAAAAAAACACGCCGGAAAAAATATCAATTTGTCCTTTGACGAGTGGAATGTATGGTATCACAGCAACGAACAGGACAAGGAGATTCAGGCGTGGACCCAGGCGCCTCATCAGCTGGAGGATGTCTATAACTTTGAAGATGCGCTTTTAGTGGGAAGCATGCTGATCACCATGCTGAGACATGCGGACAGAGTAAAGATTGCATGCCTGGCCCAGCTGGTTAATGTCATCGCACCCATCATGACGTCTGATACCGGCGCATGGCGTCAGACCATCTTTTATCCCTACATGCACGCCAGTGTTTACGGGAAAGGCACCGTTTTGACGACTCAGATCAAGGCGCCGGTGTATGACAGCCGTACCTATGGCACCGTATCCACCTTAGACTGTGTATGCATCTGGGATGAGGAGGCGGAGGCCGTTACAATGTTTGCTGTAAACAAGGATCTGGAGGACGATGCGGAAGTCTCCTGTGATTTGCGCCAGTTTGAAGGGTATCAGGTGAAGGAGCATATCGTGCTTACCCATGATGATATGAAAGCCGTTAATACGGAGGAGGCACCGGATACTGTAAGCCCTGTGCGTTCAGAGGCTTCCAGAATGGAGAACGGCGTCTTTACCACTGTATTTGGCAGGCACAGCTGGAACGTAGTGCGTCTGGTGAAAAATCAGTTATAGATCCGCAGAGAGAAGAGAATCCCACTTGTGGGATTCTTTGCTGTTCTCTGGATACGGAAACAGGGGGACAGTGCTGAAGAAAGACAAAGAGAAGATATGTAAAAAATGCACAAATAAAATCTTGTTTTTTGTATGAAACGCATATTGTTTGCATAATCACTTTTTGTTATTATAAATCCAGAAAGTTTGAAAACGCTTTCAAGAACAGAATGCAAAGAACGGCACCATCGAGGTATAACATGACAGCATCGATTTATGACGTAGCAAAGCGGGCAGGAGTTTCTATCTCCACCGTTTCCAGAATACTGAATAACAGCGCCAATGTAAGTGAGAAGAAGGTCCGGGCTGTAAAAGAGGCGATGGAATATTATCAATATGAGCCGAATCAGTTCGGAAGAGGTCTGGTAAAGCAGAGGTCTAATATCATTGGGGTTTATTTTCCGTTCCATTCAGGGTCGGTGTTTGAATCCTCCTATAATCTGGAGCTGTTAAAAGGAATTGAACGGGTTCTCACAAGACATAATTACAGTATGGTATTGATCAGTGAGTCGGAGGAATATTCCAACCGGGTTAAGGGGACTCCCCGTTTCCTGGAGTATGTGAGGCAGAGAAGAATTGACGGCCTGCTTCTGAGCGGACTGAACAGCAAATCAATGGAGGAAGAGGCGTTTCAGCAGATTCTGGAGGAAGAGTATCCGGTGGTGTATATCGGTAAAAGATTTCATAAGAAGGGGATTAATGTATATGCCCAGTATGAGAGCTACAGACACCAGATGATTAAAACTCTGTATGCATACGGACACCGGAAGATCATCCTCTACTTTTACAGCAGCCACCAGAACTATCTGTCCGCTATCGTCAACAGGGCAAAAGATGAGATGGAAGATCTGGAACTGGCAGCAATCATTCTTCCGCATATGACAGATATCAGACAGGAGCTGACAGCGGATATGAGAAAGTATGTGGCAGGAGGCGGCTATACGGCCATCTGTTCTCCGGGGATTGAGACGACCCAGATCATTTTAAGTGTGTGCGGGGAACTGCGGTTGTCTGTGCCGGAGACCGTGTCCATCCTGTCCGTCGAACATAAGAATGGCGAAGGGCGGCAGATGTTTCCGCAGATTTCAGCATTCTATGTGCCGGCAAAGGATATGGGAAGCGGGGCGGCGGAGCTTTTGCTGGACATGATAGAAGACCGCTCTCCAGATGAAATGTCCAGAGAATATGAGACCAGATTTTTTGACAGAGAATCAATAAGGCAGCTTTCATAAGCAGCCTTTTGACCGCTCTTTTTTGAAAACGTTTTCTGAAAGCGTTTTCAAATAGTTGCAAAAAGAGTGCAGATATAGAAAACAGATGCAGAAAAATAAGACAGGAGGAGTTGCATGAAAGCAATTATGGTTATGTATGATTCCCTGAGACGCGATTTACTGGAATCATACGGTTGTGACTGGACGAAGACGCCGAATTTCAAAAGACTGGCGAAATTAAGTGTCCAATTTGAGAATTGCTATGTGGGAAGCATGCCATGTATGCCGGCGAGAAGGGAGCTGCATACGGGCAGAATTAACTTTTTCCACAGGAGCTGGGGGCCGATGGAGCCGTTTGACGACTCGATGCCGGAACTGTTAAAAAATGGAGGCGTCTACACCCATCTGGTCAGCGACCATCAGCACTACTGGGAGGATGGAGGCTGTACCTATCACAACCGGTATTCGTCATGGGAGATTTCCAGGGGGCAGGAAGGCGATCTCTGGAAAGCAGATTTAGCGTACCAGTATGACCGCAGCACTGTGTTTAAAAACAAGGAGGTCATGATGAGTTACCCTCCTTACAGACGGATGATGGCCCAGGATGCTGTCAACCGCAGCTATATGGAGGCCGAAGAAACGACATCCCAGGCAGTCACATTTCAACAGGGGCTGGAGTTCATCGAGAAGAACCATGAGGCGGATCACTGGTTCCTCCAGATCGAGACCTTCGATCCCCACGAACCGTTCTATTCTCTGAAGGAGGACAAGGCACTCTATCCCCATACATTTCTGGGAGATGCGGCGGCGGAGGCCGACTGGCCGCCTTACGCGCCGACAGCAGAGGATGAAAATACAATCCAGCATGTCCGTTACGAATATGCGGCGCTGCTCTCCAAGTGCGACCGCTATCTCGGAAAGGTGCTGGATATGATGGATCAGTACCATCTATGGGACGATACCATGCTCATTGTCAACACAGATCATGGATTCCTGTTGGGAGAACACGGCTGGTGGGGGAAGACCAGCATGCCAATCTATGAAGAGATTGCTCACACTCCGCTCTATATCTACGATCCGCGCCGAAGAGAATGCGCCGGGGTCAGGAGACGTGCAATCGTTCAGACTATCGACTTAGCGCCAACGCTCCTGGACTTTTTCGGTATGGAGATTCCGAAGGACATGGAAGGAAAGCCGCTTACCGGCGTGATGGATTCGGATGAAGCGATTCGGAAATATGCGGTGTTCGGATACCATGGAAGCCAGGTGGATGTGACAGACGGCCGTTATGTGTATATGCACGCGGCAGAGCATCCTGAGATTCCTGCTTATGAATACACGCTGATGCCCACTCACATGAGGTGCATGTTCCAGCCTGAGGAACTGGCGGGAATGGAACTGGCGGAGCCGTTTTCCTTTACAAAGGGCTGTAAAGTCATGAAGATTCAGAGTAAGGATCACATGGGGGATACGACGTCATTCGGCTCTCTGCTCTTTGATTTAAAAGAGGATCCTGGCCAGGAGCATTCCCTTGAGGATGAGACGGTGCGCGAACAGATGAAGGCGTATATCCGTGAATACATGGAGAAAAACGACGCCCCGGAGGAGCTCTTTCGCCGTCTGGGGTTTGATGGAAAGAGGCCAGTATGAAAAAACGTCCGAACATTGTAATCATCAATCCCGATCAGATGCGGGCGGATTCCATGTCCCATCTGGGCAATCCGGCGGCGGTTACGCCGAATCTGGATGAACTGGCAAAGGACGGAGTATCCTTCGCTCACGCCTTCTGTCAGAATCCGGTGTGTACCCCCTCACGGTGCAGCTTTATGAGCGGCTGGTATCCCCATGTGGCCGGGCACCGCACCATGAACCACATGATGCATGAGCACGAGCCGGTACTTTTAAAACGTCTTAAGAATCACGGTTACCATGTCTGGATGAACCAGCGAAATGACTTGCTGCCCGCACAGGATCCGGAGTATTATAAAAGCTACTGCGATACTTATTTTACAATCGGAAAAGACCGGAGGCCGGATGAACTTCCGAAGGATTCATTCCGGGGGGAGCGGGGAGAAAAGAACTTTTATTCCTTCTACCGGGGAAAGCTGCCGGAGCACAGGGATTTAGATCAGATCTGGACGGAGGGCGCAGCTGAATTTATCCGGGGCTATGAGGAAGAGCGGCCTTTTTGCATCTTTCTTCCGCTGATGCTTCCACACCCGACGTATCAGGTCAGCGAGCCGTATTTCAGCCGCATTGACCGGAGGAAGCTGCCGGAACGGATTTTGCCGCCGGAAGGATATTCGGGAAAATCCAGAATGCAGAGGGAACTGGCGGCCCTGCAGAACATGAGGGACTGGAGTGAGGCAGAATACGATGAACTGCGGGCTGTTTATTTAGGGATGTGCAGCCGGGTGGATGATCTTACCGGCCAGGTTGTCAGGGCGCTGAAGGAAAAAGGTATCTACGACGACACCGCCGTCTTCTTTTTCAGCGATCACGGAGATTATACCGGGGATTACGGTCTGGTAGAAAAGGTTCAGAACTGTTTTGAGGACTGTCTGACCAATGTCCCGTTTCTTGTGAAGCTGCCTGCAGATATGCAGAAACGCCATGGAATCAGTCAGGAAATGACGGAACTGGTCGATTTCTATGCAACCGCGGAGGCGGTGGCAGAGCTGCCGGCTGAACATACACAGTTCGGAAGATCGCTGATCCCTTACATGGAGCAGCGGGAAGAGGCGCTCCGCCAGGCGGTATTCTGTGAGGGCGGTTTCAGAAAAGGAGAAGACCACTGCAAGGAGACCGGAGGCCAGGCAGTACCGGATCCCGACGGTCAGTATTATCCAAGGCAGTTTTTACAGGCCTCTGATGAGATGTATAATGGAAAAGCCACGATGTGCCGGACAAGGGATTATAAATATGTCAGAAGACTCTATGAAGAGGACGAATTCTACGATCTGATTCTGGATCCGAAGGAGACTGAAAACCGTATCAGATGTCCTGAGTATGCGTCTGTGATCATGGAAATGAAAGAGAAGCTTCTGGAATTTTATCAGGATACATGTGATGTGGTTCCATTTCAAAAGGATGCCAGAATGGAAAAAGAGTTTACACGCTGGCTGTGAGCAGTGCGAAAAAGCCGGTACTGGTGCACAGCGAAGTTATGGTTGATAAAGCGAATGAAAACAATCATATATAAAGGAGAAGAAACGTATGGAAACGAAGTATGCAAAGGCAAAGTTTTTGGATGTTTTCAAATATTCATTTGGGGGACTGGGGTCAAACCTCGCATTTTTTCTTGTCATGTCTTATCTCACATTTTTTTATACCGATATATTCGGAATCAGTTCCATGGTAGTATCCGGACTGATGCTGATATCCCGATTCATTGACGCATTTACCGATCCGGTTATGGGGATGCTGGGAGACCACACCCGCTCGAAAATGGGAAAATACAGGCCGTGGATTATCTGGGGAGCTCCTGTCCTCGGGTTCCTCATCTTCCTTCTTTTTACAGCACCGGACTTATCACCAAATATGAAGGTGGTCTATGTCTACGTTGTGTATATCGCCTATTCACTGGCCTCAACCGTAGTTAATATCCCTTATCATTCCCTGACACCGGTGATGTCCCAGGATCCGTATCAGAGAACCGTCATCGTTTCCTGGAAGCAGGGCATGGGAACCGTATCCCAGTTTATCATCACCATCATGGCGCTTCCGCTGGTGGAGGCCTTTGGCGGCGGAAAACAGGGCTGGGCTGTCTATGGCGCATTAATCGGTATTTTAACGACTGCCGCATTCTGGATCTGCGCATGGGGCGGAAAGAAGTACGATGTCTGCGATATGGACAAAGAGCGTGTTCCAATGAACATGGCAAAGGATTTGAAACTGCTGATAAAAAACAAACCCATGCTGATGCTTATGATCGCCTTCGGAACCGATGTTCTGGCGAACGCCACCTACAGTGCCGTAAATATGTATTACTTTAAATATGTGTTAAATAGAGTAGACTTAGTTCCCAAGGTTGCCTCCGCCATCCTGTTTGCAGGAATCATTCTCCTTCCGCTGCTTCCGGCGTTATCCAGGTTATTTGGAAAAAAACGGCTGTACTGGTTTGGAAGCCTGTTCTCCATTATCCCGCTGGTGGTGATGTGGCTGAAGCCTACGGCGCCGGTAACGATCCTTATGAGTATGATGGCTGTATTTGGATTCATTTCCCGTATTCCGAGCAATCTGGGGTGGGCGATGCTTCCGGAGTGTTCTGACTACGGCGAGTGGAAATTCGGGCAGAGAGCAGACGGACTGATGTCCTCCTCCCTGACATTTATCAATAAATTCGGGATGGCGATCGGCGGATTTATCGCCAGCTTTTTACTGGGACTGGTTGGTTTTGTGGCAAACCAGGAACAGACTCCGCAGGTGTTAAATATGATTGTGTTCCTGCGCTTCGGAATGCCGGTGCTCGGCTATATAGCCTCCCTGATTTCTATGGCATTCTATGAGATTACCAATGAAAAATATGCAGAGATCCGGACGGAACTGGATGAGAGAGGGGAAGGTTGAAAGCGATGACAGATAAGATAAAAGATCTGGTAACAGCCATGACACTGGAAGAAAAGGCACTTCTGTGTTCCGGAAAGAATTTCTGGCAGATGGAAGGGATCGAACGACTGGGAATCCCTTCTGTCATGGTAACCGATGGTCCTCACGGCCTGCGTAAGCAGGCCGGTGAGGCAGATCATCTGGGGCTGAATCAGAGCGTGAAAGCCACCTGCTTTCCGCCTGCGGTCACCTCAGCCAGCAGCTGGGATAAAGCTGCTCTGTATGATATGGGTCAGGCGATCGGAGAGGAGTGCGTTCAGGAGGAGGTTGCGGTCGTCTTAGGCCCCGGTACCAACATCAAACGGTCTCCGCTCTGCGGCCGTAATTTTGAATACTTCAGCGAAGACCCGTATCTGGCCGGCGAGATGGCGGCGGCCTGGATCAGCGGCGTACAAAGTAAGGGAATCGGAACGTCGCTCAAACATTTTGCGGCTAATAATCAGGAAAAGGCCAGGCTTGTCAGCAATTCGGTGGTGGATGAGCGGGCACTGAGAGAAATCTATCTTGCCCCGTTTGAAAAGGCGGTAAAACAGGCGCAGCCATGGACGGTGATGTGTTCTTACAACCGGATTAACGGTGTGTATTCCTGTGAGAATGAATGGTTGCTGACAGAGGTTCTTCGGAATGAGTGGGGCTTTCAGGGGCTGGTCATGACCGACTGGGGCGCCATGAATGACAGAGTGAAAGCCTTAAAAGCCGGGCTTGAGCTTGAAATGCCCGGACCGGATCCTTATAATGACAAGAAAATTGTTGATGCAGTGAGAAACTGAGAACTGGATGAAGCGGTATTAGACCGCGCGGCAGAGCGTCTCCTCACTGTGATTATGAGGGCAGGGGAAGTCCATAAAAAAGAATATGATGCGGCGGCGCACCATAATCTTGCCCGGCGAATTGCAGCAGAATCTGTGGTGCTGCTTAAAAATGACGGAATGCTCCCGCTGAAAAAAGAGAATTCCTATGCAGTGATCGGTGCATTTGCTGAAACACCGAGATATCAGGGGGCCGGCAGTTCCAGGATTCATCCGCATCAGATCGACTGCGTGCTGGATTCTCTCCGGGAATCAGGAATAGCATTTGAATACGCTCCGGGGTATGAACTGGAACAGGATACAATCAATCCGGTACTGCTTGAAGAAGCTGCTGCCTGTGCGAAAGGGCGGGACGGCGTCCTTGTGTTTGCCGGACTGCCGGATTCCTATGAGAGCGAAGGGTTCGACCGGACTCATTTAAATCTGCCAAAGTCCCATACGGCCTTGATTGAGGCGGTAACAGCGGTAAATCCCCATGTGACCGTCGTTCTCCTCTGTGGTTCCGCCATTTTAATGCCGTGGAGAGACCGGGTGGAAAGTATTCTGCTCACATACCTGGGCGGGGAAGCTGCGGGAAGCGCCTGCGCGGATGTGCTGACAGGAACAGTGAATCCTTCCGGCCGTCTGGCAGAGACATTCCCGCTCTCACTGGAAGATACTCCGTGCTGCGAAAACTTCGCGGGAGAGGGGAAGGATGTGGAATACCGGGAAAGCATACTGGTCGGCTACCGGTATTACGACTGGGCTGAAAAACCGGTAGCTTTTCCCTTTGGTTATGGACTGTCATATACGTCATTTTCTTATGACAGCATGGAGATTGTGTGGGATGAAAAGGAGGAGAAAGGCGAAGCCAGGATTACTGTTACCAACACAGGAGAAACCTCCGGCAGTGAAGTCGTCCAGCTCTATATTGGGAAAGCACAGTCAGGGGTGATGCGTGCCGTCAGGGAGCTGAAAGGCTTTCAAAAAGTGTTCTTAGAGCCTGGAGAATTAAGGGAGGTGGTAATTGGGCTGGACAGGAGAAGCTTTTCCTGCTACGATGCGAACCGCTCCTGCTGGACGGTTGAAGCGGGCACCTATCAGATCTATGCGGCGTCCTCCAGCCGCGATTTAAAACTAAAAAAGGATCTGATGCTTCCGGGAAAGGAACTTTCCCATATCCCTGGATATGATGCTGCCGAAACAGTTAAGGACGGCCATTTCGCAGCAGACAGAAAACAGTTTAAACGCCTGTTTCCGGATGAACTGCCCTTAACACCGGATGACGGCCGGATTACCTTAAATACAATCGTAAAAGAAATCATGGCCAGTGAAAAAGGAAAAGCTCTTCTGGGCGGCCTTGTTGAGGGATATTCGGGCCGGTACTCAGGGGATGACGACGTCAGCCGGATGATGCTGGCAATGCTTCAGGACATGCCGCTGCGAAGCCTGGCGATGTTTGGAGCGGTGGAGATGGAGACGCTGGAAGAGATGGTCAGGGAGATTGGAAGGCCATAGAGGGGACTCGCCCCCTGTCCCTGTTCCATGGATTCTGCCGTGCGATTATTTACTCTTGTACTTACCGCAGGAAACCATTATAATATTTATCAGTATGTTTATGATCAATGGACGCCGGCATGAGTGCCGGCACGAAAGAGGGAGGGTGCTTATGCCGCCAATCAGTGTACTGATTAAACCATCGTCAGGAAATTGCAACCTGCGGTGTGAATACTGTTTTTATTATGATACGATGTCCAAACGGGAACAGGGTGCTTACGGGTTTATGTCGGTCCAGACGTTAGAGGATGTGATCCGACAGGTGCTGGCCTATTCGGAGGGAAGCTGTACCATTGCGTATCAGGGAGGCGAACCGACGCTCAGCGGGCTTCCGTTTTTTGAGAAATCAATCGAATTCCAGGAAAAATACAACGTCAATCATGTGAAGATATTTAATGCAATTCAGACCAACGGTTCACTTCTGGATAAGCAGTGGGCGGAGTTCTTTGTGAGGAATCATTTCCTTGTGGGCGTATCCTTGGACGGGGGGCCGAAACAGCACGACTATTACCGGAAAACTCCGGCAGGAAAAGGAAGCTTTACCCGCATCATGGAGAATATTGAAATGCTTAAGAAGACCGGAGTAGACTTCAACATACTTTCCGTGGTACATGCAAAGACTGCGCCTCATATTAAAAAGACGTATGAATTTTACCGGAAAAACCAGCTGGATTATCTCCAGTTTATCGCCTGCCTTGATCCGCTTATGGAAGAGCCGGGCGGCCGCGATTATTCGCTGACGCCGGAAGCGTACGGTACTTTTTTGATCGATTTATTTGAACTGTGGTTTCGTGATTTGAAGGAAGGAAAACAGCCGTATATCCGGCAGTTTGAGAACTATATTGCGATTCTTTTGGGGCAGATGCCGGAATCCTGCGACATGCGGGGAATCTGTGGGATGCAGTATGTGGTAGAGGCGGATGGAAGCGTATATCCATGCGATTTCTACGTTTTGGACGAGTACCGGCTGGGAAATTTCCGGACGGACACAGTGGAAATGATCGACAGGAAGCGGGAAGAGATTCAGTTTATCGAGAGCTCCCTGCAGAAAGAGGAGGCGTGTGCAGAATGCAGATATGCGTCGCTCTGCCGCGGCGGCTGCCGGAGAACCAGACAGGAAGAGCACGGGCATCATCAGTATTTCTGTCAGTCGTATAAGATGTTCTTCGATGCCTGCCTGCCTGGCCTTGTGGAGATCGCAGAGAGGATTGGACGCGGAGGGAGAATGCTTCAGTAAGACTCCTGTTCTGCTTTCTGTTATTCCTGACGGGAGGCATACTGAGGATTTGCCTCCCGCACCATGCCGCGGAAGGTATGGTGAAGCTCTTCAAATGCGGCAGTGACACGGGCAGGAATATCGACGTGGGCAATATAATTTTTGCCCAATGGACCATACCCATCCGTCCGGTCAGAAAGCCGCGGGATTTCACCCAGGAGCAGCGTGAGATAGCGGTCGATATCCCACATACCGGGAATATCATTCTCATAAACGAGTTTCCCGTCCCTGATTACGACGTGTGCCTGGTATACTGCATAATTGATGATGATGACATCATCAGGCACGTACTTGCGCAGACCGGCTTCCATGCGGTGCTGCATGGCTGCATCCTGAGCCAGGATGATGGAGCGGAAGGAAATCTGATGCTCCTTAAGGAGCTTAAGGAGACAGGTAATGTTGTTGCCGCAGTTCGTGGAACAGCATTCCAGATAATCAGCCTCCAGTCCGTAGCGTGCCTTCAAATATGCAGCAAAGACCATGGCCTCGGGAAGCCCCTCCGTCTCTATCTCCGGGCATTCCTGGTGAACCTTTGCCCGCAGAGTTGCTGTGGTATGGCCGGCTCCTCCCACAATGACATAGTTTTTTGCTGCATGCTGCCGGATCGCCCGGGCCAGCACATCGCCGCCGCACAGGATGCTGCCGCCGAACAGCACCATGACATCCGCCTGGTCAATTCCGTATATTCTTCTTAATTCTTCCTTCGTCAGTTCGTCAACGTCTCTTTTTCCGCAAAAATCCCCCAGAATATTGATGCATTCAGCGATTCGTCTGTTCATAGGTATCCTCCGTTTTTGACTATTCTACATTTTTTGACGGCAAAAGTCAAAAAAGGCTGAAATATTTTCGCCTGCATGCTATACTTACGTTACTGTTTGAACCTTGCCGATACCGTATGAATCTTAAAGAAAAGTCAGGTGATTCCATTGAAATACAGAAGCTTTTATGCCCGCGCGGCGGCAGGCCTCCTGTGTCTGTCCGTGCTTTTTTCGCCCTGGTATGGTCGTTTTACCGTCCACGCGGCGGAGGAGCAGGACATACTCAGCGCCTGCCGTGCATATCAGAAGCGCTTAAGCAGCGTAAAGAAAGAAGCAGATATTGCCGCATATGGTTTTGATATCATAGAAAATCAGGTATTCTCCATGACTGTCAAAGCGTTTGGCGACGTTTCCATGATTCCGGCCATGGACCGGACGTATCACCGCCTCGTTCTGTTTTTTACCGATGGAGACGGAAACACGGTTTACAGTACGGACCAGCTGGAGACAAACAATCAGGTCAGAGGAGAACTCCGGCAGCTGAATCAGGGGATTTCAGCCGTCTCCTTTCAGGATTTAGACGGGGATGATAAGATGGATATCCTTCTGATTACGTCCTGTGAAAAGAACGATTCCGCCGCAGGCAAGGCATATAAGGTAGGGGATGTGCTGTTTCAGAATGAACACGGTTTTTACCGCGACTGGCGCCTTTCCGACAAGATTAACCGGTTTGGAATGAACAAAAGCATCCGGTTTATCGAGTCTTTTCTGATGGACGGGTATTCAACGGAATTTCTGTATACGGCATCGACTCTGGATGAATTAAAAGAACATGGATTTGCGGTGGCAGAAGAGCTAAGTTCCTGGAGAACGTTTGAGAAGCTGGGCAGTCTTCTGGTGGTTCCCGGTACATACCGGATGGCGGAATATACCGTGTTTATGGTTTACCTCGTCAACGAGCAGGGCTACATTGTATGGAGCTTTCAGCCCATGGGCGATTACGAAAATTTATATGCACTAAAAGGCGTCGCCTGCAGAGACATCGACGGCGACGGTATGAAGGATCTGGCGGTTCTGGCGCGTTACAGCTACGAGGGAAAAGATGGCGAGATGGTTCTGGAAAATGATTACTCCATCTATTACCAGAAGACCGGCGGATTCTATCCGGATACAGAATTGAGAAAACAGTATCAGAGTAAAGACGACAGCACGATGGAGGAACTGGTGGAAACGGCCAGGGCCTATTGGGGGTGGAGACAGGAATCATGATAAAAATACTGATAGTGGACGACGAGAAACCGATTTGCGATCTGATCGATTTAAACCTGTCGGAGGCGGGATATCACTGCATATCCGTTCAGGATGGGGCAGAGGCGGTCGAAATCATTGAACATGAAAGATTCGACCTTATTTTACTGGACATTATGCTGCCTGGAATAGACGGCTTTGATATTATGGAATACATTCGTCCCATGGAAATTCCCGTTATATTTATTACGGCGAAATATGAGGTGAGAGACCGGGTGAAGGGCCTTAAGCTGGGAGCGGATGATTATCTGGTGAAGCCCTTTGATGTGGTGGAACTGGTAGCGAGGGTGGAGGCGGTTCTCCGCAGATATAATAAGACGGAACGGCGTCTGTCCGCAGGCGATGTGGTGGTTGATGTGGAGGCGCGGACCGTTAAGAAGGCGGGGAGACCGGTGGAACTGACCAACAAGGAGTTTTTGCTTCTCGTCCTTTTTCTGCGGAACAGGAATGTGGCGCTGTTTCGGGAGACGCTGTACGAGAAGGTGTGGGAAGGGGAGTATTCCGGCGACAGCCGAACGCTGGATTTGCATGTCCAGCGGCTGCGGAAAAAGCTTAACTGGGAAAACGGCGAATATCCACGGCTGGTGGCCGTATATAAGGTAGGCTACCGGCTTGAGGTAGGACGATGAAATTTTCACTGAAACTGCTTTTATGGACGATGATTGTCATGGCGGCCGCGTTTGGCTTCAGCGGGTTCTATTTCGTCAATTACGTGTTTGAACGCGCCCTGGACCGGGAAGCCGGCCAGGCTCTCGATGAGAGCAGCATTTTAAAGTTTGCCTTTGAGACGGCAGCTCTCAATGTTCCGGCCAAATATGACGTGCTTTTAGAGGATACGACACGGCAGATAGCCTCCAACTTAGAGGCGGGCGGACAGGGTACGGGGCGGATGCTTCGGATTTCCGACGATCAGAAACAGGTGCTGTACGCGGCTGAAGGCTTTGCAGCCGATGACGGGCTTCTTCTCGCGCTGCATGAAAATACGAAGACTTACCGGGTAATCCGGCTGGATGACAGGTATTATATTCAGACGGCTGCCGCAGTGGAGGCGCTGGATAAGAAGCTTTTTTTAGAGACGATGAGAGACGTCACAGAGGTGTTTCGCGACCGGGCCACGGGCTTCGTGGTTTACCGGAGGGTAACGGTCGTGATTCTGCTTCTGGGAACCGTACTCATGCATCTTATATCCTCCTGGCTGACAAGACCGATCCGGCTGCTGACACGGGCTACGAAGCGTATGGCGGCGGGCGATTACGATTACCGGGCCAGACTCGTAAGCGGCGATGAGCTTGGACAGCTGACAGAGGACTTTAACCGCATGGCGAATGCTCTGGAAGATACTATTATCAAACTGGAAGAGGAGATCCGTGCGAGGGAGGATTTCGTGGGAGCATTTGCCCATGAGCTGAAGACTCCTCTTACCGCGATCATTGGCTACGCGGATATGCTGCGGTCTCACCGGCTGGATGAGGAAAAAAGCTTTATGTGTGCCAATTACATTTACACGGAAGGGCGGAGACTGGAGACGATGTCACTGCGCCTGTTAGACATTATTGTGACAAAGCGCCAGGAGATCGATTTCCAGATGGTCTCGGCAGAATCACTGTTTTTCTACCTGTACGACATGTATGCGGCGAAGAAAAATATGGATTTTCATTTTACATACGATGAAGGGCTGATCCGGTGTGACGCCAGCCTGATCAAGTCTGTGCTCATCAATCTTTTAGATAACGCCTGCAAGGCGTCGGAGCCCGGCAGTCCTGTCGATGTGGACGGATATGCCCTTTCGGAGGGCTACCGTTTCTCCGTGAAGGACCACGGAGTCGGGATTCCGGAGGAAGAGCTTCACAAGATAACGAAGGCTTTTTACATGGTAGATAAATCGCGCTCCAGAAGCAGAAATGGAGCCGGTCTGGGGCTGGCCCTCTGCGAGGAGATCCTGCTTCTGCATCACAGCAGGCTGGAAATTGAGAGCGAGACGGGGAAAGGCTCCTGCTTCAGTTTTGTCATACCGTGGGAAGACGGCGGTTCTGCCGTCAGGCGCAGTAAGGAAGAGGGGGGCGGTGAGACGTGAAAAAGACAACTTTAAATTTCCTTCTTCTGCTGTTTGCTGTCACGGTTATGGTTCTGGCCATCTGGGGTCCGGAAGCCATATCCGGATACCGCGACAAATCGGTATTAAATGAGATCCACGTAAAAGAGGCGGAGGGAGAAGGAGAGGGCTACCGTTACTCTTTAAGCCGCAGCGATAAGCTGTATATACTTGCGGAAGCCTTAAACAGCCAGACGCTTCCGGAGAGCAGGCAGTATACCGCAGAGAGGCAGGAGGCCCCCGGGGAAACCTACGGGGGAACCGCGGGGACATATGCGTTTATTGTCAATCACAGAGGTCCGTCCGACCGTGAGATAAAAGAGGAGGAGCTCTTTGAGGCTGTAAATGAGGGGCTGGATACGTTAAAGAAGCTGGGAATTCTGCCCGAATCCGTAAGAGATGCAAACGCTGCCGCCTATGACGCCGTCCTTTATTCCGCGATCGATGTGCTGGAGCCCAGGAATAATGTAGCCGTGTGGAAGGTCAGCCTTTCCAATATCCAGAAAAATAACGACAGGGGAAACCGCCTGATTGATGCTTATATCGACGCGGATGATGGTAAGCTTTATGAGTTTTACGTCAGGACGGAACGTACCTGGGAGGACATGGATCCGGACGGGATTGCGGAGAAATGGAGCGGTTACCTGGGGCTTTTGGCCCCTCTTCCCTATGAGGGAAACAATCCTCTGATGGAAATGACTCCGTATTTCAAAAAGTATAAGCTTACCGGAGCGGGAAAAGGAGATACGACCGCCACGGTCGGCTATTACGACGGTATTCAGGAATTATTTGTAAAAATATCGAGATGATGCAACTTTGATGCAAAAATGATGATCTTTTGATGCAGCTCCCGTGTAATCTGGAATCAAGGAACATTGAGACGGATGACACAGGAGCTTTTGTGCAGCAGCCGGGAAGGCAGCGGGCGAAATGGGAATACTGGTGCGAAGCGGTACTGGCTGCACAAAAATCCTCCGGACATGTTTTTTGAGTGAAGGGGGAACCGGGCGATGAGATACGAGCGAAAAAACCGTTATAAGAAGAACGGGAAGAAAACGGGAAGAAGATGGCTGGAGGATTTTGCAGCGGCAGCGGCAGGAGGAATTGCGGCTGTGTTTTTATTTACGGCCATGGAGACAATGGGGAGTTTTTCCGGCACTGATGCGGCGGAGAATCAGCTGCCATCCGTGATCCTGGCAATGGCAAAGAACCAGCTGGCGGCTGGAAACCAGACTGTATCCGGGAAAAAAACGGTTTCTGCTTCGCAGGACCTGTCATTTCAGGCTGCCGAAACGGATCCGGATCATCCCCTGATTATGATAGACCCAGGCCACGGAGGGACGGATGAGGGCAGTTACGCGGGAGGGATACTGGAGAAAGACATCAATCTGGAAATTGCGAAGAAGCTGCGGGAATGTTTGGAGGAAGCGGGATACCGGGTTCTTATGACCCGCGGCTCCGATACGTATCTGACGAAGGAGCAGCGGGCGGAGGCGGCAAACGTAAGCGGGGCGGAGGCGTTTGTGAGCATCCATCAGAATACGTATGAAGATGGAGAACCGTCAGGAATCGAGACATGGTATGACGGGACAGATCAATCCCGCGACAGCAGGCGGCTGGCTCAGCTGATCCATGGAGAAGCCGTGAAGCGAACAGGCGCCAGAGAGAGGCAACTGCGGGGAGACGCCGGCTTTGTGGTGACGGGATGGACGAAAATGCCCGCGTGTCTGATCGAGACGGGATTCCTGTCCAGCCCGGAGGAAGCCGAAAAACTTTCCCAGCCGGAATACCAGGAGAAGCTGGCGGAAGGGATTGCCGGGGGAATCGACGCCTTTTTCCATCCAAAAACCATGTATCTAACCTTTGATGACGGCCCATCCGCTGAGAATACCGCCGCAGTCCTGGATGTGCTGAAGGACCGGAATATAAAGGCTACATTTTTTGTGGTAGGTGAAAATGTGAAGAAAAATCCGGAGGTGGCAAGACGGATTGTGGCGGAAGGCCATACCATCGGGATTCACTGCTACAGCCATGATTACAAACAGCTGTACGAGAGTACGGCAAGCTATCTGGAAGACTTTAACGAGGCCTATAAAACGGTGCTTGAAGTCACCGGGGTAAGAGTTAAGCTTTTCCGTTTCCCGGGCGGGAGCATTAACGCCTACAATAAAGCAGTCTGTCAGGATATTATAAAAGAAATGACGGACAGAGGCTTTATTTATTTCGACTGGAATGCCAGCCTGGAGGATGCGCTTAAGAGATCGGAGCCGGAAGAGCTGATTGCAAATGCGCGGGAGACGGCGCTGGGAAGAAAGCATGTGGTCATGCTGGCCCATGACATTGTCCGCAGCACAGCCCTGTGCCTGGGAGATTTAATCGATCAGTTTCCGGAATATCAGATGGAGCCGCTGACTCCGGAGGTAAAGCCCATACAGTTTCAGCCCTGATCTCTACTGGTGCAGTTTACTCCCGGACTCCTGCCGGTTCAGATTGCACTTTTTGCTTTGACAGGTTATAATCATTCTGGAAATATAAGGGATTGATCAAAGGAAAAAAAGAGAATCGGGAGAAAAATGGAATGGCCAAAATTAGGACAATGACGGAGGGGCATCCGCTGAAGCTTATTTTCGCGTTTTCACTGCCTCTGATGTTTGGCAATGTATTTCAGCAGTTTTACACGGTGGTGGACACGATGGTGGTCGGCCAGGCGCTGGGAGTCGGAGCGCTGGCAGCGCTCGGCGCCGCGGACTGGCTAAACTGGATGGTATTGGGGATGATTCAGGGCATTTCCCAGGGGTTTGCCATATTGATGGCTTTTGAGTTCGGAGCGGGAGATTATAAAAAACTACGGCAGGTTATCGCCCATTCAGCGGTTCTGGCCTGTATCGGATCGCTGGCCATGCTTTTGCTCATGCAGGCGGCGGCGCGGCCGGTTATGCTGCTGTTACATACGCCCGATGAAATTATCGGGCAGAGTCTTTTGTATTTAAGGATCATGTTCTGGGGAATTCCTGTCGTCATGGCATACAATGTGCTGGCCTCCATACTTCGCGCCATGGGAGACGGGAAAACGCCGCTTCACGCCATGGTTGTGGCCTCTGTGGTCAATATCGGCCTGGATCTGCTGTTTGTGCTCGTATTTCACTGGGGAATCGGCGGGGCGGCCGCAGCCACACTGATCGCGCAGGCCTGCTCCAGCTTATACTGTCTGAAGAGTCTGCTGAAGGTACAGATTCTTTCTTTTAAAAAGACGGATTTTCATCTGGAACCGTATCTCTGCAGAAAACTGATGGTATTGGGACTTCCCATGGCATTTCAGAACGGAATCATTGCGGTAGGCGGAATGATTGTGCAGTCGGTGGTCAATGGATTCGGAGTCCTTTTCATTGCAGGATTTACGGCGACCAACAAGCTGTACGGACTTCTGGAAATAGCCGCAACCTCCTACGGCTATGCCATGACGACCTATGTGGGCCAGAATCTGGGCGCCGGGAAGATTAAGAGAATCAGGCAGGGGATGAAATCAGGCCTTCTTTTAGCCATGCTCACCTCAGCGGTGATCGCGGCTGTCATGCTGGTCTTCGGGCAGGCGATTCTTGGCTGTTTCATTACGGGAACGCCGGAAGAGGCTGCCAAAACCATGGAAATCGCCTACCATTATCTGGCGATCATGAGCGTCTGCCTCCCCATCCTCTATCTGCTTCACGTGGTCCGTTCTTCCATTCAGGGTATGGGGGATACGGTTCTGCCCATGCTGTCCGGAGTAGTGGAATTTCTGATGAGAACGGGAGCCGCACTGCTCCTTCCTGTTGCCATGGGCCAGGAAGGGATCTTTTATGCGGAAATTTTGGCCTGGCTCGGCGCGGATGTGGTGCTGATCGTCAGTTATTTTGTGAAAATAAAAGGATTGAAAGGAGGAGGAGAGTCTGGTGATGGAAGCGAAGAAAGAATATCATAAGGAACCATGCTGCTGTTTTGCACCAATGGAGGGGATCACAGGCTATGTCTACCGGAACGCCCATCACGCGCTGTTTCCTCATGTGGATCTGTATGTCACTCCATTTCTGCAGCCCAATCAGAATCACCGTTTCTCTTCCAGGGAGCGGAACGATATTCTTCCGGAACACAACAAGGGAATTACCCTGATTCCGCAGATTCTCACAAACCGTGCGGAGGATTTCATCTGGATGGCGGGCGAGCTCGAGGCGCTGGGGTATGACGAGGTGAATTTGAATCTGGGCTGTCCCTCCGGAACCGTCGTTTCCAAATACAAAGGAGCCGGTTTCCTGGCGAAAAAGGAAGAACTGGATGCGTTCCTCGACGAGGTATGTTCGGGAATCAGAATCCGCCTCTCCGTAAAAACGAGACTGGGAATGGCATCGCCGGATGAATTTGAAGAACTGCTCGAGATCTATAATAAGTACCCTTTAAAAGAACTGATCATTCATCCCCGGGTGCGAAGCGATTTTTATAAGAATACGCCTGACCGCGCAGCGTTTTGCAGGGCTGTGAAAGCCAGCAAAAACGAAGTGTGGTACAATGGAGATATCTTTACTGCCGGGGACTGGAAGGAGTTCCGCGCCGGTGTTCCGGAAGTGGACTGCATCATGATGGGCCGGGGGCTGCTCGCCAATCCCGGTCTGGCCGGTGAGATAAAGGGGCTGGGGGGTCCGGACAAAGAACAGATCAGGGAATTTCACGACATGGTTTATCAGGGGTACCGGGAGACGATTTCCGGTGACAGGAATGTCCTGTTTAAAATGAAGGAATTCTGGTTTTACCTGCTGTTTCTGTTTCCGGATTCGGAAAAATACGGAAAGAAAATCCGCAAGGCGGAACGTGCGGCGGAGTATGAAGCGGCTGTCGCCGCGCTGTTTCGGGATCTGGATATCAAAGAGGGACGCGGATACGGAGGCGAACGCTAGCGTGTGTCTGAACGTGCTTTCGGGCAGCCTGTGAACACGGTGAATGGATTGGATAGAAAACGAAAGAAAAGGGAGGGCGGGAAACTCGTGAAGGCGAAAAAAGTGTTAAAGAGGCTGTACCTGGGAGTGATGATCGCGGCGGTATCGAATCTTCCTCTGCTGGTTTACGGCATGTTTACCGGACGTCTCCTGGAAGAAACGGTTCCGGCACAGCCTGCTGCGGCCGTAATGGGGGCCATCCTCTTAAGCATTTGCTGGTTATACTTTAATATAAGGCCGTACCGCGACAGAAACCACGCCGGCCTGCGTCTGGTCATCATGCGCGGCGGCCGTACTCTGGGCTTTGCTGCGATTTACGGCATCGCGGTTCAGTGTCTGGTTATTATGATCCTCTATCCGCGTCTGCTTCACGGCAATGCAGATGCGGCCGGGTGGCCGGCGGGAATTCTGATCGGCAATACGGTATTTGCCGCCGCGGCTCTTCTGGTTCTTCTCTGGAATGGAATTCTGAGGATGTATCTTACCTCGGCGCGTCTCCGTGTGAGGATGCGGGTTTTAATGCTGTTGGCCATGTGGATTCCGGTTGTCAATCTGGCGGTTCTTATCCACGCCATGCGCCTGGTGCGGGCAGAGTACGATTATGCCTGTTATAAAGAAGCGGTCAGATCGACCCGTGCGGAATCAGATCTGTGCCGGACGAAGTATCCGCTCATCATGGTACACGGTATCGGTTTCCGCGATCTTCATTACTTTAACTATTGGGGAAGAATTCCGCGTGAACTGGTGCGATATGGGGCGTCTGTCTACTATGGCAATCAGGAGGCCCTGGGAACCATTGCCTGTAATGCAGAGGACATTCGAAAGAAAATTCTGGAGGTGGTGGAGGAGACCGGCTGTGAAAAGGTCAATATTATCGCACACTCCAAGGGGGGACTGGATGCGCGCTACGCTATCAGTAAACTGGGGATGGCGCCTTACACGGCGTCGCTCACGACAGTCAGCACGCCGCATCACGGCTGCCGGTTCGTCGATTACGCCATCCGCCTTCCGGAAGGTCTCTACCGTCTGGTCGCCAGATGTTTCGACCGGACGTTTTCCAGATTTGGGGATAAAAATCCGGATTTTTATACGGCGACTCATCAGTTTTCCATAGCGTCCAGCAGGGCGTTTAACGAGTCGGTTTCCGATGTACCCGGCGTCTTCTACCAGAGCTATGCCTCGAAGATGCGCGACTGTTTCAGCGATCCGCTGCTGTGGATTCCTTACTGTCTCATAAAGCCTCTGGAAGGCGATAATGACGGTCTTGTAAGCACGGAATCCGCCCGTTGGGGAGAGTTCCGCACCGTGTTTGCCAGCAGCGGTCACCGCGGAATCTCCCACGGGGATATGATCGATTTAAAACGGGAAGATTATAAAGGCTTCGATGTGGTGGAGTGCTACGTCCAGATCGTTTCAGAACTGGCTGGAAAAGGATTCTAGTAGCAGGCTTCCGTGAGACCCACCGAAAGACACAAAAACAGCTCTCCAACCGGAGAGCTGTTTTATATGAAAAGCTGAGTGGAGTAGACGGGATTTGAACCCGTGTCCAAAAACCAATTCCCTGTTCTTCTACTATCATAGTCAGTTGTTTTACATTCCCTCTGTCACCCGAAAACTGACACCCTGGTGAGTTCAGTAGCTTCATCATACGCCCATATGCTCAAAGCTTTGCATAAGTCGTTTCTCACATCGTCGATGCCGGATTCTTAAGGTGTGAGTGCCCTAAGGCCGACAAGCAGCATTAAGCTGCCAGTGCTAATTCGTTATTGTTAGCGTTTATATTTAAGTTTGCCATTTAACGCATCGCATGCGGATAGCTTCACCAGCTGCATGGCCCCTGTCGAAACCAGTACTACCCCGGACTGGTGCCTCTTTTGAGGTATCCTTATACTAGCACGAAACAGGAATGGTGTCAAGGGCTAAGCTGTTACAATTGACAGATTATGAAAAGACTGATATTCTGAATGTACACGGCCTTAAACTCAGGACTATGGATCAGCATATGGAGGCGATTATGATTAAATTAATGGGAATTACCATAGAAAGCAGGGAGGAGCAGAGAAAGCGGGAAGAGGAAGCGCTGTATCGCTATTTCCGTTACGGTGCAAAGCACAGAAACAAGGTGGGAAGACTGCTGGAAGAGCTGATTCCGGGCGAGAAGCGGGAACATCTGCTTCTGTATTATCTGCAGATCAAGGATGCCATGGAGGCGTGCGGGTCGCAGGATTTCGATGAAGCAGTAACACGTATGCCCTCCAAATCCCGGATTATAACCGTCAATAAAACGGTTCATCAGTACTATAAAGCGGTCATGGAGGCAGATGCCGGCATGGACGAGGATCTGGTGCTTCCGTCGGCGGATGAAATACGTAAGAGCGTGGAGCAGAGCTTCTGAAAGGCCAGAGGGCTGGCCGTATGGCCGCATTCATAAAAGAAGAAAGAGGAGCAGAGGATGGCAGATATTAAATATGATATTGTAAAAGAGCTTGGCGTGCTGTCCGAGAACGCCAAAGGCTGGAGAAAAGAAGTGAATTTAATCAGCTGGAACGGCGGGGTCCCCAAGTATGATATCCGTGACTGGGCGCCGGAACACGAAAAGATGGGAAAGGGAACGACTCTGTCCGAGGAGGAGATTAAAAAACTGAAAGAGATTCTGGGTGAAATCCTGTAAAGTGACAGAGATACCCTGGACGGCAAGGCAAAGCAAACAATCAGGAGGATAAGAAAATGCTGAAGCAATTATCGATTTACGCAGAAAACAGAAAGGGAACATTTAAGCATGTCACCGGAATCCTTGAGGAGGAAAACATTAATATCCTTGGTTCTGTAACCAATGACAGCGCAGAGTACGGCATTATCCGTATGGTTGTATCCGCTCCGGACAAGGCGGTGGCGGCACTGGAAAAAGCGGACTATTTGTGCAAGCTTACCGATGTGGTAGGGGTCGAGATGGCGGATGAAGTAGGAAATCTTCATCATCTGTTAATGGCTCTCTCAGAGAGCAATATCAATGTGGATTACGTTTACTTATCGTTTAACCGCGATTCCAATAAACCGATCCTGATTTTCCATGCGGATGATATCCGGGCGGTTGAGGCGTGTCTGGCGGCAAAAGGGTTTACCGTTGTTTAGCAAAAATACGAGGGATGTGTATGAGAGCAGAGGAAGAAATCATAGATCTTGGCGGACCGCAGCTTCTTCTTAGAAATGCAGAAGAGGAAGATGCTGAAATGTTGTTGGATTTCTTAAAGACGACATGCGGTGAAACCAGATATTTAGTAAAAGAACCGGAAGAGATCGATTTAACGCTGGAGGACGAGCGGACCTTTATACGTAATCAGAATGAGTCAGATCAGAATATCATGCTTCTCGGATTTATAGATGGGGAGTACGCCGGTAATTGTTCCCTGATGGGGATGGGAGCTGCCAGATTTAAGCATCGCGCCAGCCTTGGAATCGCATTGTATCAAAAGTATACCGACCGCGGCATCGGAAAGGCCATGATCGGGAAACTCATTGAAATTGCGAGAGAGCATAACCTGGAGCAGATCGAGCTGGAAGTCGTAGCTGATAATCAGAGAGCGGTATCCCTCTACAGGAAGATGGGATTTGAAATTTTTGGAACCTTACCAAACAATATGAAGTATCAGGATGGTACTTATGCAGATGCATATTGGATGATGAAGTCTATCAGGCGTTAGATAAACAGCGTTATTTACTACGGCTGGTCCTTGTGAATCTCCTTATAGGCTTCTAAAATACCATTTTTAACGGCCATTTTCACTAAGAAATATCCCAGGATAAAAAAGACAACAGGTACAGCTATAATAACTATGATGTAGATAATCCAAAATAAACTGTTCATCCATGCAGCCCTCCTTTTCGATAACAATATAGTTCACAGCATCATTGTAGAGGAATGCTCAAAGAAAAACAAGTATCAAAAGTATTACGATTTATAAAAATATAAAGCCTGCAATGAGAAACAGGATCACGTTTGCAATGAAAGAATATTTAAAAGACTTCCCGTGATTACTTTCAGCGTTTTATTAAGATAGTCAACAGGCCAAATAAAAAGATGGGGCTGCCAGGATCCGCCGAAAAAAGTGGTCATAACAGGCACATTTCCTGCATAAACTATAACAGAATGATAAGGGAGGAAAAACCATGACGATTTATCCTGTTTGTACAAGCCTGATGAGATACCGTTTGTTTGTAAACTGTATGGAGCGCTACTATCGCTATAAAATGAAGCGGCCCTGCTTCCTCATAATGCAGAACAGCAGGTGGACCGTGGTTACGCTGGACATGTGACAGCGGCTTTACAATCTCTACATAATATATAGAAATGACAAAGAGGGGCCGGGGGGCCTCTTTTTTCTTTTTACAGTTCACAAAATTTTCATAATTATCCTATTGTATTCTTTATAGAGTAAGAGTATAATACCTAATTATTAATTAGCTAACTATCACATAACTAATTATTTACCATATGATGAAGAAAGGGGTGGAAAACAATGAAATCTTGTGGCAGCGGACCGTGTCATGACAGCGAGTGGCTGAAATCTCCGGCACATCGCGTGCTGACGCAGTATATCAGGATTATGAAGCTTCACCGGAGTATTCTGGAGCAGCGGCTGAATAAGACAGGGGTCTACAGAAGTCAGCATCAGATTCTGACAGCAATGGCGGAGCATCCGAACACGTCTCAGAAGGAGCTGGCGGAGTATTTAAACGTCACTGCGGCAACGGTCGCGGTGTCGGTGAAAAAACTGGAGAAGGGCGGTTATATCACGAGGATCGTGGATCAGGAGGATAACCGCTATAATAAGCTCTGCCTGACGGAAGAAGGACGCGATGTGGTGGAACACAGCCGCCAGTTCTTTAAAAACGTGGAAAACCAGATGTTTCTCGGCTTTACAGAGGAAGAGTTTCAGATCATGGAAGGGTATCTGGAGCGCGTTTATGCGAATTTGTCCGACATAACGGCAAAAACAATGACAAAAAGGGAGGATTCATAACGTGAAGCGATACTGGAAATATATAAAGCCCTATTGGGGCGCATTTCTGCTGGCACCGCTTTTGATGCTGACAGAAGTATTTGGTGAGATCATGCTTCCCAAGCTGATGTCACTGATTATCAACAATGGCGTGGCGAACAGAGATACCAGCTATATCATCGCCGTAGGCGGCGTGATGGTGGTTACGGCCTTCGTTATGGCTGCTGGCGGAATTGGAGCGGCCTATTTCTCATCGAAGGCATCCATCTGTTTCAGCTCCGATTTAAGAAAAGATGTATTTGACAAGGTACAGCAGTTTTCATTTAAGAACATCGATGATTTCAGCAGCGGTTCTCTTGTGACCAGACTGACCAACGATATTCAGCAGATCCAGAATGTGCTGATGATGAGTCTTCGTCTGATGTTCCGCGCACCGGGCATGCTGATCGGCGGTCTGATTATGGCGTACTTAATGAACAGTCGCCTTGTGACGATTCTGCTGGTTGTGATTCCGCTGCTCCTGCTTGCCATCGCTGTCATCTTAAGAACCGCATTCCCCCGGTTTGAGGTAATGCAGAAGAAGATTGACCGGTTAAACTCAGGAGTTCAGGAAGCGCTTACCAATGTACGGGTTATCAAGTCTTTCGTTCGGGAAGATTATGAGGAGGAAAAATTCCGCCGTACCAACGAAGACTTAAAGGAAGGCAGCCTGCGGGCCATGAAGATCGTAATCGCCACCATGCCTGTCATGATGCTGGCCATGAATGTTACGACGCTGGCCGTCGTGTGGTACGGCGGAAACTTAATCATCGGCGGTTCCATGCCGGTAGGCGATTTGACCGCGTTTACCACCTATATTGTCCAGATTCTGATGTCCTTAATGATGGTATCCATGGTATTTTTGCAGGCATCCCGTGCCATGGCGTCGTTAAAGCGTGTGAGAGAGGTCCTGGATACGGAGATTGATCTGACGGATGAGCACGCGGCAAGAAAAGACGCCGTAGTCACAGAGGGACGGATCGAGTTTAGAGATGTCTGTTTCCAGTATGCGAAGGACACCGACGAGCTGGTGCTGGATCATATTAATTTTACTGCCAATCCGGGAGAGACCATCGGTATCATCGGTTCCACGGGAAGCGGAAAGACCTCACTCGTTCAGCTGATCCCCAGGCTCTATGACGCGGACAGCGGCCAGGTGCTGGTGGATGGCATCGATGTCCGGGATTATTCAATCCGGAATTTGAGAGAGGGCGTCGGCATGGTACTTCAGAAAAATGTCCTGTTCTCCGGCACGATTGCTGAAAACCTGCAGTGGGGCAATGAGGATGCGACCATGGAGGAGATCCGTGCAGTTGCCGAGAGCGCCCAGGCGGATGGATTCGTCACCTCTTTTCAGGATGGATATGAGATGGACTTGGGCCAGGGCGGCGTCAACGTTTCCGGAGGCCAGAAGCAGAGGCTCTGTATCGCTCGGGCCCTGTTAAAGAAACCGAAGATCCTGATTCTGGATGACAGCACATCAGCAGTGGATACGGCTACGGAGGCAAAGATCCGCGAGTGCTTCCAGACTACCTTAAAAGAAACGACAAAGTTTATTATCGCCCAGAGAATCGGTTCCGTGGAGAGTGCGGATAAGATTATCGTTCTGGATGAAGGTATGATTGTGGGAATGGGAACCCACGAAGAACTGATTAAGACCTGCGAAGCTTACCAGGAAATTTACTATTCACAGAGAGACCGGGAGAAGGAGGCGAGCGCATAATGGACAATCAGAAACGGGTAGAGAGTTTAAAACGGCGCTACGGCAGGAATGTAGCCCCGGCAAAGCGCCGCGGTCCCATGGGCGGCCCGGGACACGGCAGACAGCACGGGAAGGGCGGTATGCCGAAAAACAGCAAAGAGACCATCAGACGCCTGCTGTCCTACTTAAATGGCTACAGGCTTCACATGGGTCTGGCATTTTTCTGTGTCATTGTCAATACAGTGGCAACCCTGGCCGGTTCCTATATGCTGAGGCCGATTATCAATAAATATATCGCTCCCATGGACGGAAGCCGGGGAAGCATTTCCGGCCTGGCCGGTTCGCTGGTCTTTATGGCGGCCATCTATCTGATCGGCGTTGCAGCCAACTATGCGCAGTCGAGAGTCATGCTGACCGTAGCCCAGAACGCGCTGCAGAAGATCAGAGATGAGCTTTTTACGAAGATGCAGAAGCTGCCGGTACGTTTTTACGATACGAATAATAATGGTGACCTGATGAGCCGATTTACAAACGACGTGGATACCGTAGGGCAGATGCTGAGCAGCACCCTGGTACAGTTGTTTTCCGGCGCCTTAAGCATCATCGGTACGCTGGCGCTGATGATTTATACCAATATCTGGCTGACGCTGGTAACCGTATTTATGATTCCGCTGATGATGAAGGCAGGCGGTTATGTGGCGGGCAAGAGCCAGAAGTATTTCTCCGCACAGCAGACCTCCCTCGGTGCCGTCAACGGTTATATCGAGGAGACGATCAGCGGACAGAAGGTAGTAAAAGTCTTCTGCCACGAGGACATAGCGGAAGAAGAGTTTGAAATTTTAAATGAGGACCTGCGGGACAACATGATCAAGGCACAGTTCTTCGGCGGCATGATGGGGCCGGTCATGAGTAATTTAAGCCAGTTAAACTATACGCTGACAGCAGCAATCGGCGGTCTGCTCTGTGTTTTAAGAGGATTTGACGTCGGCGGACTCACCGTATTTTTAAACTTTTCCAGGCAGTTCTCCAGGCCGATCAACGAGATCTCCATGCAGATCAGCAACGTATTCTCGGCTCTGGCCGGTGCGGAGCGTGTGTTTGCGGTTATGGACGAGGAGCCGGAGCCGGTGGATGACGGCGATGCGGCGGTGCTGGATCCGATGAAGGGGTATGTGGAACTGAAGAACGTCACTTTCGGCTACAATCCGGATAAGACGATTCTTAAGGACATCAGCCTCTATGCGAAGCCGGGCCAGAAGATCGCCTTTGTAGGCTCCACGGGAGCAGGTAAGACGACGATTACCAATCTGTTAAACCGGTTCTACGATATTCAGAGCGGTTCCATTACCATCGACGGCGTCAATATCTGTCACATCAGCCGCGATAATCTGCGTCACAATATCGCCATGGTTCTTCAGGATACCCATCTGTTTACGGGGACGGTTATGGAGAATATCCGGTACGGCAGGCTGGACGCCACCGACGAGGAGGTAATCCAGGCGGCTAAGACGGCTTCGGCATACTCCTTTATCATGCGTCTGCCGCACGGCTTCGATACCGTGCTGGAAGGCGACGGAGCGAATTTAAGCCAGGGTCAGAGACAGCTTTTAAATATAGCCAGAGCGGCTATTTCCAAGGCTCCGATTCTGATTTTGGATGAAGCGACCAGCTCCGTTGACACCCGCACAGAGAAGCACATCGAGCACGGCATGGACCGTCTGATGGCGGACAGAACCACATTTGTCATTGCCCACCGGCTTTCTACCGTGCGCAACGCCAACGCAATCATGGTGCTGGAGAACGGAGAGATCATCGAGCGGGGCGATCATGAGGATCTGCTGGCTCAGAAGGGACGGTATTACGAACTCTATACCGGCTTAAAGGAACTGGATTAACGGCCTTGGACACAGCACGGCGCATAAATAAATACAGATGAATCAGACAGGAAGCAGACGGACGCGAAGCCGGTATACGGCAGCGTCCCGTCTGCTTTTTTTGCGGCGGAGGCAGCCGGTGTCCCTTCAAAGCTTTAGAATTACTTAAGAAAAAGCATAGTTTATTATTAGATATATACGTTGACAATATATATTATATGAAATATAATATAGGAAAATGAAATATATACGCCGGATCTTACAGAAGGATCAGAGGTGAGGAGAGGAGGCGGGATGAGATGGTGTATCAGTTGACACCGGCGCTGCTGGATGCCATGGTACTGGCGATTGCGGAGGGCGAAGATGCATACGGCTATATGATTGCCCAGCGGCTTAAGAACATCGCGAGCCAGAAGGAGTCCTCCCTGTACCCGGTTTTGAAGCGGCTTTTGGAGGCCGGGCTGCTGGAGACATACGATCAGGAGTACCAGGGAAGAAACAGGAGATACTACAGGATTACAGAGGAAGGCAGAAGACGGCTTGCGTTCTACAGGAAAGAGTGGGACGAGTTTAAAGCTGCAGCGGATGAAATTCTCGTCGGAGGTGAACAGGATGAACAGGAATGAGTATATGAAGGAGCTGGAGCAGGCGCTGAAGCGTCTTCCGAAGGCGGAACGGGAGGAGGCTCTTTCCTATTATAACGAATATTTTGATGACGCGGGACCGGAACGGGAAGCGGAAGTGATGGAAGAACTGGGAGATGCAAAAGGGATTGCAGCTCAGATCGTAAAGGAAGTTGCACTGAAGCGCCTGGCGGAGCCGAAACCGGAGAAGGCTGCCAGGAAAGGCTTATCCACACTCTGGATCGTTCTTCTGGCACTGTGCGCCGCACCGATTGGCCTGCCGCTTTTGCTGGCTGTCGTCATCTTTGGTCTGGCTATGGTTATTATGGTTTTTTCCATATTTGCGGCCCTTCTTATCTGCGGAGTGGTTTTTGTGGCTGTTGGAATCGTGAGCGCTGTGGCGGGAATCTATTTCCTTCCAGCCCAGATGGCCAGCGGAATCTTTATTCTGGGCACGGCCTTGGGAGAATCCGGAGTGGGACTGCTTTTGATCTGTGCCGGCTGCGCAAGCTGTAAGTATATTTACCGGGGCATGGCCGGATTTACAAAAAGACTGCTGACAAGGGGGGATAAGTCATGAATAAAGTAATGCGCGGTACGCTGGCGGCAGCGGGTATCTGTATCGTGGCCGGGCTGGGACTGTCGCTGGCCGGATTCGTCATGGGCGGGGAACCGGGCTTCTGGATCGGCCGCAGCGGGCTCTATACCAACCGGGAGGTGAGAACTAAGAATGCCGGGAAGCTGGTAGAGCTGGAGAAAACGGAGCTTGATCCGTTCACCTCCATGGACGTCAGGGCAGACTATGGCAGCATTACCGTAAAACCCTCCGGAGATGATTCCTGTTATCTGGAATACAGCCTGTATGTAAGAGATAAGGACCCTGTATACACGGTGAAGAACGGAATCCTGACCTTTACCTGCATTCCTGATGCAAATTCCAGTGAGACATGGGGATCAGCCGGCTTTTTCGTGGTAAATACAGCAGACGTACATGAGAGTGGAAGTCTGACGATCTACGTGCCGGAGAACACCCCCATGAATACAGTCAAACTTTATACCAGTAACAGCGACGTCGTCTATGCCGGACCGGATGCCGGGACCTTGGATCTCACATCCAAATACGGCAGCATCAGGCTAAACGGCGTGAAGGCCGAGTCAGCGTTTCTCACCGCTTCAGATGGAGTGATCCGCTGCTCGGACGGGACCTTTACATCACTCGATATCATTAACAAATACGGAGACACCAGCCTGGAGAGAATCAATTCTGACCGGTTGGATATAGAGGCATCCGACAGCCGGATTACCATGATGGACCTTGTATCAAAAAATATTTCCGTGGTTAACAATTACGGAAGTATCAAAAGCAGCGCGGTCGCGGCGGATTCCCTAAGCGTAGAGCAGTCTGACGGCACCTGCGATATCAAGATGGCAGACATTAAAAACGGTACCTTTATAAATAAGTACGGAGACATCAAACTGGAACTGACAGGCACGGAGACAGAGTATAATTACGATCTGACAATGAAGTACGGCAATATCCGGCTCAACGGCAGAAGCCTGGAGGGCGAAGACTTAAGAGAACATAATGGAGCAGAAAAAAATATCATTATGACGGCAAATGACGGATCCATGCGGATTACGACGAAGTAGCCGATCAGGCACAGGAAAAAGAGGCGGAGCGTATCTGCCTCTTTTTCCTGCGTCAGGAACTGCCGTAAAAATTGACAGGGCATTTTCAACCTGATATACTGTCTCTGTGTGGCGTACACGAACCGGAGGAGAGGCGCAGGCTGGGAAAATGCGCACTCTTTCCGGCAGAAGCCAATGGAGAAAGGAAGGAAAGCATGGGACAAATTACGGTGGAAATCTGCTGCGGGAGTTATTTTGACGCGCTGGAGGCGGCAGCCGGCGGCGCGGAGAGAATCGAATTAAACAGCGCGCTGGCGCTGGGAGGGCTGACCCCTTCCATGGCCGAGCTTCTGCTGGTAAAACGGGAAACACCCTTAAAGGTAATCGCCATGGCGAGACCGCGGGGCGCCGGTTTCTGTTATGGCGTGTCTGATTTTAAACAGATGTTTTTTGACTGTCAGATGATGATGGGACACGGGGCGGACGGAATTGCATTTGGGTGCCTGAAGGCGGACGGAACCATCGATTTATCTCAGACGGAGCTGATGGTGAAGGCCATTAAGGACAAAGGCGGAGAAGCCGTATTCCATCGGGCCTTCGACTGTGTGAAGGATCCGTTTCAGGCGGCGGAGCAGCTGATTTCGCTGGGGGTTGACCGGATTCTGACCAGCGGACTGAAAAGTAAGGCCCCCGATGGCTGGAGACTGCTAAAGGAACTGCAGGAACGGTTTGGGGAGCGAATCGAGATACTGGCCGGCAGCGGCATCCATGCAGGCAATGCGGGAGAACTGGCGGAAAAAACGGGCGTCCGGCAGCTTCACAGTTCCTGTAAGGACTGGATCGCCGATCCAACCACGGTGGGGGAGGATGTGTCGTATTCCTATGCGGATTCTGACCATGCATCGTGTTTTGAGGTGGTAGCCCGGGACAAGGTGGCAGAACTGCTCGCGGCAGTCAGGAAGCTGGATATTTATTAAATTTTCTAATATATAACTGCCTCGATGACCTTAAAAAATATTTGGTTTCTTTCGTCCTTTCTGAAAGAAAATTGGAGAAATGAATAAAAATTTCACAATAGTAACCGGCAGAGCAGAACGGATTTGTCGAATAAAAAGGGAAACGGCGGCACTGCGGCAGAAATATTTTAAGATGATTGTATTTATATAAATACATAACATAACCTGGGTTAATAAGTTTTGTCATAAAATTAACAGGGATTGGAGACAAATCTACCCTGCATTTATCTGATAAATGGAAGAATTTCCATAAAGAACACAGTATACAATGTGTAAGTTTCAATTGTTTCGATTCCTGAATTATGTTATACTGTACAAGATGGCAAAATTGAGGTTGCGATATTTTGCCGGGAGAGATTAAGAATGTATAGAAAGAGGGTTAGTTAGATGGGTTTGGCTACATTTAAAGGCGGCATCCACCCTTACGAGGGGAAGGAACTGTCGGAGAGTAAACCAGTATCGGTACTGCAGCCAAAAGGCGAGATGGTTTTCCCGCTGTCCCAGCATATTGGCGCGCCGGCGAAGCCACTTGTGGCGAAGGGCGACCATGTATTAGTTGGACAGAAGATCGGTGAGCCGGGTGGATTTATATCGGCTTGTGTCATCAGTTCCGTTTCCGGAACGGTGAAGGCTCTGGAACCGAGAATGGTTGCAAACGGCGCCATGGTGCCTTCCATCATTGTAGAGAATGATGGCAAATATGAGACGGTGGAGGGCTTCGGCAGGGACCGTGATCCGAAGACTTTATCCAAGGAAGAGATCCGTAATATTGTAAAAGAGGCAGGCATCGTTGGTCTGGGAGGAGCAGGTTTCCCGACCCATGTTAAGCTGACGCCAAAGGATGAGTCCGCGATTGACACGATCATCGTAAACGGCGCGGAGTGTGAACCGTATTTGACTTCGGATTACCGCATGATGCTGGAAGAACCGGAAAGCATTGTCAAGGGATTAAACGTCATCCTTTCGCTGT
This sequence comes from Hungatella sp. SL.1.14, assembly GCF_024460495.1. Lineage (NCBI taxonomy): Bacteria > Bacillati > Bacillota > Clostridia > Lachnospirales > Lachnospiraceae > Hungatella > Hungatella sp. SL.1.14. Next base: position 143,081 of record NZ_JANFYJ010000004.1, on the reverse strand, counting down.
TCGACAACGCCAAAGGGGTCATCGGTATTGAGAACAACAAACCGGAGGCTATCAAAAAGATGACGGAGCTGGTCAAGGATGAACCGAGAATTACGGTATGTCCGCTCCTCACCAAGTACCCGCAGGGCGGTGAGCGTTCCCTGATCTATGCGGTTACAGGCAGAAAGATCAATTCCTCCATGCTTCCGGCTGACGCCGGCTGTATCGTGGACAACGTGGATACGGTTATTTCCATTTATAATGCGGTCTGCAAGACAACCCCTCTGATCCGCAGGATCATTACCGTGACGGGAGATGCGATTGCCAGCCCGCAGAACTACAGTGTGCGGGTTGGAACCAGCTACAAAGAGCTCTTAGAGGCTTCCGGCGGCTTTAAGACAGAACCGGAAAAAGTGATTTCCGGCGGCCCTATGATGGGACAGGCGCTGTTTAACCTGGAGATCCCGGTGACGAAGACCTCATCCGCACTTACAGCTATGACAAAGGATGAGGTGGCAGTTCATGCTCCTTCCGCCTGTATCCGCTGCGGAAGATGCGTAAGTGTCTGTCCGAGCCATGTGGTTCCCCAGATGATGATGGACGCGGCGGAACGTTCCGATATCGAGCGTTTTACCGCATTGAATGGTATGGAATGCTGCGAATGCGGCTGCTGTACGTATGTGTGTCCTGCAAAGAGGCCTTTAACCCAGGCCTTTAAGGAAATGCGTAAAGTGGTTGCGGCAAGCAGAAAGAAAGCGTAGGAGGGTGAAGAATGAGTAAATTATTAAACGTATCATCATCACCTCATGTCAGGGACCAGGTAACAACAAGTAATATCATGCTGGATGTTGCGATTGCCATGATTCCTGCGACTGCGTATGGTGTATATCAGTTCGGAATAAAAGCGGCACTTGTGATTCTTGCAACAGTACTCTCCTGTGTGCTCAGCGAATACGTGTATGAGACACTCATGGGAAAACCGGTAACGATCAGCGACGGAAGCGCCCTGGTAACGGGTATGATCCTGGCGCTCAACATGCCGCCAGGCATCCCGCTGTGGATTCCGGTACTGGGCGGTATCTTCGCTATTATTGTTGTAAAGCAGTTATACGGCGGCCTTGGCCAGAACTTCATGAACCCGGCTCTGGCGGCCAGATGTTTCTTACTTATTGCATTTGCGGGCAAGATGACTACCTTCACATACAATGATGTGGTAGTAAGCCCCACACCGCTCGCAGCCTTAAAGGCAGGCCAGGCAGTGGATATTCCGGCCATGTTCATCGGTAAAATACCGGGAACCATCGGCGAGGTATCCGTGATCGCCCTGCTGATCGGCGCAGCTTACTTATTAATCAAGAAGGTCATTACCATCCGGATTCCGGCGGCCTACTTAATCACCTTTGCTGTCTTCGTGTTTATTTTCGGACAGCAGGATTTCACATATGTTCTCGCTCACTTATGCGGCGGCGGTATCATTTTCGGTGCGTTCTTTATGGCTACCGATTATGTGACCAGCCCGATTACACCGAAGGGACAGATCCTGTTCGGTATTCTCTTAGGTGTGCTGACCGGACTTTTCCGTTTGTTTGGAGGATCCGCAGAGGGCGTTTCCTATGCGATTATCATCAGCAATATTCTGGTGCCGCTGATTGAGAAGATTACCCTTCCAAAGGCGTTTGGAAAGGAGGGCAAGTAAGATGAAAAAAGGCGGATTCATGAAAGACGCATGGATTTTATTTGCAATTACCCTGATTTCCGGTCTGCTTCTCGGCGCTGTGTATCAGATCACCAAGGTGCCGATTCAGATGGCTGAGGCAAAGGAAAGCCTTCATAAATATCAGATGGCCTATCCGGATGCGACAGATTTCCTGTTTGACCAGGCGATTCAGGATCAGGTAGTGCTTTCAAAGGAGACTTTGAAGGAACAGAAGCCTGAGTACGGCAATGTGGAGGTGACCGTGGCATTAAAGGCGGTAGACGCTTCCGGCAATGTGATCGGCCATATTATAACGGCTTCTTCTGACGACAGCTACGGCGGTACCGTCAAGGTTTCTGTCGGTATTACAAACGAAGGAAAGATTACCGGCGTGGAGCTGCTGGAGATCAGCGATACACCGGGTCTTGGCATGAAGGCGACAGAGCCTGCATTCAAGGATCAGTACAAAGATAAGACAGTTGAAGAATTTACTGTGACGAAGACGGGCAGCACTTCCGATTCCGAGATCAACGCGATCAGCGGTGCGACCATCACTTCAAACGCAGTGACTCATGCAGTAGATGCGGCTCTTTACTTCGCAGCTAACTGCATACCGCAATAGGAGGTGGGATCATGAATAAATGTACAGAACGTTTATATAACGGCATCGTAAAAGAGAACCCTACCTTCGTCCTGATGCTGGGCATGTGTCCGACGCTGGCCGTAACGACTTCGGCCGTCAACGGACTGGGTATGGGACTTTCCACAACCGTGGTTTTGATGTTTTCCAATATGCTCATCGCGGCGCTTCGCAAGATTATTCCCGACCGTGTCAGGATTCCTGCATACATCGTCATCGTGGCAACCCTTGTTACCATTGTGCAGCTGCTTTTACAGGCCTACGTGCCAAGCTTAAATGCGGCTTTGGGTATCTATATTCCGTTAATCGTGGTAAACTGTATCATCCTTGGCCGTGCGGAGTCGTACGCCTCCAAGAATCCGGTGATGGCATCTACCTTCGACGGAATCGGCATGGGTCTTGGATTTACCGTCGCCTTAACCTGTATCGGTCTCGTGCGTGAGATCCTGGGAGCGGGTGCATTCTTCGGACATGTGATTATTCCGGAGGATTTCCATATTTCCATCTTTATTCTGGCTCCGGGCGCGTTCTTCGTGCTGGCTGTCTTAACAGCGCTCCAGAATAAGTTCAAGGCTCCATCGGCCACCAACGGTTCCGTTCCCCAGTCCAGACTGGCGTGCGGCGGCGACTGTATGAACTGTTCCGGCTCTTCCTGTATGTCCAACCATGAGATTCTGGAGACAAGAAAGAGACAGGCAGAGGAGGATGCCCTGGCATCGAAGAAAGCCGATCTGGCTAAGAAGGAAGCGGAATTAAAGGCCGCTACCTCGAAAAAAGAAGAATAGGAGGATGGATAGATGAAAGAATTGTTTTTAATCGCGGTAGGCTCAGCACTCGTGAATAACGTAGTCTTAAGCCAGTTCCTCGGTTTATGTCCATTCCTTGGCGTTTCCAAGAACGTAAAAACTTCTGCAGGCATGGGCGCAGCCGTTATTTTCGTAATTACCATCGCATCGTTTGTAACAAGCGTGATTTACAAGGGGATTCTGGTCAGCTTAAACCTGGAATTCTTACAGACTATTGTGTTTATCCTGGTCATCGCCGCACTCGTACAGTTTGTGGAGATGTTCTTAAAGAAGTCCATGCCGCCGCTCTATGAGGCGCTGGGCGTGTATCTGCCCCTGATTACGACCAACTGTGCCGTACTCGGTGTGGCATTAACCAACGTACAGAAGTCTTACAGCATTTTAGAGAGCGTGATCAACGGCGTCGGTACTTCCGTTGGATTTACCATCGCCATCGTAATGCTGGCCGGTGTGCGCGAGAAAATTGAGCATAACGATGTTCCGTATTCCTTCCAGGGATCACCGATCGTGCTCATCACCGCGGGACTGATGGCAATCGCGTTTTTCGGATTTTCCGGATTAATTTAGGGGGAGGAGACGAAAATGATAACAGGTATTATCATAGCGGCAGCCGTAGTAGGGATCCTCGGTATTCTGATTGGTGTCTTCTTAGGTGTGGCCAGCGAAAAATTTAAAGTAGAAACAGATGAAAAAGAGATTCTCGTGCGCAATGAGCTGCCGGGCAATAACTGCGGCGGCTGCGGATATGCGGGCTGTGACGCTCTGGCTAAGGCAATCGCCGCCGGTGAAGCGGCCGTGGATGCCTGTCCGGTAGGCGGAGCAGCGGCAGCGGGAAGAATCGGCGCCATCATGGGTGTGGACGGCGGAAACGCAGTGAAGAAAGTGGCTTTTGTAAAGTGTAAAGGTACCTGCGATAAGACGAAGGTTCAGTACAACTATTACGGTATGGACGACTGCAGGAAGATCACAGTCGTACCGGGCGCCGGAGAGAAAGCCTGCGTCTACGGCTGTATGGGATATGGCTCCTGTGTGAAGGCCTGCGCCTTCGACGCCATTCACGTGGTTGACGGTGTGGCTGTTGTCGATAAGGAGAAATGTGTGGCCTGCGGCAAATGTGTGGCCTCCTGTCCGAACCATTTGATCGAGCTCGTGCCGTATACGGCGGAGCACCTCGTTCAGTGCAGCTCCCATGACAAGGGCAAAGATGTAAAGGCAAAATGTGAATCAGGCTGTATCGCCTGTACCTTATGCACGAAGCAGTGTGAGTTCGATGCCATCCACATGGATAATAATGTGGCGGTAATCGACTATGAGAAGTGTACCAACTGCGGGAAGTGCGCGGCGAAATGTCCGGTTAAGGTTATTGTTTAACAAATATTAGCAAGGATTCTCCCATCCTCTAAGGTGGTGAGCGTGGATTGAAACAATTTGATTCTGTATTTATAAAAACAGTGCGGACTGCTGTACTGTGGAGAAGCGGAGTGCCGGAGACGGTGCTCCGCTTTTTACCGTTTTAGAAAAAATATCAAAAGCTTCTTGACAAATATAACTGTAACGAGTACTATTACAGTATAAACTGTAATTAAAAAAGTAACAGTAACCAGATCACGCAGTTTTTAAAGACGAGTAACCGCCAAAACTACATCAACGGCAGGAAGCACAGCCGCTACAGTGGTACCCGGCTTGGAAAAGGAGCATTGAATGAACACGAGAGAACACACAGAGAGGAAGATGAGAGGCAGCGCGGATGTATCGTATCTTGGAGAAACCGTGGATGAGATGGTATGGGAATTTATGAAGGAACAGGAGATTCCGGGTCTGACCCTGGCGATCGTTCAGGCGCCCTATATTCCGCGGGTGGTGGGATACGGCTTTTCGGATGCCGGGCAGAAACGTCTTGCCTCTGTAAATACCCTGTGGCCGGCAGGCCCTGTTTCCCAGGGGTATGCGGCTGTGGCGATTATGCAGCTTTATGAGGCGGGAAGCGTGGAGTTAGATGTACCAGCCTCTGACTATGTGGAGGGACTTCCGGAACACTGGAAGAATATTACCGTCCGCCAGTTGATTCACCATGCCTCGGGACTGGCAGATTACAGGAATCAGGAAGGCTTCAGTCTCTTAAGAGAGTGGACATTTGAGGAACTGAAAGCTCTGATGGCCGATCTTCCCCTCCGGTTTGAGCCGGGAACAGAGGTGGAACAGAGTGCTGCAAACTTCCTTCTTCTAACAGAGGTCGTTGAAAAGGTAAGCGGAATGACGTATCAGGAATTTGTGAAGAAAAACCAGTTTGAGCTGCTGGGCCTGAAACATACCTCATTTTCTGACGGCCTGGCGGACTTCCGCCAGGAGGACTTATCACTGAGCGAATACGTACACCAGATATTCAAGACAGACGGCCGGTATATTGACCCGGCAGAGACTGCAGTCAGTTACGGGAGTGACGGAAGCGTATATCCGCAGCTGCATTCCTCTGCGCTCCGCGGTTTTGGTGATGTGTGGGCGTCGGCACAGGATATCTCCTTCTGGGATATCGGCCTTGCGGGCGGCATTCTGATCAAAAAGCCGGAGAACCGGGCGGTGCTTTATGCTCCGTGGACGCTTCCGGATGGCCGTACCGTTTGGGGCAGTGCCGGATGGCAGTTTTACCATCACAGAGGACTGATGGATATCAAGGGTTCTGTGCCGGGCTTCTCCTCATTTCTAAGCCGATTTACCCATCCGGAGGAACTGGTCTGTGTCACCCTTCTGGCAAATAAAGAGGGAGTGGATTTTACGAATCTGGGAAGAAAGATCGCCGGTGCGTTTGGCGATCTGCTGTCCACGAACTACGATGACAACCGGCTCTTTTTGATGGAAGGACAATTTTCGGCAGACGAGACGGCGGAGCGTCTTGAGAAGCAGCTGAAAACTCTGGACATTCCGGTATTTGCAAAGTTTGACCATGCGAAGAACGCGGCAGAGGCAGGGCTGGAACTGAGACCCACGACAGTGCTGGTATTCGGCGCGCCGAAGGTGGGGACCGGACTCATGCAGGCGGATCAGAGCATCGCACTGGAACTCCCTCTTAAGATTGCGGTTTGGGAGGATGAGGCCGGAAGTACCTGGCTGGCCTTTCCGAAGATGAAACAGGTGGCGGGGGAATATGGGCTGGAGAATCATCCCGTTGTGGGAAATATGCAGAAACTCCTGGAGAAACTTGTTAAACAGGCAGCAAATCTATATTAACGATTATGTAAAAACAGGTATGATGATTGATTGAAAGATGTCATATGGAAGATAAGGAGAAACAGAGAAAAACAGAGTGAAATAGAAGGGGCAGTCCTGAATAGAAGTTCAGGGCTGCCCTTTGCTTTCCGGTTCACCAGGTCTCTTTCAGAATGGTAATTTCCTGCAGCCGGGTAGCGCGGTAAAAAAATAAAATCAGGAAAGTAAAATAGTAAAATTTTACTTTGAAAAAAGCATAAAAGGTTTCGAAAAGGTGTTGGTAGTTAAAAAATAGTCATTTTTATTATAAAATATGCACAAAAAACAATTGCTAAAATCGTGCATAATATTGAAAATGTGATTTTTACTTAGTAAAATATTGAATATTTTACTAGAATGTGCTACGATGTATTTACCAAATGTTAAGGAGGAAAAATATATGAAAAAGAAAATTGCGGTGATTGCGGCTCTTTCTTTAGTGGCTGTGACGGTACTCAGCGGATGCGGATCGAAGGCCGACAGCCAGGCAAACGGCGGCAAGGTAAAGATTCGTTTTGCATCGTGGGACAATGCGGAAGATCTGGATAAACAGCAGGCACTGGTGGATCAGTTTAATGCCAGCCATGACGATATCGAGGTTGCACTGGAAGCTTACGGAAGCGAGTACGATACAAAGATCAGCGCCGGCATGGGATCGGGAGATACGCCGGACGTGCTCTACATGTGGGATTACCCGTCCTATTACGAGGGCCTGGAACCGCTGGATTCCTACATAGAAAAAGAGGGGGCGGACTATAAGAACAACTTCTATGATGCTCTGTGGCCATATAACTCCAAGGGAGATTCGGTCTACGGCATTCCGGTAGGTTTTACCACACACGCGCTGTTTTATAATAAGGACATCTTTGCACAGGCAGGAGTTGCTGAGCCGACCAATGACTGGACGTGGGATGACTTAATGGCGGCTGCAAAGACAATTACCGAGAAGGTAGACGGCGTGAAGGGCTTCTCCTTCCAGATGAAGCCGGATCCCTACGATTATGAGATGTACTTATGGAGCAACGGAACTGCTTTTGTGGATCAGGACGGAAATCTGGATGGAAACTTAAATTCGGAGAAAGCGATCGAGGCAGTCTCCATGTTCCAGAACATGGAGAAGGACGGATACGCCATCGCCACGGAGAAGAATGGTACAGACGAGTTCCGAAGCAGCCAGACGGCAATGTATATCTACGGAGCATGGTCGATTGCCTCTTTCGATGAAGACGGTTTAAATTATGGGATCGTCGATATCCCGGCATTTGCAGGCGCAGGACATGATTCCGTCAGTATCTTAAGCTCTTCAGGCGTTTCGATCTCCAAAGATTCCAAGCACAAAGATGCTGCATGGGAGTTCGTAAAGTACTGGACAGGCGAGGAGATGAACAAGGCCAGAATCGGATATGAACTTCCGGCTCTCAAGTCTGTCGTAGAGTCTGAGAAAATCCTGGAAGATCCGGCCAACGCTCCATTCTACTCCATGCTGGAGCAGAGCAGCGGTTACACGCCTGCCAGCTTTATTGTGGACAACTGGTCTGAACTGAAAGATACTCTGGACTTAACCTTTGAACGCGTTTATAACCCGAGTACCATGGAAGATCCGGCTGTCGTACTGAATGAGGCGGTATCCGAGATGCAGTAAACTGCAGGTATTCCCCGCGCCGGGCAGTCCCTCCGCGGGGAACTGAAATGGAGGTAAAATATGGAAAAGAAAAAATTCCCTGGAAAGGTAACTCCCTATCTCTTTATTCTGCCATGGATCATCGGGTTCATCGTCTTTACGGCGGGCCCTTTAATCCTGTCGCTGGTAATGAGCTTTTTTGACTGGCCGATCACATCCACCCCGACATTCCGGGGACTGGGGAACTATGTGGAGATGTTTACAAAAGATAAACAGTTTTACAAATCCCTGGTCATCACATTAAAATATGCCGCAATCTTCGTACCCCTTAACATGATAATTGCCCTGTTTCTGGCCATGCTGATCACGCAGCCGGTGAAGGGGGTTAAAATTTACAGAACGATCTTTTATATCCCGGCGGTTGTATCCGGCGTTGCCATCTCCATCATCTGGGGCTGGATCTTAAACGGAAACTACGGAGTGCTGAACTATCTGCTCTCTCTGCTGGGAATCGAGGGCCCCAACTGGCTGGTCGATCCTTCCTGGGCGCTTCTGGCCGTTATTCTGGCGAGTGCGTTTGGCGTAGGAACCATGATGCTGATTTTCTATACGGATATCAAGAGTATTCCCATCGATCTATACGAGGCGGCTTCCTTAGACGGCGCCAGTCCGGCGAGACAGTTCTTTTCCATCACACTGCCGATTATCACGCCAACCATTCTGTTTAACCTGATCACGTCGTTAATCAGCGCGTTCCAGCAGCTGACCCTCGTGATGCTGCTCACAAACGGAGGACCGTTGAAATCTACGTATTTCTATGGGATGTTTACCTACAATAATGCGTTTAAGCACCATAAGCTGGGATATGCAAGCGCCAACGCATGGGTGATGTTTGTCATTATCCTGTTTTTAACCGCCCTTGTATTCAAGTCCTCATCTGCATGGGTATTCTATGAGACCGAGGCCAGGAATTCGAAAAAAAACAGGAAAGGCAGGAAGTAACTATGAGTATGTCGAAGAAATCAAAGATCATTATCTACGTGCTTTTGACTCTGATGGCGCTGTATTTCCTGTCGCCGTTCATCTACATGCTGTTTACCACATTTAAGACGGAAGCGGAGGCCATCGCTTACCCTCCCAGACTGTTCCCGAAAAAATGGCTGGTGGATAACTACTTAAATGCATGGAAGGCACAGCCGTTCGGGCGGTATCTCTGGAACTCCATTCTGGTAACGGTTGGAACCACGGCAGGACAGATTTTATCCTGTTCTCTGGTGGCCTACGGATTTGCAAGATATCAGTTTAAAGGAAAAAACGTTCTGTTTATGATTCTGCTTTCCACGATGATGATTCCGTGGGATGTAACGATGATTCCGCAGTACATGGAATTTAAGATTTTTGGCTGGATCAACACGCTGAAGCCGCTGATTATCCCGGCCTGGTTCGGTTCCGCCTACTATATTTTCTTAATGAGGCAGTTCCTGATGGGAGTGCCGAAGGACTTTGAGGAGGCGGCCAGGATCGACGGCGCCAACGCATTTCAGATTTACTGGCGGATTTTCATGCCGATTATGAAGCCGCAGTTAATCTTAGTCGGCGTTCTGAACATGATTACCGTGTGGAATGACTACCTTGGACCGCTCATTTTCTTACAGGACAGGAGTAAATTTACCCTGGCTCTCGGGCTGGCATCCTTTAAGGGCGTTCACAGCACGCAGATTATTCCGATGCTCTGTATTACAGTCATCATGATTCTGCCTCCGATTATCGTATTCCTCTTTGCGCAGAAGCATATCGTGGAGGGAACAAGCGGAGCGATTAAATAAAAGGAGACAACTATGGAAAGACGTAAAAAGAAACGGTGGGAAGATGAGAGAATGACCGGGATCGGAAGACGCAGGGCAAGAACCTCTTTCTACCGGGATTCTGCCAGACATGTGAGCTTAAACGGCGACTGGAAATTTCTGTATCTGGAGGCTCCGGAATTGTCACCGGCCGGATTTTTTGAACCGGGAAGCGGAGAGGGCTGGGATACCATCGACGTCCCTTCCGTATGGCAGATGCGCGGATACGATCATATGCACTATACGGATGTCCTGTACTTATTTCCGGTCAACCCTCCCTATGTACCGTCGAAAAATCCTACAGGCATCTATAAAAAAAGCTTTTTCCTGGACGATGCATGGCTTCAGGAAAACACGATTCTCAAATTCCACGGGGTGGACAGCGCCTGCGATATCTGGGTAAACGGCGTCCATGCCGGTTACAGCAAGGTAAGCCGTCTGCCTGCGGAGTTTGATATCACCTCTCTGGTGAAGCAGGGGGAAAACGATGTTACAGTCCGTGTATACAAATGGTCGGACGGAACGTATCTGGAGGACCAGGATATGTGGTGGTTTTCCGGAATTTACAGGGACGTCGAGCTGATTAACGAGCCGAAGGCGGCTGTTTTAGACTGCCGCGTGACGGCCGGGCTGGACGCTGCCTGCGAATGCGGCCATGCGGTCATCGATTTAGAGGTGAAGGGAGACGGAAAGGGGACATGGAGCCTGCTTGACGGAGAACGTCTGATGGCAGAGGGAGAGTTTGCCTCCTGCAAAGATCAGAGGGAAATAAGAATCACGGCCGAAGCCGGAACGGTACGGCCGTGGACTGCGGAGACTCCGTACCTCTACCATGTTAAAATTACGTTTGAAGGCCATGAGATCACAGTCCGGACCGGCTTCCGTACCATAGAGATCAGAGACGGGAATTTTACGGTCAATGGAACCGCCATCCTTTTAAATGGAGTCAACCACCACGACTACAGTCCGACCGAAGGCCGCGTCGTCACTTACGATCAGATGAAGGCCGATGTCGTGCTGATGAAGCAGCACAATATCAACGCCCTGCGCTGCTCCCATTATCCGGCGGCCGACTGCCTGTATGATTTGTGCGATGAATACGGCCTCTACGTCATCGATGAGGCGGATTTAGAATGCCACGGGTTCGAGTGGGTGGAAAACTATACATGGATCTCCGACGATCCTGCGTGGGAAACCGCGTACGTGGACCGTGCCGTCCGCATGGTAAAGCGGGATTTTAACCATCCCTCCATCATCATGTGGTCTCTTGGCAATGAATCTGCATTCGGCTGTAATTTCGTAAAGAGTGCAGAGGCCGTGCGGTCCCTCGATCCGTCCAGGCTGATTCACTACGAGGGCGATTTTGAGGCGGAAGCGGCGGACGTTTACTCCACCATGTACACCTGGCTGGAAAAGCTGGAGGAGATCGGCCGCGGAGAGAAGGGGAATCATAAACCTCACGTCATGTGTGAATACGGCCATTCGATGGGGAATGGAGCGGGCTGTCTAAAAGCGTACCAGGATGTGTTCCGGAAATACAAGCGCCTGCAGGGCGGTTTTATCTGGGAATGGTACGACCACGGATTCTTCACGAAGGACGAAGAGGGACACGAATATTACCGGTACGGCGGCAGCTATGGGGATTTCCCCAACAACGGGAATTTCTGTATCGACGGTCTTCTGATGCCGGACCGTACCCCTTCGCCGGCACTTGCCGAGTACCGGCAGGTGATTGCCCCTGTGGAAATCCTGAAAAAGACGGGGAGCGGCCGGGAGATTGCTCTGAAAAACTGGTATGATTTTAAGGACCTGTCTCATCTTTGTGTGAAATGGTGGATTTCCTGTGATGAGACCGTTCAGGAAGAGGGGATGATCGAAGAATTGAAGGCCGGGCCGGGAGAGGTCTGCTGCCTGGAAATTCCATATCAGCCTTTTATGCCGGAACGCAACACAGATTACTATTTAAATATATCGGTGTGCCTGAAGGAATGTGCAGCCTACGCCCCAAAGGGACATGAGATATCCAGGGGGCAGTTTCTGTTAAAGGAACATTTAGAGACCGCCGTACTCCACGAAGCAGGCAGACGCCTTGCGGCAGAAGACGACGGAATCTTTTATACGGTAAAGGGCGAATCTTCAGAGGTTGTATTCCATAAGATCTATGGCCGGCTGGAACGCTTTACGGTGGACGGAAAGACGTACGTGACGGCGGGGCCGGAGGTTACGGTTTACCGGGCCACGATCGACAATGATATGTATAAGAAGGATGACTGGCTGAACAAGTATTTTATCCAGCTTCCGGATGAACAAACGGAGTATTTCCGGACAGAAGAACACGGGGACCGCATCGATGTGATGATCGGTACGTATTTTGGCTGCTTAAACCAGTCGTGGGGGTTCTTATGTGACTATCACTATACGGTGTATGGGGACGGCTCTGTGACCTGCCGCCTGGAAGGAAAGCAGATTCAGCGAGGAAAGGCGGAACCGGGATTTTTACCCCGCATTGGAATTCAGATGAAGGCGGCAAAGGAACTTCAGAACGCCGCATGGTACGGCCTGGGATTCCAGGAGAATTACGCGGACAGCAGGGAAGCCGCATGGATGGGAGTCTACCGCTCCGATGTGGACGGGATGTCTGTTAATTACGTGTTTCCGCAGGAAAACGGCCACCGGGAGGAGGTCTTATGGTACTCGCTGGGCGACGGGGAGCACAGCCTTCTGGTGACGGCAGAGCGGCCTCTGGGACTGAATATCCATAATTACACAGAGGAGAGTCTGGAAGAAGCAAAGTATCCGTGGCAGATTAAAAAGGCGGATGACGTAATCATTCATATGGACTATCTCCATTCCGGCCTGGGAAGCAACAGCTGCGGCCAGGAGCAGGAGGAGGCATATAAAGTCAGACGCCAGGATTTTGCGCTGAGTTTCACCATACGGGTGATCGGTGCAGGAGAAGATGTGGCGCAGGCGAAAATAAAATATCTGGATTAAAGGAAGGAAGCGTGGAAAAGACGTGATAAGAGAGCGATTTTCAGAACACATAAGGAATTACTTGAGCGATGACTCGTGGATGATCCTTCAGGATCACTACGATCCGGAGGAAAATTTAAAATACGAAAGCCTTTTCTGCCTTTCCAACGGATATCTGGGGACGAGGGGCGCCTATGAGGAGCGGACGGCAAAGAGCATTCCCTGTACCTATATCAACGGCGTTTTTGATCAGTCAGAGACCTTTATGAGAGAACTGGCCAACTTACCGGACTGGCTGGGCATAAAGCTCTATGTGGAGAAAGAGCTGATTGGCATTGAGACGTGCAGAGTCCTGGAATATTCCAGGGCTCTGGACATGAAGCATTCGCTGCTTGCAAAACGGTTTGTCCTGGAAGATAAGAAGGGGAGAAGAACCGAGGTGGAAGGAATCCGGATGGTGAGCCGGTCCAACGTTCACCGCATGGGAATCCGTCTCTTTGTGACGCCGCTAAACTACAGCGGGATCATCGAGGTGGAAAACATCATTGACGGCTCCGTCATAAACTTCTGCGACGCCCCGCGTTTTAAAGTGAAGCACACCAGGCTGCTGGAAAACCGCACGCTTACCGATACGGGAGCTTACGTGGAGGTGACTACGAGGGACAGAAAGCTCTGCGTGGGAACCGGGAGCTTTATGGAGGCTTACTCCGAGGGGAGAGCCGTGATGAAGAACCGAAGCTTCGGCGCGTTTGGAGAGACTGCTGTGGAGTTTCAGGATTTTGACGCGGAGGAGGGAAAGACGGTGGAGGTAGTAAAATACGCCTCTGTCTATACGGAACGCGAGGTCCCGGATTATGAACTCCACTGCCGGGTGAGAGACGAGATCGCAGATTTTCTGGCCGACGGCTTCGAGACGGAGATGAACCGCCACATGGAGGTGTACGCCCGCATGTGGGACGACGCCAATATTGAGATTCAGGGCGATTTTGAACTGGACCGAGCCGTCCGCTTTACGATTTTCCATCTGATGAGCACGGGCAGCGAACACGATGACAGGGTCAACGTGGGGGCGAAGCTCTTAAGCGGTGAGGAATACGGAGGCCACGCGTTTTGGGATACGGAGCTGTTCATGCTGCCGTTTTTCGCCTGCGTGTTCCCGGATACGGCCAGAAATCTGGAAAACTACCGGTATCACCTTCTGGATGCGGCAAGAGCCAATGCGGCGAAGAATGGATACCGCGGCGCCCAGTACCCATGGGAATCGGCAGATGACGGTACGGAGCAGTGCCCGGACTGGACTATAGAGCCGGATGGAACCTGCTACCGCTGCTATGTGGCGGTTTACGAGCATCACGTGACTGCTGCGGTGGCCTATGGGATCTACAACTATGTGAAGATAACCGGAGACCGGAACTTCCTTCGGGAAAAGGGCGCCGAAATCCTGATCGAAACGGCCCGTTTCTGGGCCAGCCGGTGCGAATACAACCGGGAGCTGGACCGCTGCGAAATCCGCCGTGTCACGGGGCCGGACGAGTGGCATGAACCGGTGGACAACAATCTGTATACCAACTATCTGGCAAGATGGAACTTAGGCTATGTCCTGGAGCTTTTAAAGAAATGGGAGAAAGACGAAGCGGAAGTCTGTGATGAACTGAAGAGCCGCTTAAAGATAGGGGACAAAGAACTGGAATACTGGTCTCTGGTAAGGGAGAAAATGTATCTTCCAAAGGGAACGGAAAATGGTCTTCTGGAGCAGTTTGAGGGATATTTTAATCTGAAAGATGTGACGATTGAGGCCTGTGATGAGAATGACTGGCCCATCCGGCCGGAGATTTTAAAGACCGTGCCAAAGGATCAGACCCAGATTATCAAGCAGGCGGATGTGGTGATGCTTCTCCACCTTCTCGGAGAAGAATTCGACGAGGAGACGAAGCGGAAGAACTATGCCTATTACGAAAAAAGGACGCTTCACGGTTCCTCTTTGAGCCCCAGCATCTATTCTGTCATGGGGCTCCATGTGGGTGATGAGTCGAAGGCATACCGTTATTTAAAGCGGGCGGCGTTCATCGATTTAACCGACTTGCAGAAAAATACAAGAGAAGGAATCCATGCGGCCAACGCCGGCGGTGTGTGGCAGACTGTGGTGTTCGGTTTCGCAGGCGTATCACTGGAAGAAGACGGCGTCATCGATATCCGTCCCCATATGCCGAAGGAGTGGAAAGGGCTTTCCTTCAAACTTCACCACAGAGGCTCCAGGCTGGAAATCGCCGTATCACCGGACAACCGCGTAACGGTAACGGTGCTGGAGGGCGGCCCGGTGACAGTCCGAATGAACGGGAAGGTGGTGATCCTGGAAGGACAAAAAACTGTGGCAGGAGGACTGTCATGAAGAAATATCTGGCTATATTCGGACTGATCCTTGTGACGGTAATCTGGGGCGGCGGCTTTGTTGCCAGTGACATGGCGCTGGATAGCCTGACCCCGTTCCAGATCATGACCTTCCGGTTCTTTCTGGGAACCGTAATCCTGGGCGGAATTTCTCTGCCGGGTATGAAACAAATTAAAAAAGAAGAGATCCGGGCCGGATTTTTCATGGGGTGTGCGTTGTTTGCCGGATTTGCGCTGCAGATCGTGGGACTTCAGTACACGACACCGTCCAAAAACGCGTTCTTAACGGCTACGAATGTAGTGATGGTGCCGTTTATCGCCTTCCTGGTCTATAAGAAGACGGTGGGACTCAATGGAATCCTTGGAGCTGTCATGGCCATTGTGGGAGTGGGAATCCTGTCTCTGAGCGGGAATTTCTCCCTGGGCGCCGGTGATGCGCTGACGCTGGCAGGCGCTGTGGGATTTGCACTTCAGATTTTTTTGACCGGCGAGTTTGCGCCGAAATACCGGGTTCGGGTTTTGAACACGGTTCAGATGGCGACGGCGTTTCTTCTGTCCGCTGTGTTCCTGGCAGTGCAGGGGCAGCTGACTGTGCATGCTACTTCCACAGGCTGGCTCAGTGTGTTATACTTGGGGGTAGTGAGTACCGCATTCACCTATCTTCTGCAGACGAACTGCCAGAAGTATGTGGATGAGACGAAAGCGGCTATCATTCTTTCCATGGAGTCCGTCTTCGGCACCCTGTTTTCCGTCATCCTTCTGCACGAGCATGTGACAATCCGGATGATCGGCGGCTGTGTGCTGATTCTGGCGGCTGTAATCTTATCCAATTACTCCGGAGAGAAGAGAAAAGAGCAGGAAACAACAGAACCAAAGAAAGAGAAAGCAGGGGTGGAATTATGAAATACCGCGGAATCATCTTCGATCTGGATGGCGTGATCTGCCATACGGACAAATACCACTATCAGGCATGGAAACAGGTGGCGGATAAGCTGGGGATCTGCTTTGATGAGACCATCAACAACCGGCTGCGCGGAGTCAGCCGCAGGGAAAGCTTCGAGATTATACTCGAAAAGTATGACGGCACTATGAGCGAAGAGGAAAAGGAACGATACACAACAGAAAAGAATGAAATTTACAAAGAGCTGCTTAAAAATATGTCACCGGCGGATTTGGCTCCGGAGGTGAAGGCGACCATGGATGAGCTGAGAAAGAGGGGGTTAAAGCTGGCTATCGGTTCCTCCAGCAAAAATGCCGGCTTTATCCTGGGACAGCTGGGACTTGGGGACTACTTTGACGCCGTTTCAGACGGGAATCAGATTACCCGCTCCAAACCGGATCCGGAGGTCTTTCTGCTGGCTGCAAAGCTGATCGGTGAGAAACCGGAAGACTGTCTGGTGGTAGAGGATGCCAGGGCCGGTCTTGCGGCGGCCAAAGCAGGAGGTATGACAGGAGCCGGTATCGGCGATGCGGCAGACTGCGAACTGGCAGGCTATCATTTGAGAACGTTTCAGGATCTTTTGACGGCAACCCATTTATCGGCTTGCAATTGATAAGACATCATAGGTATGTTATACTTGTATCACGGCAGGAAAAAGAAAGACGCAGGCCTGCCGTGATATTTGTTTATATCTGGGGAATAAGAGGTTGACGAGTGTATGGCTACGATTAAAGACATTGCGGAGAAGGCCGGTGTCTCCATTGCTACGGTTTCCAGGGTTTTAAATTACGATGAGACGCTGAACGTGCAGGATGAGACGCGGAAACGAATTTTTGAGGTTGCAGAGCAGCTTGATTATCAGGTAAAGGATAAAAAAAAGAGGAAGAGGAAGCTGAAGATAGGTGTTCTCTATTCCTATTCCCTGGAAGAGGAGCTGGACGATACGTACTATCTTTCTGTCCGCGTGGCGATAGAAAAGAAGCTGGCGGAGGAAGGATATAAGAAGTATCGGATTAACAGCAGTGATACGAGAGAAGACCTGGCTGCTCTGGAGGGAATTATCTGCCTGGGGACATTCAGCCAGTCCATGATGGAGCGGATCGAATCCTTCCGGAAGCCGACGGTTTTTGCCGACGCGGTTCCGGATACGGAGAAATTTGACTCTGTCATTCATGATATAGAGAGATCCGTATTAAAGGTGATGAAGTATCTGATGAATCAGGGGCATAAAAAGATCGCGTTTATCGGAGGATACGAGACGGATTCGGATGGCGCTGAGGTGGTGGACAACCGGACTTATGCTTATCAGCGCTTCATGAAGCAGGAGGGCCTGTTCCATGAGGAATACGTTAAGATTGGAGGGTATACTCCAAAGTATGGCTATCAGATGATGAAGGAGCTGCTGGAGCTGCCGGACCGGCCGACAGCCGTATTCGTGGCAAACGATTCTCTTGCGATCGGCTGTTACAAGGCTGTCAATGAAAAAGGGCTTGCCATACCCGAAGATATCAGTGTGGTGGGATATAACGATATACCGGCCGCCAAGTATTTAGTGCCGCCGCTTACCACGGTCCATCTCTATATGGATTTTATGGGAGAGCAGGCGGTGTCAATGCTGGCAGAGCGGATTTTAACAGGCAGAGAGATCGCGATTCAGACGCTGATCCCGGCGAAGCTGGTGATCAGGGAAAGTGTAAGAAAACTAAACGGTTAAGGGCGCATTTGCTTTTGGTTTAAAAGAAAGGACTTGATAAATATGACAGACGAAAGGTTTTTAGAGGAGCTCCTGGAAGCGGTAACCGTGTCCGGGTTTGAGGAAGAGGGCCAGGCGGTTGTCCGAAAGTACATGGAGCCGCTGGCCGATGAACTGCGAACGGATGAAATCGGGGACACGGTATGCGTCCTGAACCCGGAGAGCCGTCTTAAAATTCTGATGACAGCCCATCTGGATGAGATCGGGCTCATGGTAACCGCAGTGAATGAACAGGGAAGGCTGCTGGTTATCGACCGCGGAGGCATCATTCCGGCTACCTATCCGGGCCACCGGGTAAAGGTTATGACAGAGCAGGGGCCTGTTTTCGGCGTTGTGGAATCGTACCGTGATTTATTCAAAAAAGAAGGCGGGTTAAAAACTTCGGACTTTCTTGTCGATATTGGTGTTGATTCGAAGGAAGAGGCGTGCAGGCTGGTGAATACCGGTGCTCCGGTTATCCTGGACACGGGAATGCAGAAGATTGCAGGAGGCCGTTTTGTAAGCCGGGCGCTGGATGACAGACTTGGGGTATATATTATCATGGAGGCATTCAAAAAGGCAGGAAAGCGAGGCTGTACAAGCGGCGTCTATAGCGCTGCTACAGTGGGTGAGGAGACGACGAAAAACGGCGCCTGCTGGACGGCAGCCAGAGTGAAGCCTGATCTGGCTGTCGTGGTGGACGTGACGTATACCAGCGACTGTTTGGGTATGAATGCGGCGGACTCCGGTGAGGTGAGGCTGGGGGGAGGCCCGGTACTCTGTAACAGTCCCATTGTCTCCAAACGATTAAACCGCATGATGCGGGAATGTGCTTCCGGGATTGGTATTGAGGTACAGACGGAGGCAGCCAGCAGACTGAGTTATACGGATGCGGATAAGATTCATTTTGCCGGAGAGGGAATCCCGGTGGTGCTGGTATCGATTCCGCTGCGCTATATGCATCATCCGGCAGAGATGGCGGATGAGAAGGATGTGGAAGGCTGTATCGATCTGATTGCGGAATTTCTGGTGAAATATGAGGAGATGTGTGCAGCGTGGAGAGTCTGACAAAGAACCGGCAGAGCAGGGAGACTGTTCAAAAGATAGCAGAAAAGTTTTTCCCGGATGACCGGATGGCGGAATATGAGGAGCTGACGGAAGGGTATTTCAATGTAGCCTATGAGATTACGCTGCTGAGCGGCAGGAGCGTGATTCTGAAGGTGGCTCCTTCCGATGAAGTTCCGGTAATGTCTTATGAGAAAAATATTATGTTTGCCGAGACGGAGTCCATGAAAATGGCGGCGGCGAACCCGGATATTCCGGTCCCGCTGGTTTATGGGTATGATGACAGCCGGTCAATCTGCCCTTCCCCGTATTTCCTTATGGAAAAACTGAGGGGGAACAGCCTGTATTCTATCCGTGAGAACCTGCCGGAAGAAAATATAAATGCCATTAAAAAAGAGACAGGGGAAGTAAACCGGCGGATCAATGAGATCATCTGTCCGCGTTTTGGCCTTCCTGGTCAGCAGGAGTGCCAGGGAGAGGAGTGGTTCCCGGTATTCCGGCGGATGATGGAAATGGGAATCGGGGATGCAGAGGCACGGGCGGTGGATCTGAAGGTATCCGCCGGAGAAATTCTGGAATGCCTTGAAAAAGACCGAAGATTCTTTGAAGAGGTGAAAACCCCTTGTCTGGTACACTGGGATATCTGGGCAGGCAATATCTTTACGGATGGCATATGTGTGACGGGAATCATCGACTGGGAACGGAGCCTGTGGGGCGATCCGCTGCTGGAGGTTGGCTTCCGGACCTTTGATGTGGATATCTGCTTCCGAAAAGGATACGGCAAAGAGCGTCTGACAGAGTCTGAGGAGCGCAGGGCTCTGTGGTACGACGTTTATATGGCTGTATTACAGGCTCTGGAGTGTGAATACAGGAATTATGATACAATGGAGATGTACGAGCGCGGAGTCAGACTTCTGGGGGAGCAGATGAAACGGATGAGGCTCTTGCAGGGGCAGCAGGACCGATAAGCAGTGGATTATCCGGCCCGTCTGAAGGGCTGTCGTTCACCTGAGAGCCTGCAGGTACGATTGTTATATCGATATCGTATCCGATGGTATTAAGAATCTCCTTGGCTTTCATTAATCTTAAGCTGTCCTTTTCAGAGGCTATTAATCTGCTGAAGTTAGCAGGAGAAACTCCAAGTTTGCCCGCTATATATTTTTGTTTCATTTCTTACCATGATTAAATTAAGTCTCGAAAACGAGATAAGGCCGCAGATTAAGTTGATTCTCGAAAATTTTGTTCCTGCGGCGAATCGGTTTGAGGCCGCAGGTGATAGTATACGGGAGATGAAAGCTGACATAGACTTATTAAAAATGGTAGTTGCCGATCATAGTATTAAACTCCAGGGTATTTCATGAGTCTGCCAGAAGTTGTTTTCGGAATAAAAAGTGCTGCTGCACCCGAATGTCCCGTTCTGGATGCGGCAGCACTTTTGAATTAGAATTACAGATTACACTTCAAAACCAAAGTACTTCACGGTATTGTAATAGGAAATCCCTTCAATAATCTCTTTCAGCGCCTTCTGATCATCCGGATACTCTCCGTTATCTACCCAGCCGCCTACAAGCTCACAGAGAATTCTTCTGAAATACTCATGTCTCGTGTAAGATAAGAAGCTTCTGGAGTCGGTCAGCATACCGATGAAGTTGCCGAGGCAGCCTAAGTTTGCCAGGGAAGTCATCTGCTCAGTCATGCCTGTCTTGTGATCGTTGAACCACCAGGCGGAACCCTGCTGGATCTTACCCGGGTATTTGCTCTGGAAGCAGCCAATGATGGTACCGATGGAGGCGTTATCATTAGGATTCAGGGAATAGATGATCGTCTTCGGAATCTCGTCTGTGGCACTGAGCGCGTTTAAGAAATCAGCCATCTGTGCTGATGGTGCGTAGTTATTAATGCAGTCAAAGCCGGTATCCGGTCCCAGGTTGGCATACATCATCGCATTGTTGTCGCGCTTGCAGCCATAGTGCAGCTGCATCACCCAGCCCATGCGGTTATATTCTTTTGCCACGAAGAGCATGAATGCGGTTTTATACTTTAATTCATCCTCGCGGGAGACCGGTTCGCCGGCCAGACCCTTTGCGAAGATGGTATCCAGTTCGACCTCATCTGCCGGAACGTACATAACGTATTCAAGAGCGTGATCGGATACGCTGCATCCCTGGGAAGCGAAGAACTCCATGCGGTTCTTAAGCGCCAGCTTTAGGGAAGCAAAATCAGTAATCTCGATGCCGGCTGCTTTCGCCAGCTTTGCCATGTAAGCGGCAAAATCTGCTTTTTCAATGTTCATGGCCTTGTCCGGCCGCCATGCCGGGAGTACCTTTACTTCAAAGGAATCATCCGCAGCCAGCTTCTGATGCCATTCCAGTGTATCGGCAGGATCATCCGTGGTACAGATTAAGGTTACTTTAGACTGACGGATCAAATTACGGACGCTCATGGAATCCTGGCTGAGTTTTTCATTACATAAGTTCCAGACTTCCTCTGCGGTGTCGCCGTTTAAATATCCTGTAAATCCAAAATATCTCTGAAGCTCTAAATGACTCCAGTGGTACAGCGGATTGCCGATCAGCTTCGGCAGAGTCTCCGCCCATTTCTGGAATTTCTCCCTGTCTGTAGCATCGCCGGTAATATATTTTTCGTCTACGCCGTTGGAACGCATCTGACGCCATTTATAATGGTCGCCGCCCAGCCATACCTGAGTGATGTTGTCGAATTTGCGGTCTTCGTAGATTTCCTGCGGATTGATGTGGCAGTGATAATCCACGATAGGCATCTTCTCCGCATAGTTGTGGAAGAGGTTTAAAGCCGCATCCGTAGACAGTAAAAAATCCTTGTCCATAAACTGTTTCATTTGAAAATCCTCCTTAAATATAGATATATAGATTAAAAATTAGTAGTACCGCGTTTGATAAGTTCTGCGGAGATCGTGGTTTTCACCGGAACGTTTCCGCCTTCTAAGACCTTCATGAGGGTAGTGACGGTAGTAGTACAGAGCGATTCCACCTTATTATCTACAGTCGTCAGCTCCGGATCGGTACAGCGTGCCAGGATAGAGTTATTATACCCGATGATATTCATTTCTTCCGGAATTTTGATCCCGGCCCTGCATGCGTATTTGACTGCCCCCACTGCCATGACGTCTTCCGCAGCGAAGACGGCGTCGAATTTGATCCCGGCTGCGGCGAGAGATTGTAAAAGCTCTTCCGTACCGTCCAAATCCTTAGGACATATACGTATCAGATCGTCGCGGATGATCAGACCGGCTGCTGCACAGGCATCGTGATAACCGGCCAGCTTCTGTAAATTGCTGTAGGAACTGCCTGCGTACAGATAAAGGACCGATGTATGGCCGGATTGAATCAGTCTGGTGACCGATTCATAAACCGCGGTCCGGTCGTCACACACAGTGCTGTAAATCTGTTTTCCTTCCAGACAGCCATTCACCAGCATAACAGGAAGCTCTTTTGAGGCCTCCAGGAGATACGCGTTATCCTTCTGCTTTGCCTCCACGTAATGGGAGCCGGCCAGGATAACAGCATCCACCCGCTTGGAGAGAAGCAGTTCTAAATATTTCTTTTTCGTCTCCGGTAAGTAACCGCTGCAGCAGAGGAGGGAATCGTATCCGTTTCGGCGCAGTTCCTGTTCCAGATAGTAGATGGCACCAGCCAGCCAGGGGTCGGAAGAATCTGCACACATGATGCCGATGGTGCGCATGGTACCCAGCCCCAGGCTTCTGGCAAATACATTAGGTGTGTAGCCCAGCTCCTCCATGACGGCCAGAACCCGGTTCCGCGTTTTCTCACTGACATTGGGATTTCCGTTAATGACGCGGGAAACGGTGGCGATGGAAACGTTCGCCCGTTCCGATACATCGTAGATATTCAAAACATCACCTCCCGAGAAAATGTAAGTATTTACATATTGCTTTTATTATACAATCAACTGATAAATAATACAATCCCCAGATTATAATTTTAACAAATTCTGTACAAGAACCGTGGTTGTTTGTAAATGCTTACAGGAGTTATACTAGTACAGAAGGATTATTTCCGCAGACAGCAGATGTTTGACTATGGGAAAGTACAGGGAGGAATACGGTAACATGGGATACGAGGGTGATAAATGTAAAATTCTGATCGTGGAAGACGAACTTCTGGTCAGAAAGGCGCTTCGCTATATTATCGAACAGGAGGGTGATGAGTTCGAGATTATTGGTGAAGTGACCAACGGGGAGGAGGCGCTGGATTTTCTGGAACAGAGCCTGCCTCATATGATGATCTGCGACATCATGATGCCGCGGATGAACGGGTTAGAGCTGCTGCACACCGTGAATTTAAAGTATCCGGAGGTGTCCACGATCATACTGAGCGGATACCAGGATTTTGAATACGTCAAAAGTGCTTTTAAGTACGGAGTGTTCGATTATATCCTGAAACCGGAGCTGGAATCCGATTATCTGCTTAAGGCGCTCCGCCACATAGGCAGAAAGAAGGGGGTTATCCACGCCAAAGATCCCGGAAAAGCCGGTAAAGAGGAGGAGAGCCGGGAAACGAGTGACGCCTATGCCTCCTACTATCTGATTGCCATTCAGCCGGGAAAGATTCTGCAGGGAGCAACCAACAAACAGGAGCTTACGATCGGCCATATGGAAGAACTGATGAAAGAGGCATTTGGACGGTTTTATCTTGACAGCTTCATGCTGAAAAAAAGCCAGGTATATATCTATACAATTGGCTGCTTTTATCCGGAAATGTTTGAGGAAAAGCTGCATAAGATGATGGCCGACGGTATTGATTATCTGCGCAATATTGAGATGATTATCAGCCCGCCCTACGGAAAGGGAGACTCGCTGGAGGCGGAGGCGCAAAAACTATCGGAGCTGTTTTCCTACCGCTTTTTCGACAGCCGGAAAGACTATCTCGATCTGCGGGAAACCGGGCTGCCGCAGCTTCCGGCTCTGGATCAGAAAACCGTGTGCGATCTGGTACGTCAGCAGAAAGCAGGAACTGCAGGAGCGGTTCTGGTGAATTACTTAAACTCTCTGCGGGGCATGGCGGTCGGAGAGGTGTCCGTGAAGAAGCTGATGGAAAGCACGCTCTACAATACGATTTTCGAGCTGAATGAGAATGAATTCTGTCCTCCCCAGCTGGAGGAGAGAAAGCTGTCCTTTCTGACCTCCATTGGCACCACAGACAGCCTGGATGGACTCATTGATGCCATTACCGCGATTTATCAGGAGATAGAGCAGATCACAGAGGAGGCGAGGGGAAATGGTCTTTACTTAAGAATTACAGAGTATCTGTACCTCCATTACAGTGAACCGGTGACACTGAAGACGCTGGCTGCAGATTTCAATATGAATTACTCGTACCTTTCCTCTTATTTTTCTTCCCACATGGGGCAGGGGATCAATGAATTTCTCAACTCGATCCGGGTGGAAAAGGCGAAAGAGCTGCTTTCATCCTCAGAACTTTCTCTGTCAGAGATCGCGCAGGAGATTGGGTATACGGATCAGAGTTATTTTGGAAAGGTCTTTAAGAAGCAGACCGGATATTCTCCGCATACATACCGGAACCGGGCGAAAAGACGGGGGGAAACGCTATGAAGAGTCAGATACGGTGGGGAACCTTCTTTAAACTGTCTCTGGTAGTGGTAAGCAGCATTGTTCTGACGAATGTCTGCACGATGGCCAGTTCGGACTGGATTACGAAAAATCTCTTTATCCAGTCCTCCACCTTTTTAAATGCAAAGCTGATGGATAATATCAAGAAAAACGTAGAGGAAAACAATAACTCTTACTTAACGCTGCTAAGGCTGTTGGAGACAGACCCGGCCTTAAAGAATTATTTTCTTGCTGCCGACGCCTGCGGCACGGAAAAATTCATCAAGACGTATGATATCCTGAAGGTCTATTACGATTCTGTGCCTTCCGGCACAGCTGAGAATCTGGTCGCGGTCAGCAACCAGGGCAGTGCGTTCTCGTTTACAGGGGAACGCATCTCTGTGCCGGTGGAGGCAATAGAGGAGATGCCCTGCTCCGCGAAGATCAGCGAAACAGGCAGACGGCTTCAGTATACGTATCAAAGCCATGGGATTACCGCCGATTTTCAGGACAGGAAATGTGTAATTGCAGCGAGAAGGCTGTTTCTGCCGTCTTCCAGTGAAAGCTTTGCCACGGCCTATATTACGATTCCGGAGGAGTTCTATCAGATGTTCAGCGAGGCTGTTCCGGAGGGCAGCCGCATGGTGATTCTCTCTTCCGACGGACAGATCGTATCAGGCAACGGGAAAGACAGCCTGGGGCGTGAGGAGCCGAAGCTGCTCTCGTTCGTTCAGTCAATGAGGGAGAATGGGGAGACCTACCGGACTGTAAAGGGGAACCATAAACCGGAGATTGTCATATCGGGTTACATCCCGGAGCTGGATATGTACATGGTCAATACGGTGGAGGAAGCAGCCCTTTTGAGGTCTTACGCAGGAGTCAGGCGCAATATCCTGTTTGCAGGTTTTCTGATCACAGGGACGGCCATTGCTGTGGTTTTCCTTATTATGCGCCGCATTGTGTCGCCTCTCAACTTCTTTATTCAGCAGTTGGATACGTTCAAAAACCGCAGATTCGAAAAAGTGAGTCCTGTAAAGGGAAATTCAGAGGTAAGGCAGATGGCGGATGTCTATAACCGGATGGTGGATGAGATTGACAGCTATGTCCGGCAGCTGATAGAGGAACAGGAGCGGGGGCGGCGGCTGGAGATTGAGGCGCTGCAGATGCAGATCAACCCGCATTTTATGTATAATACACTGGCTTCCATCAAATATCTTACGTGGGAGAACAATACAGAGAAGGCCTCGGATACGATTAATGCGCTGATTGCCATTTTAAAGAAAACGATCGGAAACATGGAGGAGGAGATCACGCTGCGGGAGGAAATCGATCTGGTCCGGCAGTATGTGTTTATCAATCAGGTGCGGTACGGCGACAGCATCGAGGTGGAGTATTTTCTGGCGGAGGAAGAGATGGAATGCATGGTGCCCAAGCTGATTCTGCAGCCATTTATTGAGAATGCCTTTTTTCACGCGTTCCAGAATAAGAAAGAGGGGAAAATCCGGATTTTTACGAAAAAGCAGCGTGATGACTTAATCTGCGAAATCATAGATGAAGGAGACGGAATGTCACAGGAGGAGACTGCGGATTTATTAAACAGTGACAGGCGGCGTCACCTGACGGGAATCGGAATTCCCAATGTCCACGAGCGGCTGCGTCTGATCTACGGGGAGGAATACGGCGTCACCATTCACAGCGTGATCGGGACCGGTACTTCGGTCAGCCTCCGGCTGCCGTATCACCTGAAAAAAGTACCAAAATTATAAAAAAGTACTTTTTTTCTCCCGCCTTCGTATTGATTTAATCACATGATGCTGTAATATGCCAAATAAAATGCGATATTTTTGTGAGATATAACGATAAAATAAAGGCATCATATAGAAAAGGAGAAGACAGAGATGAAAAAAATGTATTTGTTTGCAGCTGCGGTTGCGCTGGCTGCGGGCCTGACCGCTTGTGGGAGCAAGGCACCGGCTGATAACACGGGGACTCAGACAGGGGAGACGGCGAAACAGGAGGCGGCCGGTACCTCCACAGGGGATAAAAAGACTGTGACCTTCTGGGCATGGGATAAAGAATTTAATATTGCTGCCCTGGAGATGGCGAAGGAGATCTACGAGGCGGACCATCCGGATGTGGAGATTAACATTGTGGAAGTCGGCCAGAATGATGTAGTCCAGAAGCTGAATACGGGATTGGGATCCGGATCCCTAAAAGGTCTTCCGAACGCGGTGCCCATCGAGGATTACCGGATTCAGTCATTCTTAAAATCTTATCCGGGAGCGTTTATGGATTTAACCTCCGAGATCAACTATGATAATTTTGCCGCATACAAAAAAGGACCGATGACGCTGGATGGAAAATCCTACGGTATTCCGTGGGACAACGGAGCCGCTGTTCTTTATTACCGCAAGGATATGATTGAGCAGGCGGGGTATACGGAGGAAGACATGCAGGATTTGACCTGGTCTCAGTTCATCGAGATGGGCAAAAAGATCAAAGAGGCCACAGGGAAAAAGATGATTTCCATGGATCCCAGCGATATCGAATTAATGAAGCTGACCATGCAGTCTGCCGGAACCTGGTTTACGAAAGAGGACGGAACGACTCCGAACATGGAGAACAATGCCGCGCTTAAGGAGTGTCTGCAAATCATTAAGACCATCACGGACGAAGATCTGGTCAGAACGTACAGCGGATGGGCCGGTCTCCTGGAAGGCGTGAATAAGGGTGAAGTGGCGTTTCAGATGAAAGGCTGCTGGTTTACTCCTTCTATTATGAAAGGGGAAGGACAGGACGGTTTATGGAGAGTTGCAAAAATCCCGAGACTGGACAGCACGCCGGGGGCTACCAACGCTTCCAACTTAGGCGGCGGCAGCTGGTACATTTTAAACGGCGTGGAAAATTCTGATATTGCCCTGGATTTCTTAAAATCGACCTTCGGAGAAAACAAAGAGCTATATAACCGGCTGCTGGACGAGAAGGGAATCGTGGGAACGTACTTACCGTCTCAGGAGAGCGATGTATATAATAAAGAAATTCCGTTCTTCGGCAACCAGAAGATATATCAGGAGATTGCCTCCATTACAAAAGAGATTCCGAATGTAAATTATGGCACGTATACGTACGCATTCCAGGATATTGTGATGGCTGAAATCCAGAAGATCCTGCAGGGAGAGGACATTGACGCCGCCATGAAGAGTATGCAGGTTCAGGCAGAAGCACAGGCCCGGTAAGACCTTTGGGAGGAAAACAATGAATAGTAAGAAAATATCCAGCGTTATCAAAGGATGGTTATTCATTGGTTTCGGCACGCTGATTATAGTAGTATTCTGCTTTTATCCCATGATAGGAGCGTTAGCCAATTCATTTCAGACAGGAATGGGGATGAATCTCCATTTCTGTGGGCTGGCTAACTATAAACGGCTTCTGGTCGATCCCATATTTCTGTCCTCAGTAAAAAACACATTTCTCTATCTGATTGTTCAGGTGCCGGTCATGCTGCTTCTGGCCATGCTGTACGCAGTTCTTTTAAATGACAAGAAACTGAAATTCCGCAGCTTCTTCCGCATTGCGATCTTTCTGCCGTGTGTTACCTCTCTGGTAGCTTATGCGGTACTCTTTAAAAGTCTGTTTTCCGACAGTGGTTTTATCAATCAGATGTTAATGACGCTCCATGTGATCCAGTCACCGATCCATTGGCTGACCGATGCCTTCTGGGGAAAAGTTACGATTATCATCGCAATCACCTGGCGCTGGACCGGATACAACATGATCTTCTTTCTGTCCGCACTTCAGAATATTGATCCTGAAATTTACGAGGCTGCGGAGATTGACGGAGCCAATGTGGTACAGAAGTTCTTTTCCATTACCGCTCCGCTGTTAAAACCGATTATTCTGTTTACCAGCATCACCTCGATCAGCGGAACCTTGCAGCTGTTCGACGAGGTCGTAAACTTAACACAGGGAGGACCGGGCAACGCAACCATTACGATGTCACAGTATATCTACAACCTCTGCTTCAAGTATACTCCTGATTTCGGATATGCTTCCGCGGTTTCCTATGCGATACTCCTGATGATCGTTATTCTTACGGCAATCCAGTTTAAAGTGACGGGAGGCAACAAACATGATTAAAAAAGTTGGAAAATACGTGTTCTTATGTATTGCGTCTTTTCTGTCCATCTTTCCGTTCTTATGGATGATCGTCGGCGCAACGAATGCCTCTGTCGACATCACCAGTGGCCGGATGATTCCGGGGAATCAGCTTCTCACCAATATTCATACGCTGTTTACCACTACAAACATCGTGACGGGAATCAAGAATTCCATGATTATCACGGTAATCGCCACGATACTCACTGTGCTGGTAGCCGCCATGGCCGGATACGGATTTGAAATTTACAAGAGCCGGATCAAGGATAAGGTGATGGCGCTGCTTCTGATGTCCATGATGGTCCCCATGGCGACACTGCTCATCCCCCGTTATCGCATGTTTGCACAATGGGGCCTGTTAAACACCTTTCTGTCCGTAATTCTGCCTTCCATGGCAACCGCGTTCCTGATCTTTTTCTTCCGTCAGAATACAAAATCATTTTCGAAAGAAATTCTTCAGGCCGCCAGAGTGGACGGACTGGGTGAAATGAAATCATTTTTCCTGATTTATTGTCCCGTCATGCGCTCAACCTTTGCAGCGGCCACCATTATCACCTTCATGAATATCTGGAACAGCTACTTATGGCCCCTGGTCGCACTTCAGACCGACGACAAGATGACCCTGCCGCTGATTATTTCCGCCATGAACTCCGCCTATACTCCGGATTTTGGAATGATCATGGTAGCTATCGTAACAGCCACCTTTCCGACTGCGGCGATCTTCTTTATTATGCAGAAGAGTTTTGTAGAAGGGATGCTGGGGTCTGTAAAGTGAGGGGGGTACGCCCCGCGTCATTGCGTCAGGCCCAGGCTGCGGGTGGAGGGGAGCGGGCGCGCTATGGTTATTCCGTGTCCGTCTTGCTTCCTACTCACCATAAGAAAGTCCGAACCTGTCGTACACGCCAAATACGGGCGTGTTCGCCAGGCTCGGACTTTCTTATGATTCGTATCCAGATGCCGGCACACTGGAATAACCATAGCGCGCCCGCTCCCCTCCACCCGCAGCCTGGGCCTGACGCAATGACGCGGGGCTGTGTACCACGGGAGCTGGGAAAGGCGATTATGCAGCAAATGTTGTTTTTATTGTTACTATTATTATTGTTGTTGTTGTTGTTGTTGTATGGTTTTTGTTTTTTTACTAGTGGAGCCAATACACAGCCCAAATTCTTGTGGGAGGGAGAGGGGGAGGCGGGGAAGCGTGCAGGCTTCCTTTTCCGAGGCTCGCAGGAACTTAAGTCGGAAGGCAGGAAAAAAGGGTGGCGAAAGTTGGCCTCAAAGCCAACTTTCGAGCGCATACGGAGGAGAAGTCCTTCAGGAGTTCTCCGTAGTTTGCAGCGATCCGCCCTTTTTTCCTGCCTTCTGGCTTTAGTTCCTGCCGCCGAGGAAATGAGAAGTCTGCGCGCTTCCCTGCCTCCCCCTCTCCCTCCCACAAGTATTTGGGCGTATCTTCAAACACTTTGACATTTTGCACAGAATCATGTAATATTTTTGTAAACACTTACAAATACTTCGTATGAGAGCAATTCATATTGCCTTTTAAAGCCACAGGGAGGTATACTAAAGGAGTAAGAACGGAGGCAAACCATGAAACTGAACAGAACGACACAGAGAACCGTGGAAATATTGAAGATGATATCCAGAACACCGGAGGGAGCTACGCTCGATGATCTCTGCGAGAAGCTGAATCTTCCGAAGACGAGCGCCTACGATATTGTGACGACGCTGGCCGAGATGGGGATGGTCAATGTGGCCAGGGGGCAGAAGCAGAGCTATACCATCGGGCTGATGGCTTACCGCATTGGAATTAACTATACGAATAATCTGGATTTTATCGGCACCATTGAACCGGTACTCAAGGCATTTTCCAAGGAAGTGGGCAAGACCGTGTTTTTCGGAATCCCTTCCGACCACCACGTTGTCTACATATGCAAGTTTGAACCGGAGAATCCGATCATTACCACGGCGACGGTGGGTTCGAAGAATCCCATGTACTGCACCTCGCTGGGAAAGGTCATTCTTGCATACAGTGACGAGGAGACGAGAGAGCAGGTGATAAACCGGATTAAATTTGTGAAGCATACGGAACGGACAATACTGGGAAGAGAACAGCTTTTGAAAGAGCTGGAGAAGGTCCGGGAGCGTGGATACGCTTTCGACGCGCGGGAGATGGAAGAGCATATGCAGTGTGTAGGAGCCCCCGTGTTCGACCGGGACGGTTCCTGCCTGGGAGCGATCAGCGTGTCCAGTCTGTACAAACCGACGGAGGATTATGAGGCGCTGGGGGCACTTGTAGCGGCAAAAGGACGGGAAGTTTCGAGACTATTGGGCTATTTTGTGTGACAGCGGCCGCGTTCCGCCGCGTAAGTCCGGCATGCCGGATTCTTTATTCGAAAATATAAAGATTTCCTGTTGACAAAATGAAGAGAAACGATTAATATTCAATTATAAGAATCGCAATTATGAAAGACATTCGTATATGCGAATAAGAAGGAGAGAGCAATCATGAAAAAAGAACAGGTTTTAGCAAAGATGAAAGAAGACTGCCTGGTAGCCGTTGTTCGTGCAAAGAACTTGGAGCAGGGCGAGAAAGTGGTTGACGCGATTATTGCCGGCGGCATCAACTTCATTGAGATTACGATGACGATGGATGAAGGCAACCCGGTTGAATTCATTGCAAAGATGTCTGAAAAATATAGAGATAACAAAGACGTTGTTATCGGTGCGGGTACCGTACTCGATCCGGAGACTGCAAGAGCCGTTATTTTGGCAGGTGCGAACTACGTTGTGAGCCCTGGTTTAAACGTAGAGACCATTAAGATGTGCAACCGTTACAGAGTGCCGATGCTTCCGGGCGTCATGACACCAACCGAGGCTATTACCGCATTAGAAGCCGGCTGTGACATCATCAAGATCTTCCCTGGCAATATCATGGGACCGGCAGCCATCAGCTCCTTCAAAGGCCCGCTTCCTCAGGGCGAGTTCATGCCATCCGGCGGTGTTGATGTGGACAACGTGGACAAGTGGATTAAGGCAGGCGCTTACGCAGTAGGAACAGGCAGCAGCTTAACAAAGGGCGCCAAGACAGGCGATTTTGCAGCAGTTACGGCAAAAGCTCAGGAATTTGTAAAAGCGGTTGCGGCAGCACGCGCATAAGACAGACGATTCAGATAAAGTTGAAAATAGAATTAAGGAGAGAAAATAATGGCAAAAGTAGTAACAATGGGCGAAATCATGTTAAGATTATCTACCCCGAACAATGAGAAGTTTATCCAGGCAGATGAATTTGACGTAAATTACGGCGGCGGCGAGGCAAACGTAGCAGTTTCTCTGGCTAATTACGGCCATGACGCAGAGTTTGTGACAGCGGTTCCGAAGAACCCGATCGGCGAATGCGCAGTAGCAGCACTGAGAAAGTACAACGTATGCACAAAGCACATTGCAAGATGCGGTGAGAGACTGGGTATCTACTTCCTGGAGACCGGTTCCGCCATGAGAGCATCTACTGTTGTTTATGACAGAGCTCATTCTTCTATTTCCACAGCAACCGAGGCGGATTTCAATTTTGATGAGATCTTTGAAGGAGCCGACTGGTTCCATTTCACAGGTATCACACCGGCAGTCAGTGACTCTGCTGCAGAGCTGACGGAAGCGGCCTGTAAGGCTGCAAAGGCTCACGGAGTTACGGTATCTGTAGACTTAAACTTCCGTAAGAAATTATGGTCTTCCGAGAAGGCTCAGAAGGTCATGACAAACTTAATGCAGTACGTGGACGTATGCATCGGCAACGAAGAGGATGCAGAAAAGGTTCTCGGATTTAAGCCGGGCAACACTGATGTAACCTCCGGCGAACTGGAGCTGCAGGGTTACGTTGACATCTTCAATCAGATGATCGACAAGTTCGGCTTTAAGTATGTGATCAGCTCCTTACGTGAGAGCCATTCCGCTTCTGATAACGGCTGGTCAGCCTGCATCATGGACGGCGCTACACGTGAGTTCTATCACTCCAGAAAGTACCACATCACACCAATCGTGGACCGTGTAGGCGGCGGCGATTCCTTTGCAGCCGGCGTAATCTGCGGCATGGTGGACGGTAAGGATTATAAGAGTGCTCTGGAGTATGCGGTAGCTGCTTCCGCATTAAAGCACACCATTCCCGGCGACTTCAACTTAGTTACGAGAGAAGACGTTGACAGC
Organism: Hungatella sp. SL.1.14; assembly: GCF_024460495.1. Taxonomy (NCBI): domain Bacteria; kingdom Bacillati; phylum Bacillota; class Clostridia; order Lachnospirales; family Lachnospiraceae; genus Hungatella; species Hungatella sp. SL.1.14. Next base: position 110,197 of record NZ_JANFYJ010000004.1, on the reverse strand, counting down.
CTTGCAGGCGGAGACGGTTCAGGACGTGTACAGAGATAAAAAATAAGACAGCGGGGTCATTCTAATCAGCTTTTAAAAGCTTTTATAGAATGGCCCCTCTTTTTAAAAGTGAGGAAGATTAATCATGAGTGACAGACCATTTGATTTGCTAAGTTTAGGTGAACTGCTGCTGCGCCTGTCTCCGGCCGGAGTGGAACGTCTTGTGCGCGGAGACTCATTTCAGAAGCAGGTGGGGGGAGCAGAGTTAAACGTCGCAGTCGGCGCGGCCCTTTTGGGGCTTCACACCGGCGTGGTGACCCAGCTTCCAGCCCATGATATGGGTAATTTTGTGAAAAATAAAGTGCGCTCCTATGGAATCAGTGATGATTTCTTTGTCTATGACCACAGCTCCGACGCGAGACTGGGCCTCTATTACTATGAATACGGCGCGCACCCCAGAAAACCGAAGGTTATTTACGACAGAAAGAACAGTTCCTTTTACAGCATTTGCATCGATTCTTTCCCGGAGGACATGTTCCGTGCGGCAACCTGTTTCCACACGACGGGTATTACCCTGGCGCTGTGTGAAAACACGAGAAGGACTGCCATTGATATGATCCGCAGGTTCAAATCAAACGGAACCATCATATCCTTCGATGTGAATTTCCGCGGGAATTTGTGGACGGGCGAGGAGGCCAGGGAGTGCATCGAGCAGATTCTCCCGTATGTGGATATCTTCTTCTGTTCAGAGGACACCGCCCGGCTGACCTTTCAGAAGACGGGAACGGCCAGGGAGATGATGAAGAGCTTTACGGAGGAATACCCCATCTCCATCGTGGCTTCCACCCAGAGAGTGGTGCACAGCCCGAAGAGCCATACGTTCGGTTCCGTGATCTATGATGCGGCCAGGGACGAATACTATGAGGAAGAGCCGTACCGCAATATTGACGTTGTAGACCGGATCGGCAGCGGAGATGCCTATATCGCGGGCGCTTTGTACGGACTGTTAAGCAGCGGCGGCGACTGCATGAAGGCGGTGCGTTACGGGAACGCGGCCAGCGCGCTGAAAAACACGATTCCCGGCGATCTGCCCACCTCGGATTTAGAGGAAATGAACATGATTATCCGTGAGCACAACCAGAAGGGTCCTCAGAGCGAAATGAGCCGCTGAAACTGGAAAAATCTGGTTGACAAGACGGTATTATAAAACTATTATATATAGTAATGGCAAAACTGTCGAAAGGCAGTGACGCAAAGCTAAAGGGCCGTATGGGCAGCCAGCTGCTAAAACCTTACGAGATGTTGGGGCTTCAGCCAGATTAATCTGTCTGAAGCCTTTTTGCGTAACAAGAAAAGCTGCCGCCCCAGACGGGTTTTCATACAGAGTTTTTTAAGGGGCCATCCCTGACATATTTTTGCTGCTTGATTCGTAAATGGCGACCTGTAGGAAACGAGGAGGGAAAATATGAAAAAGGAAAACAGCTTCAGCCGGAATCATGTGAGAGCCGTGCTGCTGCTTGTCGTGCTGGTTCTGGCTTTCATCTATCTGTTTCTGTACGATTTTTCGAGGCGTGTCGACCATTTGATGACGGACATGACGACAGAACATCTTGCGGACGTTAATGACCAGTCCCAGACCGCGGTAAAGAACGAATTGACCAGAGTATTTGAGGAAGTGCGGTATACGGCGGATTTTTTGTCTGAGACGCCTGAACTGACAGAGGAAAGCCGTCAGAGAGTCTATGAGCAGCTGAAAGAGAAGTGTGGATTTGCAAATATCAGACTGGTTTCTGCTGACGGAGGACTGTATACGGTGGAGCACGAGGAGCTTCCGCATTCGACGGGAGGCTATGTAGAAGGAATCTGCAGAGGGGAAAGCGGGATGACGGATGTCTTTCCATCCAGCGTAACCGGACAGGAGGTCTTCGCCTTTTATGCACCGGTAAGAAGAGGAGAGACTGTAGAAGGCGGAATTGCAGGGATCATGATCGTGGAGCAGATGGTGGATATGGTAACCACCAACGGATTTAATTCCGGAAGCTACAGCTACGTGTTAAAGTCAGACGGAACGGTGATCATGCAGACCAGCCATGCGGACAGTCTGTACAGTGGACGGGACTATTTCAGTTTCCTGCGAAGTGATACGGATATGGGGGAGGAGGCCGTCGAAGAACTGCAGGAGAAGATGGAGCGGAAGGAGCGGGGCGTCTTTCTGTTCACTTACGGGAAAGAGAAGCGGATCGTCTATTACGCGCCGGCTCAGATCAATGACTGGTACGTGCTTACCGTAGTTCCCTATACGGTCTCTAACTGGTACCGTGAACACATTGGCAAGACGGCTCTGTACCTTACGGTGAAGATGCTCCTGCTGTTCCTGGCGGAACTGGCAGTCATCGTTTTATGGTTCAGGAAGACGAGAAATATAATCCTGGACTCCAAGACGGCACTGGAGCTGGAGAAGAAAAAGCTGGAACTGGCGCTTCTTCATTCCACCGGCACTACATTCGAATACGTGCCCAAGGATGACAGTCTTAGCTTTATCTCCCCTCCGGTGGTGAAGACGGCAGAATTTCCAACGGTCCTATATCAGGTTTCGGCAAAAGGAGCTGCCTGTGGGCTGGTGGCTCCGGAGGATCTGGAGAAGTGGAGGATGATCTTAAAGAGGGCGGCAGAGGGAAAAGAGCCGGATCCGCTGGAATTTGCAGGAGGCACCTCCTTTTCAGAGGATACGTATTTCAGACTGTCCGTGACTCCGGTGATCGTCGGAAAGGGTGAGGTGGCCAATGCCATCGGAACACTGGAGGACATTACGGAGGAGCGGAGAATCAGGAGGCAGTTTGCCCAGGAGGAGCAGTACCGTGCAGCGCTTCTCTCGGAGGCGGTTGCCATGTGGTCTGTTGATCTCGTAAAGCAGCAGGTGCTGGCCTGTACCATTCACGGGAAAGACTGGATGGAAGACGGAAGCGGATTCTTATACAGCAGCAGATTCGTGGAGAAGATGTGCCGGTACATTCACCCGGCGGACCATGACAGGATCGCCGGACAGATGCAGGCCAATCGTATGCTGGCCGCCTATTACACCGGAGAACGGGAGCAAAAGGAACTGTTTCGGGCGGCGTATCCTGGATCGGCTGATTACAAATGGATGACGTGTACCATCTCCCTCCTGACGGAGCCTGTCTCGGGAAATCCGGTGGCTTTCGCCTACGTCCGGGATGTGGATGAAGAGACAAAACGGAAGATGGAGCTGCTGTATTCCTCCGAGAGGGATCCCCTGACAGGTCTCTACAACAGAAGAAATATCGAGGAGAAGGTGGAACAGGCCCTGAAACACGAGGACAGCCTGTCCTGTCTGATGATGCTGGATTTAGATGGATTTAAGGAGATCAATGACAGGTACGGCCATCAGGAGGGAGACGCAGTCTTAAAGAAGATGGCGAGGATTCTCTCTGGTGCATTCCGGTCTGACGACCTGATCGCCCGGTTCGGCGGCGATGAGTTTGTCGTGTTCCTGGAGCGCATACCGAACCGCGAGTGTGCCAGCTTCCGGGCCGAGGAGGTGCGCCGCCAGGTATATGCCCTGACGATGGACGGAGAGGACAGTATCGTATCCATCAGCATTGGAATCGCATTCAGCCCACAGGATGGGAATACGTTTGAATTGCTCTACAGGCACGCGGATGAGGCACTTTACAGCGCCAAAGGGCGTGGAAAGAACCAGATCGCGTTTTACGGGGAAGAGGAAGAGATCATGGTTCTGGAAAGACTGGATTAAGGGATCAGACGAAAAATACCGGTGACGGAAGAATACCTTTTTGAAGTGTTCTTCCGTCACCGGTATTTTTTTGTCTGATCTGCGGCAGGAATCAGTTTCCGCACTCAATGCTGATTTCGTTGAATCTGTCCAGAATATCGTCCACCTTCAGGGCGGCCTTGTCTTCATCGGCGCAGTCGATGATGGCATTGCCCTGGTGCATCATGATGAGACGGTCACCGTATTCCACGGCGTAGCGTAAGTTGTGAGTGACCATGATTGTGGTTAAGTTCTTTTCCCTGACGATCTGGTCGGTCAGCTCCATGATGACCTCAGCAGTCTTGGGATCCAGTGCGGCCGTGTGCTCATCGAGAATCAGAAATTCGATGGGAGTCATGGTGGACATCAAAAGAGCCATGGCCTGGCGCTGGCCGCCGGAGAGAACACCGACCTTTACGTGCAGCTTATCTTCCAGCCCCAGTCCAAGGGAATGAAGCTGTTCTTTGTAGTAATTGATTCTCTGACGGTTTGTACCGGGAAGGAGATTGAAGGGCTTTCCCTTATTGTCAGCCAGGGCCATATTCTCCAGTATTGTCATGTGGGGACACGTTCCCATGGCCGGATTCTGGTACACGCGGCCGATACGGCGCTGACGTCTGTATTCCGGCATGCTGGTTATGTCTTTTCCGCCGATGATGATGCGCCCGCTGTCCAACGGAATGCTTCCGCAGATAATATTTAACATGGAGGTCTTGCCGGAGCCGTTGCTTCCGACCACGGAGACGAACTGGCGGTCCTTTATGGTCAGGCTGAAGTCTTCGAATAAGCACATCTCATTGACGGTTCCCTGATTGTAGTATTTATTGATCTTTTTTAATTCAAGCATGACTCTTCACCTTCTTTTCCCTGCCGTTGCTGAGTACGAGTATGACGAGGAACAGCGCGGCCGTAATCAGTTTTAAATCGGAGGCCTCCAGCCCTAAGTAGATGGCGAGAGAGACACAGCCCTTATAAATGATGGAACCGATGACGACAGCCGTCGTAGATTTGACAAAGCCAACGCGTTTGAACAGCTTCGTACCGATGATGACATTTGCCAGACCGATGACGATGGTGCCGGTACCCATACTGATTTCAAAGAAGCCTTTCTGCTGACAGTAGACGGACCCGGCCAGCGCGGCCAGGCCGTTGGCGATGGCCAGACCCACGATTTTTACCATCCCTTTGTCTTTGGCAAGAGAGGTAACCAGCGTGTCGTTGTCGCCGACCGCCCGGAGCAGGTAGCCGGACCGTGTCTTTAAATAGAGGTCCAGCAGAAGCTTTACCAGGATCACAATGACGGCGAGAATGATAACAACGATGAAATTACTGATGCTGTCCGGAAACATACGGCTGACGAAAGCATTTTCAAAGATCGAGTCACTGTTGAAGATGGGGACGTTGGATTTACCCGCTACTCTTAAGTTGACAGAGTAGAGAGCAGTCATGACAATGATACCTGACAGCAGATCCCGGACCTTTAATTTCACGTGGATGAATCCCGTCACGCACCCGGCCAGGACGCCGGCCGCAAATGCGGCGAACAGCGTGAGCACCGGATTAACTCCAGCCAGTATCAGTGTGACCGTTACAGCTCCGCCAAGCGGAAATGTTCCGTCCACAGATAAGTCCGGAAAGTCCAGAATCTTATAGGTGATATAGACGCCCAGTGCCATGATGGCATAGACCAGGCCTTCTTCAAATACGCCAAGTATGATTGACATGATTGCGTTCCTCCAGGAGAAGTATTTTAGTTCCGCGGGCAGTGAGCCGGGCGGGAGAGTGATTGATTACTGTGTGATTTCGGTAAATATGGCAGCTGCGGAATCTGTTAAATCCTGCGGAAGGGTAATGCCGAGATTTTCAGCAACCTTGCTGTTGCCGTAGAATGCGGCTTCCTCGATGACTTCGAAGTTCATCTCGCTGGCTTTCTGTTCGCCCTTTAACACTTTGGCAGCCATTTTGCCGGTCTGGATTCCCAGATCGACGTAATCGAGACCCATGGAAGCCAGGCAGCCGATCTTAACCTGTTCTACCTCGCTTCCGAATACCGGAATGTTTTTCTTTGCAGCTTTATCCAGGATCATCGGGAGAGAGCTTACAACCGTGTTGTCGGTTAAATTGTTTAAGCAGTCTGCTTTTTCCAAAATGCTGTCTGCAGCCAGCGGGATATCGGCGGTGGAGGTTACGGCGCCTTCCACGATCTCAAAGCCGTAATCCGGAGCTGCTGCCTTGTATTCGGCGATGGCGGTTTCGGAGTTGACTTCGCTGGTGCTGTAGAGAATACCGATCTTCTTTGCATCCGGAAGAATCTGACGGATCATTTCCAGCTGCTTTTCTACGGGGAGTTTGTCGCTGGTTCCGGTGACCTCGCCGACCGGTGTTCCGTCTTCATTTGCAAGCGCCGCGGCGACCGGATCGGTGACCGCCGTGTAGATGACCGGAACGTTGTCTTTCTTCGCCCCGCCGTAGGCTGCCTGAGCGATCGGAGTCGCGATGGCGCAGATTAAATCTGCCTTTTTGGAAATAAAGTTGTTGATGATCTGACTGGCTGTTCCGCCGTCTGCCTGTGCATTTTCATAGAGAATGGTTAAGTTCTGGCCTTCGACGATTCCTTCATCAGCCAGTCCCTGTAAAAATCCGTCGCGGCAGTTGTCCAGGGAACCGTGCTCTGCAAACTGGCCGATGCCGATGGTGTAGGACTTGCCGTCTTCTGCGGAAGCGTCCTTGGCGGCGGTGGTGTCTGCGGCTTCTGCGGCGGTGGTATCTGCTGCGGCCGTTGTAGTGACAGCCTCTGCGGCAGTGGCAGCAGGATCCGCCGGTTTGGAAGAACAGCCCGCGAGTGCGGTTACTGTCATGGCTGCGAGTAAGAGTGCTTTCGTTGTTTTTTTCATAATTGATTCCTCCTGATTTTTCTGGTTTGCTTTAAAAACATAAAAAAAGTCCCAAGTATGCGCGATAACATACTTGAGACGAATTAACAATCCGCGGTGCCACTCAAATTGACTTCCTTAGAAGTCCCCTTTTCATATACTAACATATATGCCACCAGATAACGGTTGTGGTCTCCGTCGATCCCTACTTACCAAATGGTTCAGGACCGCCCTCAAAAGTCCATTCAGCTGTCTGCTCTATATCGCACTCACACCGACGGCGACTCTCTGAAATATTGCGGGATAGCTTACTCCTCTTTTTCAACGGTTTATTTTATTGCTTATTATATTAATGCGTCAAAGTGAATTTGTCAATAACTAATTTAAAATTCTTCTGTATTTCCTCTATTTTCCGAAAAAGCGTGCCAGCGGGCTGATTAAGTTGGATAAGTCTAAAATCGCCTGATTGAGCGTCTGGATATCCACGGAATTAATCTGCCGGAGGGCTTCCTTCACGCTCTGGTCACTGGAGGTTACCAGGTTGTCGATGTCCGTTACCATCTGGCCCAAATTCGCCTCCTCCAGCTCTTTGGCCACCACATTTACACTGTCCATCACCGTCTCCACATCGTCGAAAAGCCGGTTGACACGGGGGATGATAGTTGCAGAGGTATAGATGACGATGGCAAGGATCAGAATACTGGCCAGAGCGGTGATCTGAGACATCCGGTACTGCTTTTTCGCGTAGGAGGCCTGGCGTTCATTGGAGTCCTCCAGCTTTTTTAACATGGCCTCCAGTTCTTTGTCCGACAGGGAGGCAAAGGGATTTTTTTTCTCTACCATACTGATATCCTTCTTTCTGGTTCATTACGGCGCAGAAGCCGTTTCTTACTTTCAGTATACTACGGCCTGTGGGAAAAATCGAGGAAATATCTTCCTAAGGATATTAAATTGTGGTAAACTAAAGCAAATATCTGTAAAATGGAGGTTTAACAAATGAAGCTCTTAATTGTTGTGGACATGCAGAAGGATTTTATAGACGGCGCGCTGGGAAGTCCCGAGGCACAGGCGATTGTACCCAGTGTAAAAAAGATGATTGAGGAGTATCAGGCGGCGGGAGACGATGTGATTTTTACGCTGGACACCCACGATGGTAAGTATATGGACACCCAGGAAGGAAAGAATCTGCCGGTGCCTCACTGCATTAAGGGGACCGATGGCTGGGAACTGGATTCTTCTTTAAAGGAATTTCAGGGGAAACGGTTTGAGAAGAACACCTTTGGAAGCACCGCCCTCATGGAATACGTTCAGGAACGGCCGTATGAGTCTGTCATGCTGATCGGAGTCTGTACGGATATCTGCGTCATCTCCAATGCACTGCTGGTAAAGGCCGCCATCCCGGAGGTGCCGGTTCTCGTGGATTCCTCCTGCTGCGCGGGAGTCACGCCGGAAAGCCATGAAAATGCCTTAAACGCGATGAAGATGTGCCACATTGCGGTGCAGTAGACGATAAATCGGGGAAGGAGGTCTGCGCGATGGCACAGCGGATACTGATTGCGGATGACAGCGAGGAGATTATTGAAATTCTGCAGATCCTTCTGACCGGAGAAGGGTACGAGGTGGTGACCGCGGGAGACGGTGAAGAAGCGGTCAGGCTGGCGGACGACACCATTGATTTAATCATTCTCGATGTGATGATGCCGGTTAAGTCCGGCTACGTGGCCTGTTCGGAGATCAGAAAAAAGACTATGGCTCCCATCCTGTTTCTGACGGCCCGCACCCAGGATTCCGATAAATCCATGGGATTTTCGGCGGGAGGCGACGATTATCTGGCGAAGCCATTTTCCTATTCGGAACTCCTTTCCAGGTGCAAATCGCTTCTGAGACGGTATCTCGTCTACCAGGGAAAGAGCTTCGTTGCGCCGGATAACCGTCTGGTGCTGGGGGATCTTACTGTGGATCAGGACACACGGACCGTGACCGTGGAAGGCAGGGATGTGAATCTGACCTCCAGGGAGTACTGTATTCTCGTTCTCTTATTAAAGAACCGGAGAAAGATCTTTTCCTCGGAGAATATCTATGAGAGTGTCTGGAATGAACCGTACTTTTACTCTGCCAACAACAATGTAATGGTCCATATCAGAAACCTTCGCAGGAAAATTGAGAAGGACCCGCAGAATCCGGAATACATAAAGACCATGTGGGGGCGGGGGTATTATATTGATTAATTTTCTTAAGAAAATGGCGAATCCCACGCGCTTAAGTCTTGCCACACTGTATGATGTGGTGATCGCAGCGGCGGCCGCCTTTCTCTGCTATGTGGCGGTGACGAACGCCATGGGGCTTCTGGCCGGCATGATGACGGACCAGAAGAATTATTACGAGCGGCATACGAAGCTTCTGGCGGAGGAATTTCAGGATTTTGTCACGGAAAATCATGTGGAGATCGGAGACGGGGAGACCATCGGAGACTGGAACTCTGAGAACTGGTATGTGTTTCTGACGGTATATCAGCGGGAACGCGTCTACTATAATACCATGGACCGGGATAATGAGAAGCTGAAGACCGAGCTTAAGGACGAGCATCCGGGATTTCAGTATGGGTATCTCTACCGTCACGGGACTGCGGTTACCTATCCGGTGAAGTTTGCCGACGGGGACGGGGAGATCCTGATAAGGGCCTATTTTGAAGCCAGGTTCCGGACGCTGATCCTTGTACTGGGGGCGGGGCTGAGTGCGGTCTGCTTCGTCGTGGTGTTCCTCGTGTTGCTTCAGAAAAAACTGGCATATATCCGCCAGATTGAGAAGGGAATCCACATCCTGGAGACCGGTTCCAGAGGGTATGTAATTCCCTTAAAAGGGCGGGATGAACTCTATTCCCTGGCAGACAGCATCAACCAGATGAGCGAAAGCCTGCACAAGGAGATTGAGGAAAAGGACCGGATTGAAAAGGAACGGAGCGAGATCGTGACAGCCCTGTCCCACGATATCAGGACGCCGCTCACTTCGGTTCTGTTCTATCTGGATTTGATTACGGCCGGCAAATGCACGGCAGATGAATCCGTCCTCTATATGGAGAAGGCAAAGCGCCAGGCATATCATATGAAGAACCTGATGGACGATTTATTCAGCTATTCCTATGCCACAGGAGACCGCTTTTCCCTGAAAAATGAGGAATACGACGGAAATGAACTGTTTGGGCAGCTGATCGGTGATCTGACGGAATCCCTGGAGGAACACGGTTTCCGGACGGAAGTGCACTATAAGATTGAGACGCCGTTTACGGTGGAGACCGATGTGGTCCAGTTAAAACGCGTCCTGAATAATATTGGTACGAATATCGAAAAATACGCGCGCAGAGACGGCATTGTGTCCGTGGAGGTCAGGCTTTCAGACGGCTTCGTCTGCTTAAACATCGAAAATCCCATACGGGACGAGGAGATCGAGGTGGAAAGCTACGGGATTGGCGTCAAGGCGTCGGAGCAGATGATTGAAAAGATGGGAGGAAGCTTTACGTATGAAAGCCACGACTACCGCTATCATACGTTGATGAAGCTTCCGGAAAAACAATAGAATGAGAAATTTTTTTCAAAAAAACAGCAGACATGATAAGAATTTCTGAAGAAAATTTCAGAAATTTTACAGCCGTTTCTAAAGATTTATGGCTCATACTAAAACCAGGATAAAGAAGAATGAAATGAGGTGCGGATATGAAGCTTCTTTTTTTGACTGGAAAATTTGGTATGGGCCATTATTCTGCCGCTTTTTCGCTGGCAGAGCGTGTTTCGAGGGTGAATCCTGAGGCTGATATCGTGATCCGCGATATTTTTGAGTACGCAATGCCTTATTATTCCGATAAGGTTTATCACGCCTTTGGCGTCATGGTTACCCACTGCAGCGGAACGTATAATAAATACTATAATCATATGGAACGCAAGGGGCCGGATTTAAAACCGGTTTTTCTTCCGTGGTTTTTAAAGAAAATAAAAAATCTGCTGGAGGAGGAACAGCCGGATGCGGTCATCTCAACGCTGCCCCTCTGTTCCCAGATTATGTCCTGGTATAAGGCGGTCACGGGCAGCAGAATGCCTCTGATTACGTGCATTACGGACATCAGCAGCCATTCCGAGTGGATCAACGGCGCCACAGACTGTTACCTCGTTCCCGACCGTATGGTGCGGACGAAGCTGATGGAAAAGGGCGTAGAGGAAACGAAGATTTACGTCTATGGAATTCCGGTAAGACCGGAATTCGACTACGGATCAGAGCGGCCGGGAGAGACGGATGGGAAGAAGCACATCCTGATCATGGGAGGCGGTCTCGGAATCCTGCCTGAGAGCAATGAATTCTACGAGGAACTCAACGACTCCGGCCACATCAGGGTTACGGTGATCACAGGGAAAAATCAGGAAATCTACAAAAAGCTTCACGGGAAATACGAGAATATCGAGGTGATTGGATATACCAATGAGGTGTACCGCTATATGCAGGAGGCCGATGTGGTGATCTCGAAGCCGGGCGGAATCACCCTGTTTGAGACGATACACGCGGGAACGCCCCTGCTGGTATTTGAACCGTTTCTCCAGCAGGAGATCAACAACACAGGCTTTATCGTGGGCCGCGGTATCGGAATGATACTGGAGAAAAATCCCATGGACTGTGTCCGTGAGATTAGCAAGATCGTTCAGGATGACACGCTTCTGGACGCCATGAAGGCAAATGTAAACCGTTTAAAGAGAGAGTACGACCAGACCGTGATCGGCCAGGTCCTCGCTCTGATCGAAGGACCGGAGGGCGCATTATGTACGGGCTGAGGAAGAACTGGAGCAGACTGGCTGCGGGCTTCGGACTGCTGGCCGGTGGATTTACGGTGCATTCCGTGATCCCGGCCCTGTATCATAAACACAGAAATCCGGCGGTACTGCGAAGAACCGGAGTTCCCGGTACGGTGATGCTCACCTTTGACGACGGTCCCGATCCGGAGTATACCGGGCGGCTCCTCGACCTTTTGAAGAAAGAGGAGGTGAAGGCGGCTTTCTTTGTGGTGACCAGAGAGGCGGTAAAAGAGGAAGCGCTGATTGACCGCATGCTGTCAGAAGGCCATGTGGTTGGCTTTCATTCCATGGACCACCAGAACGCCATGGTGAGAGGATATCTGCATACGAAAAAAGATTTTCGCACCGGCTGCGAATTTATGAAGAGAAAAGGCATCTCCGACATCTGGTACCGTCCGCCCTGGGGGCTTACGAATCTGTTTTCCTGGCACTTTGTGAGGAAATACGGGATGAAGATGGTTCTGTGGGATGTGATGGCCGAAGACTGGGAGCGGGAAGCCACGGTGGGCTCGATCCGTAAGAAGTGCTTAAGCCGTGTAAAGGATGGGTCCATCCTCTGTCTCCATGACGGAGGAAGACGCACGGGAGGCGCACCCGGAGCTCCGGAGAAGACGCTGGAAGCGCTTGCGTATGTGATACCCGCGTTAAAAGAGGCGGGGTATCGGTTTATACTCCCCTCGGAATCGGTTTCCGGATAACCGTTTGCAGAAAATAGAAAGGAAGAATCGTTTTGGAGCAGAAAACCATGAAATGGAAAAATTCACTTCTCTGCATGGCGGCCATGGTGCTGCTGGCGGGAGTGACATGCTACATACTGTTAAGGGACCATTCCATGGGAACCCTGTGGGCGGTTTTAAAGAACGCGGACTTGCGTTTTGTACTGCTGGGGCTTTTTCTCATGGTTCTGTTTGTCGGCTGTGAGGCGGCTGTGATCAGGCTTCTGGCCGGGACGTGGGGAGGAAGTGTGCCCTGGAAGAGAGCCATGCAGTATTCATTTGCCGGCTTTTATTTCAGCTCGATCACTCCCTCCTCCACAGGCGGCCAGCCCATGCAGCTTTACTATATGATCCGAGACGGGATGAGCGCGGCGAGAAGTTCATTCGCACTGCTGACGATTACGGCCATGTATCAGCTGGCAGCGCTGACTTACGGCGCAGTGATGGGTGCCGCTAAGTTTTCTTATCTGATGGGACTGCCGCTGGCCCTTAAGCTCTTAATCTGTTTTGGGATTCTGGCAAACGGGATTTCCGTGGCGTTTATCCTGCTGATTCTGTTTTGCAGGCCGCTTGTGGAGCGGCTGGTATACAGAGTTCTCCGCCTGTTTAACCATATTCCTTCCTTTGACGGGGAAAAGGCCGCGCAAAAAGCCGGTTCCATGATCGAAGAGTACAGCCAGGGCGGCGCTTATCTGCGGAAATATCCGATGGCTGCGGTGAAGACGGCGGTGCTTACCTTCTGCCAGCTCACCTTCCTGTATATGGCCTCCTACTGTGCCTGTCTGGCCCTTGGCCTGGGCAGTGTAGGCCTGGTTAACTTTATTATGCTTCAGTCCATCGTCAGTCTTGCTGTGTCGGCCGTTCCGCTGCCCGGGGCGGTGGGGGCGTCGGAGAGCGGCTTCCTGGTGATGTTTGGCGGTTTCTTAAGCTCATCCCAGCTCCTCCCCGTCATGGTGTTGAGCCGGGGCATCAGCTTCTATGGCTTCCTCGTGGTCAGCGGCCTGGCGGTCGCCTCCCTCCATATCGGGAAGAAGGGAACGCCGAAAAAGGAAAAAGAGGTCCGAAGCCGGGCGCGGGGTCCAATGCATAAGCAGTTCAACGTTAGTGCAGATCCGCGCTAATCCATAGGGCTGAGAGCCGGTATGGCGACGCTGCCTCCGCGGATCGCGTAAATCCGGTTTGGGAACCGTTTCTGCATCCGTTTGATGAGAAGCGTGTTTTCCTCCTCCGGCCGTACACTTTTCAAAAGAATGGAAGACGGGGAGTAGTCGATGACTCTGGCGTGAAAGACGGAGGCCATGCGAAAAAGCTCCCGGATCTCCTCCTCCGAACAATCATGAATTCTTAAAAACATCAGCTCCTCGCAGTGTGCGGCGGTCTCCGTAAGGTCTACGACCTTGATGACCTCCACACGCCGGGCGAGCTGTTTTTTTATCTGCTCAAAGGTCTGATCGTCGCCGGTCAGCCCGATGGTCATGCGGGAGACCGTCTCATCCTCGGCCGGTCCCACGGTCAGACTTTCCAGATTATAGGATTTCCCGGAAAAGAGGCCGGCAATTAAGGCCAGGACACCGGGTTCATTTTCTACATACAGATTAATCCAACGCTTTTTCATCGTTATCTTCCCCTCTCATTCTCCAGGATCATGTGGTCGATCGGACTGCCCGGCGGTACGATGGGCAGCACGTTGTCATCCCAGGCGATTAAAAATTCGATCAGAACCGGCGCGTCTTTGCTGGCTTCTGCGGCCTGAAGAGCCGGCTGAATCTCCTCTGCCTTCGTGACTCTGATCCCTGTAATTCCAAAGCTTTCAGCCAGCTTGATGAAATCCGGCGTGTACGGCGGACAGTCCGGTCCGGGCTCCATACAGACTGCGGGGCAGCTGTATCTCCGGCGCAGGCAGGTGGCGGAATAGCGGTGTTCAAAAAACATCTCCTGCCACTGGCGCACGTTGCCCAGCCAGCCGTTGTTAAGGACGCAGATGATCACGGGGAGCCCGCAGACCACGGCTGTGGCCATTTCCTGCATATTCATCTGCAATCCACCGTCCCCGGTGATGAGCACCACCGTCTTATCCGGGTTCCCGATTTTCGCGCCGAGAGCGGCAGGGAGGCCGTATCCCATGGTGCCAAGTCCGCCGGAGGTCAGAAGCCGCCGGTCCTTGTCCAGCTCCAGAAACTGGGCTGCCCACAGCTGGTTCTGTCCGACATCTGTAGCGACGAGGAGCGGGCCTTCCAGCCGGTTGATACACCGGATAACGGATTCCGCGGTCAGTCCTTCCTGCTTCATGGTGATGGGATGGTTTTCTTTCCAGCCATCGATCTGCTTCCTCCACTCGTCTGTGTCCAGAGGCACAGCTTTTTCCAGGAGCGCCTGAATGGCGGCACCGGCGTCGGCGACGATGGGAATATCGACGGCGATAGTTCTGGAAATAGAAGCGGGATCAATGTCCACGTGGATAATGGACGCATGTTTCGCAAATTCCCCGTTCTTTCCGGTGATGCGGTCATTGAAGCGGGTGCCGATGGAGAAGAGGACATCGCAGCTGCTGACCGCCGAGTTGGCGGCAAAGCTTCCGTGAATCCCGATACTGCCCGCATACAGCGGATGCGTGGAGGGGATGGCGCCCTTTCCCATGATCGTAGTCACGACAGGAACGCCGGTACGTTCGGCAAGCCGTGTCATGGCTTCTTCCGCGCGGGCGATATTGACGCCGCCGCCCACCAGGAAGAGGGGCCGCTTTGCCTGATTTAAGAGCTCTAGGGCCTTTTTTATCTGGCCGCCGTGTACGGCGAAACCTGGCCGGTATCCCCGGAGGTTCACATGGTCGGGATAGCAGCAGCTCCCGTATTCTTTCTGAATGTCTTTGGGCAGATCCACCAGCACGGGGCCGGGCCTTCCGGTCGTGGCGATGTGGAACGCCTTTTTGATAATTTTCCCTAAACGTTCTCTTGTCCGGACGGTTACTGAATATTTGCAGATACTCCTGGTGATGCCTGTAATATCGACCTCCTGAAAGGCGTCGTTGCCGATCAGGCTGGTGGGGACCTGGCCTGTGAAACAGACGAGGGGGACGCTGTCGTAATTGGCCGTTGCGATGCCAGTCACCAAGTTGGCCGCGCCTGGGCCGCTGGTCACGAGACAGACCCCGGGCCTGCCGGTGGAGCGGGCATAGCCGTCGGCGGCGTGAACCAGTCCCTGTTCGTGGCGGGGGAGGATGAGACGGATGCCTGTTTCCCCGTAAAGTGCGTCGAATAAGTCAATGGCCTGTCCGCCGGGATAGCCAAACAGGACTTCGACGCCTTCTTCCTTCAGTGCTTTTACAAAAAGCTGTGCGCCTGTGATTTGCATGATCAATACCTCCTTCTTAAAATAATGAATGCAAGTACTTGCTGTCATATAAGCGGTAAAATTGGTACCGCGGTTTTATGG
This sequence comes from Hungatella sp. SL.1.14, assembly GCF_024460495.1. Taxonomy (NCBI): domain Bacteria; kingdom Bacillati; phylum Bacillota; class Clostridia; order Lachnospirales; family Lachnospiraceae; genus Hungatella; species Hungatella sp. SL.1.14. Next base: position 94,569 of record NZ_JANFYJ010000004.1, on the reverse strand, counting down.
CGGTACCGTATATGATTTCTTCACTGTTCGGGAGCTTCCCGCCTGCCGATTCCTTCCAGAAAGACTGTGACGCTGTCCCTGACGTAATCGTGACGTGAGAGTTTGGACAGGCTGTCGTCGAAAGACGCTTTCAGAAACGTATAACCGAAGGTTGCGGAGAAAATCGTCATGGCCCAGGATTCATAGTTTCCGTGACTCAGCTTCCCCTTCTCCTCCATCTGTTCAAAATACCGGATGAGAGAGGAGACAAAGGCCTTCGGAATCATCATGATGAACGGGGCCGTTTCCTCGTAGATCTGGGGAGCGCGCAAGCCGATGGAAAGGTTGACGAAATCCGGGGTTATCCGGTCCATGTACGCATTCATGAACATCTCTAAATCGCTTCTCAAGTCCCAGGTGACGTTTTCAAAAGCCAGGGGGGTGACGTCCGCCCGCCACTTTTCCTGGTCAATGCCTGCCAGAACGATGTCCTTCTTTCCGGAAAACTTTCGGAAAAGCGTACATTCGTTGACGCCCGCCTGCTTCGCAATGTCTTTTGTGGTAGTGGCGACATATCCCTTGTCACGGATCAGCCCCATGGCTGCGTCCACGATTCTCTGGCTGGTATCATCCATGTATTCCACCTCCATGCAAGTACTTACTTTCATTACATTCTATCGGAAAGAAGAGTGGATGTCAAGAAAAATTAAGGCAGAACTATTTGACAAAATGACAGTTACAGAGTATAATGAACAATGTTCATATTGAAGGAGGTCCTATATGAAGAAATCGGCAACATCAAAAGAAGAGCTGCTTGCGATTGCGAAAGAGATTGCGGGCAGGGAGGGAATTGGCAATCTGAATATCCGCCGCCTGGCCTCGGAGAGCGGCATCGCGATCGGTACGGTCTATAATTATTATCCTTCCAAAGGGGATTTAGTTGGGGCGGTTATGGAGGATTTCTGGCGTAATGTGTTTCACGGCAGCCATTTTGACACAGAGAGCGGTGATTTTATCGGAAGTATCCACGATATCTATTTCCGCCTGCACGAAAATCTGGAAAGCTTTCGCGAAGAGTTTTTACAGGAGATGGAGGTGCTCAGCCAGACGGATCAGAAGAGAGGGAGAGAGCTGGAGGCATTTTATTTAGGACATATGAAGGAAGGGCTGCTCCGTATTCTGGAGCGCGACAGCAGGGTGGCGCCGGAGGTCTGGAACGAGACCTTTACACCCCGGAAGTTCGTATCCTTCGCCTTCTCCAATATGGTTTTTCTCCTGAAAAATCAGGAGGATCCGGCTTATTTTGAAGAGATTATGAGGCGTCTGATCTATAAGACAGATGCGGACACAGGAAAGGAAGTATGACGATGCAGGCAGTAATGGAGACAATTTTTGATATTGTATATTTATGCACGGTGATTGCGCTGGGCGTGCGTATGATCGCAGGAGCGGGGGAGAGAAAGCAGATAAAGCTGTTTGGAATCATGGCGGTGGTTTTAGGATGCGGAGACGCATTTCACTTAGTGCCCCGCGCTTACGCCCTCTGTACTGACGGATTGGCGAATCACGCTGCGGCACTTGGATTTGGAAAACTGGTAACCTCTGTGACCATGACCGTATTTTATGTAATTCTGTACTACATATGGAAGATGCGGTACCGCGTGGAGGGAAAGAACGGCCTGACCGCCGCTGTATGGGGGCTGGCCATTGTAAGGATATTCCTGTGCTTCATGCCGGGCAATGACTGGTTAAGCGCCAGCGCGCCGCTCTCCTGGGGCATTTACCGCAATATTCCGTTTGCGGTTCTGGGACTTCTGATGATAGTCCTCTTTTACCGGAAGGCAAAGGAGACGGCGGATTCGGGCTTTGGCTTTATGTGGCTGGCGATTACGCTCAGCTTCGGATTCTATATTCCGGTTGTGCTTTGGGCGGACACCATCCCGGCGGTTGGTGCGCTTATGATCCCCAAAACCTGCGCCTACGTGTGGATCGTGGTTATGGGATACCGGGAGATGAAACAGACGGGACAGAGAAAGGAGAGGTAATATGACAAATGACAGAAAAAAGAAAGCGGTATTAAAGCTGATAAACACCGCGTTTGTATATGCGCTGCTGGCTATGGCGGGAGGCGTATTCTACCGTGAATTTACGAAGTTTAACGGGTTTTCCGGAAGGACGACGCTGGCCTTCGTGCACACGCACTTATTCCTGCTGGGAATGATCGTGTTCCTTGTGGCCGCCCTGTTTGAGTTTCATGCGGCGGTGACGGAGCAGAAGCGGTTTGGCCTGTTCTTTGGGATCTATAACGCGGGAGTTGCGGTAACGGTGGTGATGCTGATTGTCAGGGGCATTGCACAGGTGCGCGGCCTGGAATTAAGCCGTGCCATGGATGCCTCCATTTCGGGAATCGCCGGCATCGGCCATATTTTGACGGGTGTGGGAATCATCCTTTATTTTGTGATGGTGAAGAAGGCCGTTGCGGAATAACACGTTCAGACGTAAACCGGAGAGCCCGGGAGCGTCCAGGATCAGAAAATATCTGATTCCGGACGCTCCCGGGCTTTTTTTGATATCACAGTAAAGTGCATCTGTGATATCAAAATCCCTTCGTGCAGGGCCGCGCTGCTGTCTGGCGCTAAATTTCATCCGTGAGGAGAAGCCCCCATTCCCTGCCGAGCCGGTATCCTTCTTCCATACAGGAATCCCACAGCACATCAGGGTTATGGCAGTCGGAGCTTACTATGACCGGAATCCGGGTGCCGGACACGTGTTCCCAGAAGCGTTTGTGCGGATAGGGATAACGCACACCGTCACAGTATTCCCTCATTCCGCGGCGGATTCCGTTGGCGTTCAGCTCTAAGACGGCGCCGGACACCTGTGCTGCTTCGACGATGATTTCACATGCCCGGCTGCAGTTCTCATCCCAGGCAAGATCGTTGATAAAGATCACATCCGGATGGGCCAGTACCTTGAAGAAGCCGGTCGCCAAGCCCTCTCTGATTGAAAGGGCGTAGTCGATGTAAGCGGCTGTGCCGCCTTTCTCCTCCAGCTCATAGATATTCACCGGCAGCGCGCCTGCCGCGGTGTAGAAGTGCTGGCCGAGAAGCAGATAATCCAGCCGCCCCGGCTTAAGCAGGCTCTCGTAATACTCCAGACTGTCAGGGCAGTACTCGATCTCCAGGCCGGAACAGATGGAGACCCGCCCCTGATACTCCGTCTTAAGCCGGTTTAGATCCCGTATATAGGGTTCCAGCTCATCATACTGCATGCGCAGCCCAAAACGGCCGTCGGGAAATGGTGCATGGTCGCTGAAGCCCAGCACATCGAGGCTGTTTTGCCATGCCGCAGCAGCATAATCTTCGGCAGCGCCGCCTGCATGGCGGCAGAGTCTGGTGTGAGTATGGTAATTTACTTTTTTCATTGGTAAATCGTCCTTTCTTTTTTGTTCTGTTTACAGAAACCGGTTTCCGTAATGCAAATGTATCGCAGTGAAAGGAAGAACGAATGCTGTTATCTATTATAATATTTCAACAAAATAAATCAAGTATTTAGTAAGAAAATTTATGAAATGGATAATTTACTCTATATTGTGTTGACAAATACTCTGTATAGCGGTATAAAATACTTATGAAAACCGGTTTCCGTAATAACCTGTAAGGCATCATGCCGTGCAGGATTCATAATTGAACTATGGCATCAGCTGTGGCAGGGAGGGCATTGTGAAATCAAGAAAATCTCTTTTATTATCAATTTTTATTTGGGGAAGCGGCCAGTTTTTCATATGCAGGCAGCATGTGAAGGGAATTCTGTTTTTTTTCGTTCAGGCGCTTGTGATTGGAATCGAACTGCAGACCGGATACTGGCTTGAGTGGCTGACGGGAAAGATACCGGTGTTTGAACTGCGTCTCTGCGGCGGCTTTTTCACGAGAGGAGTCTGGGGACTCGTTACACTGGGAGAGAGGCCGGGGGCTAAGACGGGCGATCATTCCATGATGCTTATGATCAGCGGCGTGATCGTAGGGCTTCTGCTGCTTCTGTTCCTGGGGATATACGTATGGAACCTGCGGGATGCGTGGCGTTCCGGAAGGGAGATAGACGAGACCGGGATCTATCAGGGATCAGCCAATTACTTTAAGAAGCTTTATCAGGAGAAATTTGTGTATATCGTGCTGGCTCCGGTGGCTGTTCTTATACTGTTCATTACGGTAATGCCGATGATATTCTCTGTGCTGACGGCGTTTACCAACTACTCGAAGGGGAATCTGCCTCCGGCCAATCTGATCGACTGGGTAGGTTTCGACAACTTTTACAAGCTTTTTCACGTGCCGGTCTGGTCCAGTACCTTCTTCGGCGTTCTGGGCTGGACTGTCATTTGGACGGTGGCGTCCACGCTTTCCTGCTACTGCTTCGGAATGCTCCAGGCGGTCATTTTAAACAACGAATGCGTGAAGTTTAAGAAGGTGTTCCGGACTATCATGATTCTGCCATGGGCCATGCCGGGAATGATCTGTCTTCTGGTGTTCCGCAATATTTTTAACGGGCAGTTCGGTCCGCTGAACCAGTTTCTTCTGGATATGGGCTGGATCTCAGCGAGAATTCCGTTCCTGACCGATCCGGTGCTTGCAAAGATTACCGTAATCCTGGTCAATCTCTGGCTGGGGTTTGGAGCCAGCATGGTTATGATCTCCGGCGTTCTTTCCAATATGGACCCGGGGATGTATGAGGCGGCCAGAATCGACGGGGCCTCCGCGATGAAGCAGTTCCGGTTTCTGACGCTTCCCCATCTTTTGCGGGTGACAGCACCGCTGCTCGTTATGAATTTTTCAGGTAATTTCAATAACTTCGGCGCGGTATTTTTCCTGACCCAGGGCGGACCCGCCAACCCCAATTACCAGTTTGCGGGAGATACGGACATCCTGATCTCCTGGATCTACAAGCTGACCCTGGATAATCAGATGTACAGCATGGCAGCCGTCATGAGCATCTTAATCTTCCTGGTGGTCGGAAGCGTGGCCTTCTGGAATTTCAGACGGACCAGCGCATTTAAAGAGGTATAAGGAAGATACGAAAGGAGCCTGGTTTCTATGGCAAAGTTTAAAAAAGTATTCGTGGCAGCACTGCTTCATCTGGAACTGATCATCGTATCGCTGCTCGTTTTAATCCCCATCGTCTGGATTGTCTCATCATCCTTTAATAACAGCTCCAGCCTGGCCAGCGCCACACTGATTCCGGAGAAATGGACGTTAGCCAATTACGCCAGGCTTTTCCGGGAAACGAAGTATGGAAGCTGGTTTGCCAATACGCTGAAGATCGCCGTCGTCAATTCGGCGGTCTCTGTTACCATCGTCATGATCACGGCGTGGGTCATGTCCAGATTCCGCTTCAGAGGGAAGAAGGCGGGGCTTATGACTCTCCTCCTTCTGTCCATGTTCCCGTCGTTTCTGTCCATGACGGCGATCTACGTCCTGTTTTTGACCTTCGGCCTGTTAAATAAGCCGGTGGCGCTGGTGATCATCTATTCCGCAGGCGCGATTCCGTACAATGTGTGGCTGGTGAAGGGTTACTTAGACGGAGTATCGCGGTCACTGGATGAGGCGGCCTATATCGACGGCTGTTCTAAGTTCCGCGCCCTCTTTCACGTGACGCTTCCGTTGTCAATGCCGATTATTACCTATGTGACGGTGACGCAGTTCATGACGCCGTGGATGGACTACATCCTGCCGAATCTGCTCCTTTCCAGGAATGAGAACAGGACTCTGGCTGTGGGCCTGTATGCGATGATCAATGAGCAGGAGAGTACCAATTTTACGATGTTTGCGGCGGGAGCGGTGCTGGTGGCGGTACCGATTTCCATGATCTACATCATTTTCCAGAAATATATCGTGCAGGGGGTCAGCGCCGGTGCAAATAAGGAGTAAGGGCAGCAGAATCAGAAGATGGAAGAAGGATACCCGTTCATATTATCAAACGATACAAAAGGGAGGAAACAATATGAAGAAAAGAAAATTATGTTCTCTGTTACTGGCATCCATTATGGCCGCCTCGGCACTCTGCGGCTGCAGCAAGGAACTGCCGCCGGAGGCGGTACAGAATTCGGCCGCGGAGGCTGATCCGGAAGATGTTTCCGGTAAAATCATTCCGGAGGAGGGCGCAAAGCTTCTCTTATGGACGGACAAACAGGCTTACGGCGAAGCGATTGCCAAAGGCTTTATGGAGGCGTACCCAGGTGTGACCGTGACGGCCGAGGAGGTGGGCTTTACGGATGCCAGGACGAAGATGGAACTTGACGGACCCGCAGGAAGCGGCGCGGATGTGTTTATGATTTCCCACAACCGTCTGGGAAGCGCCATCTCTTCCGGCATGGTTATGGCGTTTGAAGGCGATGTCAGGGACCGGCTGTTAAGCGAACTCTCCGATGCCGCGATTAAGAGTGCTTCCCAGGGCGGCAAGCTGTACGGAGCTCCGGTATCTGTGGAAGCCAACAGCTTTTTCTATAACAAAGATATTGTAGGGGACGAACCTGCGGGCACCTTTGAGGAGATCATGGAATTTGCAGAGACGTTCAATGATCCGGCGAAAAACCAGTTTGCCTTTATGATGGATGCCGCCAACGGTTACTCAGCGTACGGTTTTCTGACTACATACGGTTATAAGCTGTTTGGGGAAAGCGGAACGGACAGGGATGAACCGGGATTTGACTCGCCGGAGTTTGAAAAGGGACTTGAATTCTACCAGGAGTTAAAGAAGATTCTTCCGGTGGAATCCCAGGATTTAAAGGGAGAGTTTGTCAATGAGCAGTTCAAACAGGGGAAGACGGCCTATATCCTGGGCGGCCCATGGAATATCGTGGATTTTAGAAATGCGGGCGTTAATTTCGGCGTCATGACCATGCCCACTCTAAACGGCAGGACTCCAACCCCGTTTGCCGGGCTCAAGGTGGCTCATGTGTCGGCTTATACAGACTATCCTCATGCGGCCATGCTGCTGGCGGAATATATGGCATCGGAACCGGGCGCCATTATTTTGTATGACACCAATTATAAGACGACGGCCTTAAAGGATATCAGCGCGGTGCCAAAGCTTTTGGAAGACAGGGATTTATCCGTATTCTCCAGACAGTTTGAAACAGCGTTCCCGGTGCCCAACATCGACCGCATGGATTACTATTACTCCATTTCCGAAAAGGCACTGGCGCTTGTATTCGACGGGCAGTTAGAGCCTGCGGAAGCAGCGAAAAAGGCGATGGAGGAGTGGAACAGTCTGGTGGCCAGCGAGTAAGAGCCGGAGTGTGGGTATGACATCGATTAATGATATAGCCAGAATGGCCGGAGTCTCCAAATCTACGGTGTCCAAGGTCTTAAACCAATACGACTCGGTCAGCGATCAGACCAGAAGAAAGGTGGAACAGGCAGTCCGGGCACTGAATTACGTTCCCAACGCTGCGGCGATCTCTCTGTCCAAAAAGAATTTCCACCGGGTGGGGCTGATCGTTGACATGACTTATTATAAGCAGGCAGTGGATGAGATCGATATTCTTTATCTGTTTGGTGCGTTTGAGAAGGCGGGGGAGTATCAGATGGAGGCAGTCACTTTTTTTACCTCCCAGTTTGCACACATGAGCGGCGACGATATGATCCGTTATTTAAAGAGCCAGGGCATAACAGGAATTATCGTCTACAGTCTTGCCCGTGAGAATGTGAAGCTCTACAATGTCATCATGTCAAAGGAATTCAAAGCAGTAGTGGTGGATTCACCGATTGTCAGCCAGATGATCTCTTCTGTTTCGGTAGATCACTATAAGGGACAGTATGAGGTGGCAAAAAAGGCAGTGGAGAGCGGAACAGGCAGCACAGTGCTGTATATCGCCTGCGGGCCGGATGGTTATATGACGGATGCCAGGCTGGCTGCCATGAGACGGCTGAAGGAAGAGAGGAATCTGGAACTGATCGTGGAGTATGCGGACTACAGTGAGAAAAAGGCCAGGGAGATCACGTTTGCAAGAGGAAGAGAAGCGGATGTTATCGTCTGCGCCTCGGATCTGATGGCCATAGGAGCGGCCTGCGCCCTGGAGGAGATGGGAGTGAGACGGCCGGTGTCCGGGTATGACGGCATCACGCTGATGGGATATATGAGAACTCCCATGTATACGTTAAAACAGGATTTTAAGAAGATTTCATCGACCGCTTTCCTGGAACTGGTACGGCTGTTTGAAGGCGGAACGGGAAGACACGTTACCATGGAGGCAAAGGTAGTGCAGATTTTCTATAAAGATGTAATGAAGTAAATAACTGGTAAGAAGTTGGGTGAATATGAGACTGGAATATGGAAGAAACAGCTTCACAGGATTTGATCGGGGGCAGGAGCAGTGCAGCCTTTTGACAAACGGTCTTGGAGGGTATTCCTCCCAGACCGTCATAGGCTCCAATACGCGGGGCGACCACGCCCTTTTGATGGCGGCATTGCAGGCGCCGAACCTTCGGTATCATATGGTGACGAGAGTGGATGAGACGCTTATGACGGGAGGCAGCTGCTTTTCATTAGGCAGCCAGCAGTATGCGGGCTATTGTGAGAATACGGAGGGATTTCGCTATTTGGACGCCTTCTGTATGGAGTATATTCCGGTATATACGTACCGGGTGCGCGGCGTGGAGATTAAGAAAACTGTAGTCATGCCGCAGCAGGAGAATACGGTTGGAATCCGCTATGAGATAGAAAACCGCACGAAAAGAGAGGCCCTGCTGGAGGTGGTTCCCCTGTTCCAGTTCGTCGAGAAGGGAGAAAAGTGCATGCCGGGCCGGCAGTTTACCCTGTCAGCTGTGAAGGCAGCCGGCCGCATCAGCGACGGAGTGCTGAATCTAAACTTCTGGACGGATGGGGAGATTGTGGAGCAGACGCAGCAGTATATAGACGATCTCTACTTTGAGTATGATGCCAGAGACGGAAGGCCGGCCGTCGGAGGTGCCTATCGCAACCATCTCATCCGGTACCGGGTTCCGCCTCATTCTTTGGCATACGGAGAGATAATCTATACTGCCGGAGAGATTGGCAGAACGCGGTGTGAGGAGATGATGGCGCAGGAGAGTAAGCGGTAGCAGGAACTGGAAGAGAATTCCGGTTTCCGTGATGCGGAGGCACGGCTGATAGCCAGAAACTGCAGCCAGTACGTGGTAAACCGGCAGTCGACAGGTGGTAAGAGTGTGATTGCCGGCTATCCGTTCTTTGGAGACTGGGGGCGCGATACCATGATTGCCCTGCCGGGACTCTGTATCGTGACCGGTCAGATGGAGACTGCGAAAAGCATTCTCAGCACGTTCATCCAATACAGACGCCGGGGACTGATGCCGAACGTTTTTCCTGAGGGAGACGGAGAACCGGAATACAACACTGCCGATGCATCGCTTCTCTTTATCGGAAGCGTCTACGAGTACTATCAGGCGGGAGGCGATCTCGATTTTATCGAAAAGGCGGCGTATCCGGTGATCCTTGAAATCATCGACTGGTATCGAAAGGGGACGGATTATCATATCTGTATGGACCGGGACGGTTTGATTTCGGCAGGCGGCGGCCTGGAGCAGGTGACCTGGATGGATGTGAGAATCAACGGGTTTCTGCCCACTCCCAGGCATGGCAAAGCGGTGGAGATAAATGCACAGTGGCACAGCGCCCTGATGATAGCCGGACATTTTGCCGCTCTCTTTTCAGGGTCAGGGAAGGTGTTTACCGACCTGGCAGAAACGGTGAAAAACAGCTTTGTGCGGGAATTCTGGCTCGAGAACGAAGGCTGTTTAAAGGATGTGATCTCGAATTCCGCGGAGCATCACCCGGACAGACAGATTCGCTGTAATCAGATATGGGCGGTATCGCAGCCATTTCCGATTCTGGACCGGGAGAAGGAACGTCGTATAGTGGATACGGTCTATGAGCATTTATATACGCCTTATGGGCTGCGGTCTTTAAGCGGCAAAGACGGGGAATTCTGCGCCGAATACGGCGGCAGCGTAGTAAATCGCGATATGGCTTACCATCAGGGAACTGTCTGGACATTCCCGTTAGGAGCCTACTATCTGGCTTACTTAAAAGTTCATGACGATTCCAAAGAGGCTGCGAAAAAAGTGAGGGAACAGCTTGGCCCGGTCAGAGAAATGCTGCGAGAGGGCTGCGCCGGCCATCTGGCGGAGATTTATGACGGGCTTTATCCGGCCGTATCCAGAGGCTGCTTTGCACAGGCCTGGAGTATGGGAGAGATACTGAGGGTGTATCGGAAATTGGAGGAGATAGAAGCGGAGTGATCGCGGAACGGTCCGGGTAACGAAAACACCGGGCGGGCAGCGGAATCTGCTGTGGAATGAGAAAATATCCGGACGCAGGTGTTGCGACAGTTTTTTTTCTGTGCTAGAATAAAGGAACATAGGACGGCGGAGATTCATAGCATTTCCAGTATTGCTTAGAGGCTCCGGCCGGGCAGCGAGTCGTTGTCCGGAAGTTCACAAGTTAAGGTCATAAGACCGTAATCTGCTCCGAAGTACAACTGCACATTTCATGTGCTTACGCCTGCGGCTTGTACGTCTTCGCATCTTACGGCATCCTTTTTCGTATGAGTTTCCACCGTCTTATATCCTTTTTGTCTATTTTACCGATTTCGATGAGGAACGCCTATGCACGAACCGGATTTGTGGAAATACTGTACAGCGGAGCACTGCAGGGAGATGCTTTTGTCCTTTCATCTGCTGGAAGGGGAGGAGTGGACCGATGAGAAGGTCATTTCCTGCCTGTATGCCGTGAGCAATCATACAGAAAAGCATTACAGCCGCCTGAGGATTCCGAAAAAGGGCGGGGGCGTAAGGCAGATTCAGGCGCCGGATCCGCTGCTGAAGGCGATTCAGCGGAATATTCTGCATCATATTCTGGATGGACTGGAACTCTCATCCTGTGCGGCTGCCTACCGCAGGGGTGCGTCCATATGGGAGAATGCGGCCTGCCATACGGGAAAAATGGTGGTATTAAAGCTGGATATCAAAGATTTTTTTGGAAGCATCACCTTTCCAGTGGTGCATCGCAGCGCATTTAACAGCAGATACTTTCCGGCTTCAGTAGGGACGCTCTTAACCTCTCTGTGCTGCCTGAATGACTGTCTGCCCCAGGGCTCGCCGGCTTCGGCCGCCATATCCAATCTTGTGATGAAGCCATTCGATGAATACATGGACGGCTGGTGCAGGGAGAGGAGTATTACGTACAGCCGGTACTGTGACGATATGACATTTTCCGGAGATTTTTCTGCGGCAGAGGTGATCAGAAAGGTAAAAGGGTTTCTGGGCGCCATGGGCTTTGAACTGAACCGGTCAAAAACGAAGATTCTTACCCGCAGGACCAGGCAGTTGGTAACCGGGATTGTGGTCAACGATAAGGTATCCGTTCCCGCTTCATACAGGAAGGAAGTAAGGCAGGACGTTTATTACTGCATGAAATTTGGTGTGCAGGCGCATTTAGAGCGCAGGGGTGAGGAGAAATATTTAAAGATGGGTCCTGCCGGGGAGGTCAGGTATCTGACGTCCCTGTTGGGAAAAATCGGATTTATTCTGTCAGCTGCGCCTGGAGATATCTGGTTTACGGAGGCAAAAGAGGCGGTGAAATCGCTTTTGAGAGAGGCGGCAGAGCCGGTTCCTGAATAAAAAGAATGTTTGTATCATAAGATTATTTTTCAACAAATATTAAAAATGAAAGTCTGCAGGAAGGACGAAAGAAATGTCTTCCCTGCAGACTTTTTGTATGCCGGCAGCAGGAATTTACCGCATCAGCCTGTTTAAGTCCTCATAAAAGTCCGGATAGGAGATCCTGACACATTCCGCACCAAGGATCTCGGTCTCCCCCTCCGCGCAGAGCCCTGCGACGGCAAAGGTCATGGCGATACGGTGATCCAAAAGGCTGTCGATCACAGCGCCGTGGAGCGGTTTGCCGCCGTGGATGATCATTCCATCAGCAGTTTCGGTCACATCGGCCCCCATGGCGGATAAGTTCTTTACCATGACTTCGAGACGGTTGGATTCCTTGACCTTTAATTCCGCCGCATCTTTGATAATGGTGGTGCCTTCCGCGAAGCAGGCCATCACCGCGATCATGGGAAGCTCATCGATCAGAGTGGGGATGATGGCTCCTTCGATGACCGTGCCGTGGAGGCTGCTGCTTTTCACCAGAATGTCGGCAGTGGGTTCCCCGGAGGCGTCCTGCTCATTCATCAGGGTTATGTCGGCTCCCATGGCCCGGCAGACGCGGAGAATACCGTCTCTGGTGGGATTGATCCCCACCTGCCGGATCAGCACTTCAGAACCCGGTACCAGCAGGCCGGCGGCAAGAAACGGCGCGGCGGATGAGATATCGCCGGGAACTGTAATCTGTCTGCCGTAGAGTTCCTCCGCCGGCCGGATGACTGCTGTCGTGCCTTCCCACCGCACATCGGCGCCGAAGGAGCGGAGCATGAGCTCCGAATGGTTGCGTGATACAACATCTTCCATGACTCTTGTCTCGCCGTCCGCATAGAGTCCGGCCAGAAGAATGGCTGATTTTACCTGGGCAGACGGAATTTTGGAATGATAGTGGACGGAATGCAGCGGCTTTCCTGTAATGTGCAGGGGAGCGCAGCCATTTTGACGGAGACTCTCAATCTGAGCCCCCATCATGGAAAGCGGTTCGATGATCCGCTTCATGGGGCGCTTCTGTATGGACTCGTCGCCGGTTACCGTCACATCAAAATTCTGTGCTGACAGGATACCGGATATGAGGCGGGTGGTCGTGCCGCTGTTGCCGCAGTCCAGGATGGAGTCCGGCTTTTTTAAGCCTCTGAGGCCGTTGCCCCGGACGATGACGGAATCCCCGTTGTTTTCGATGGCTACGCCCATTTTCTGAAAGCAGGAGATAGTGGAGAGACAGTCTGCTCCCTGAAGAAAATGGCTGATCTCCGTCGTTCCCCTCGCAATCGATCCGAACATGACGCTTCTGTGGGAAATGGATTTATCGCCGGGGATCTGCAGTTCACCCTTAAGCGGGGTTGCCTTTTTAAATTTCATAATGTTCCTCCGTAAGTCAGTTATTCGAGATCAGGTCGTAATGGTAGCGCTCCAGCTGTTTCCACGCCATATCCATGGCTTCCTTATCATAGAAAATAATCTTGAGAGTACCTTCCCCGTGTTCTCTGTTATGGTTGATACCGATATTTTTAATGCTGATGCCCTTGGCGGCCAGAATAACGGACAGCGTGGAGATCGCGCCGACCTCGTCCGCCATGTCCACTGTAAACGAATATTCCGGTGTGACAGAACCCTGGTTCCTCTCGGAAATGGAGTTCCGGTAGTCCCTGGAAGTCTCAAACAGCCGGGAGAGATACTGGTTGTCACCGGACCTCAGCTTTACAAGCGTCTCATTTAAGGAGGCAATATACTGTTCCAGGACAGCGGCCAGAGGCGCCCGGTTTGTCATGCAGATCTGTTCCCACATCTCGGGGGACGAGGAGGCAATTCTGGTGATATCCTTAAAACCGCCGGCAGCCAGCCGTTTCATCAGCCCCTCCTGATTATCGGCATCTCTTACCAGATTCACCAGGCTGGAAGCAATCACGTGAGGCAGATGGCTGATTGCCGCCGTGATGGAATCGTGCTCGTGATAGTCCAGAACGATGGGGATGGATCCGATCAGCGAGGCGATGGAAATCAGCCGTTCCACTGCAGCCGGGGAAGACTTGCGGGTGGGGGTGATGATATAGTAGGCATTTTCCAGCAGATGGTCCGTGGAATTCTCAAATCCTGTCTTTTCGGAACCGGCCATGGGATGGCCTCCCACGAAGCAGTCCTCCATATCAAGCCGGATGACCTCCTCATGGATGTCAGTCTTCGTGCTTCCCACGTCTGTGATGATGGCGCCTGGTTTTAAAAATGGTTTGATTTCAGCAAGATAGCGGGCGTTATATTCCACAGGGGTACACAGAAATATGAGATCACACTGGGATAACTGCTCATCTGCCCCATCGAGGATCACATCAATCACACCTTCGTCCATGGCGCTTAAGAGCCTGGAACGGGTCCGCATGTATGCCATAATCTTTGTATCCGGATTTTCACGCTTGATCCCCCTGGCAATGGAGCCTCCGATGAGACCAAGCCCGATAAAGGCAATGGTGGAATCAGTCATTAAAATCTCCTTCCTGCAAGCGCTGCGTACGGTTTCAGATTTTCGGTCAGCTGTTCAAACTGTTCAAAGGTAAGCGACTGCGGGCCGTCGGACAGCGCGCAGGACGGGCACGGATGGACCTCCACGATCAGGCCGTCCGCACCTACGGCGACCGCGGCTTTGGAAATCGGCTCAATATAGGCGCGTACACCGGTTGCGTGGCTGGGATCAATGATAATAGGAAGGTGGCTCTTGGCTCGGATAACCGGTACGGCGCTGATGTCCAGCGTGTTTCTGGTAGCGGTTTCGTAGGTCCGGATGCCGCGCTCACAGAGCACGATGTGGGGATTGCCTTCGGAGGCAATGTACTCCGCTGCATTTAGCCATTCGTCGATGGTTGCGGATAAGCCCCTCTTTAACAGTACCGGAATACCGGCGCGGCCGGCCTCCTTGAGCAGTTCAAAATTCTGCATGTTGCGGGCTCCGATCTGGATCATATCCACGTACTTTACCGCCGTCTCCAGAGCGCGCAGGCTGGTAACCTCACAGACAATATTAAGACCGGTCTCATCCCGGGCTTCCTTCATATACTGCAGGCCTTCCTCCTCCAGTCCCTGAAACGCATAGGGGGAAGTTCTGGGCTTGTAGGCACCGCCTCTTAAAAACTCCGCACCGGCCTTCTTTACCGCAATTGCCGTCTCGATCACCATGTCGTGGTTTTCAATGGCACAGGGGCCGGCCATCATGGTCAGCCTGCCTGGTCCGATATGAGTATTACCGACTCTGATTACGGAATCCTCGGGATGGAACTTTTTGTTGACCAGCTTATACGTCTCGGTGACCGGAACGATCTTATCCACGCCTTCCGCCATCTCGATGTTGGCTCCCTGAAGCTTTGTCTTGTCGCCGACAACGCCTACGATGGTGACCTCCGTTCCTTTGGAAAGATGCGCCTGGAGGCCTTTGGATTCTATCAGGTTTTTAATTTTCCCAACTGCCTCCTCGGAAGCATTGGGTTTCATAATAATAATCATATCAGTTCCCTCTCTTTAAAAGTATTCAGAAATAGCTTAAGCATCATTGTAATCGAAAGAGTGAAAGTTGTCAACGCTTTTATACGTTAAACTTTGACGCTTTAACGTAAATTAGCAAAGATGAATAACAGGGTTGACAAAGAACGTATGTTCTGGTACAATAAAAACAGAAAAAAAGAACGTATGTTCTGGTAGGCAAAAACCTGACAGGAAGGAGAAGATCAATACGATGAAGCTGACAAGGAATAATTTGAATGAAGTTCTGTTTGAAAATCACGATGCAAGGCTTTTGATTGAGGACGTAGTTTCCCATACTCAGGCGGGCATCTATTACTATCATGATGTGGAGATCACTCTGCAGGCCGCCCTAAAGATCTGGAACAGAGCGAACGAAGCGGAGCAGAATGAGACCCCGTATCACGCGTCTTTCCTTGAGTTTGAACGTGAATGCAGGCCGCAGGCCGCCTGGTGTCCGGCCCTGTAAAAGCCCCATATTTTGGCAAGTAAAATTATTTGTGCAAAATGCACATTCTACTTGCAATTTTCCGACACTTTTAGTAAAATATCCTCATAGACTTAAATACTGAACAGGAGGAATGTTTATGAACGTGTATGGAACCAAGCAAATCCGTAACGTTGTATTACTTGGCCACGGAGGCGCGGGTAAGACGACACTCGCAGAGGCGATGGCACTGATTACAGGAGCTGTCAGCAGAATGGGAAAGATCACCGATGGAAACACCATCAGCGATTATGATAAGGAAGAGATTAAGAGACAGTTCTCCATTTCTACGACTCTGATTCCGCTGGAGTATCAGGGTGAAGAAGGTCCGATCAAGATTAACCTGCTGGATACTCCGGGGTATTTCGATTTTGTTGGTGAAGTAGAAGAGGCAATCAGCGTTGCAGACGCCGCGGTCATTGTGGTGAACTGCAAGGCAGGCATAGAGGTTGGTACATATAAGGCATGGGAACTTTGTGAAAAGTATAAACTGCCGCGTATTATTTTCGTTACGAATATGGATGACGATCATGCAAGCTACCGTGAACTGCTGCTGAAACTGGAAAAAGAGTTCGGCAGAAAGATTGCACCGTTCCATCTTCCGATTCGTGAGAATGAAAAGTTCGTCGGATTTGTTAACGTCGTAAAGATGGCGGGCCGCAGATTTACGGTGAACAGTGATTATGAAGAATGCGAGATTCCTGAATATTCACAGAAGAACCTGGGTATTGCGCGCGAAGCGCTGATGGAGGCTGTTGCGGAGACGAGCGAGGAGTATATGGAACGCTACTTCTCAGGCGACGAGTTTACCCAGGAAGAGATTTCTTCTGCACTTCGGGAATATGTAATAGAAGGCAATATCGTACCGGTTATGCTGGGATCCGGCATTAACGCACAGGGTGCGAAGATGGTGCTTCAGGGAATTGATAAGTACTTCCCAACACCGGACCGTTACGAGTGTATTGGTGTGGACGTATCCACAGGAGAGCGTTTTACGGCCAAGTATAACGATAACGTTTCACTTTCCGCCCGTGTATTTAAGACGATTGTAGATCCGTTTATCGGTAAGTATTCTCTGATGAAGATTTGTACCGGTACCTTAAAACCGGATTCCAATATTTATAACGTAAACAAGGATACAGAGGAGAAGATCGGAAAGATCTACCTGCTCAGAGGCAAAGACGCGATCGAGGTTCCGGAATTAAAAGCCGGCGATATCGGTGCTGTATCCAAGTTATCCGTAACCCAGACGGGAGATACCATTGCTCTACGTTCCGCGCCGATCGTATACCATAAGCCGGAGATTTCCACGCCGTATACGTATATGCGGTACAAACCGAAGACAAAGGGTGACGATGACAAGGTATCCAGCGCATTGTCGAAGCTGACAGAGGAAGACTGGACCTTAAAGGTGGTTACGGATACAGAGAATCATCAGTCCCTGATATACGGAATTGGCGACCAGCAGCTTGACGTGGTAGTCAGCAAGCTGTTAAACCGCTATAAAGTAGAGATTGAGCTGAGCAAACCGAAATTTGCGTTCCGTGAGACCATCAGAAAGAAAGTTGAGGTTCAGGGAAGATATAAGAAGCAGTCCGGCGGACATGGACAGTTCGGCGATGTCAAGATGACCTTTGAGCCGTCCGGCGATTTGGAGACGCCTTACGTATTCGAGGAGAGCGTATTCGGCGGAGCTGTTCCGAAGAACTACTTCCCGGCTGTTGAGAAGGGCGTTGCAGAGTGCGTCTTAAGAGGACCTCTCGCAGCTTATCCGGTTGTCGGTCTGAAGGCGACACTGACAGACGGATCCTATCATCCGGTAGATTCCTCTGAGATGGCGTTTAAGATGGCGGCCACCATGGCATTTAAGAAGGGCTTTATGGAGGCGAACCCGGTTCTGTTAGAGCCGATTGCTTCTTTGAAGGTTACCGTACCGGATAAGTTTACCGGTGATGTTATGGGTGACTTAAACCGCAGACGCGGCCGTGTGCTGGGCATGAATTCCAACCATAACGGCAAGCAGGTTATCGAGGCAGACGTTCCGATGTCTGAGCTGTTTGGATACAATACAGACCTCCGTTCCATGACAGGCGGTATGGGAACGTATGAATATGAATTCAGCCGCTACGAGCAGGCTCCTGGTGATGTTCAGAAGCGGGAAGTAGAAGAGCGCGCGTCCAAGGTTGACAGGACAGAATCATAAACGTAAAAAAGAAAAGAATTATATTGAGAGGCGGAACAGAAGTGCGTTCCGTCTCTTTTGTCTCTTTGATATAAACAGACCGGTCTCTGCGATTCCCCAAGTTTCCTTGTCAACAGAAGACAGATGTGATAAACTTGGAAACGTGATGTTCAGAAGAGTCAGGAGGTAAATACCGGATGGATTACTTAAGAGAAATAAAGAAAACGTGTTCAAGGCTGGGCGTGGGATACGCGGCCTTCCTGGTGGTGGGCCTTCTGCTGCAGATGGAAGCGGGGCTGATACTCGGAGTACTGGGAAGTATGGGCTGGAGGGGAGACTGGAATACCTGGATTGTGATTCTGGGATCACTGCCCACGTATTTGCTCGGAACGCTGATATGCTGGTTGATTGTGAAGGATATGGGAACTCCGTGCAGACCCCGGAAGCAGCCGTTCGGTGCGGGGAGGCTGGTGGTTGCTTTTTTTGCCTGCATCAGCATTATGTACATCGGGAATATCATCGGAACTGTTCTGATGAGTATCGTGAATGGAATTCAGGGGAAGCCTCTCGTGAATCCGGTCAGCGAGCTGATTGAAAATCTGGATACGCGTGTGATCTTTCTGCTGACGGTGGTGGCTGCTCCCATCTTTGAGGAAATTCTATACAGAAAGCTGTTGATTGACCGGGTTGCTCATTACGGTGATAAAGTGGCGGTGATTCTGTCGGGAGTCTTATTCGGACTCAGCCACGGTAATTTTTATCAGTTTTTCTATGCCTTTGGCCTGGGAGTTGTGTTTGCTTACGTTTATATCAATACAGGAAAGCTGCGGTATACGATTATATTCCATGCGATTATCAATTTTCTGGGATCAATCGTAGCGCTTCACGCAGCGGATAATATCTGGTTTGCCATGGCATATAGTATCTTTATGCTTGCAGCCGTTGTGCTGGGAATCGTTTTTCTGATTATTTACCGCCGTGAGATCTCCTGGAAACCGGCGATGGTGGTGATCCCAAAAGGGAGGCGGTTTGAGACCCTGTTTTTAAATCTGGGCATGATTCTGTTTTTCTTTGTGTCTGTGGGTCTGTTCCTGCTCTCATAAGCGGGAGGCAGACGGTAACCGGCCGCGCCGGGCATCGGTGTCTTAAGCCGGACATGGTCTGTGCCGGGAACTGGAGGAAAATCATAAATAGCGGTTGACACGCTACAGCAAGTGTGATACATTCATAGTCAGCATAAATACTGTGAAGAGGAACAGTAAGCTGTCTGAAACATGCAGAGAGCCGGCGGTTGGTGCGAGCCGGTTGGGAAGGATGGCTGAACTCGCCTTGGAGTTGCTCACTGAAGGAAGCGCTGCTTTTGTGTAGGTGCGGCCGGCATCCCAGCCGTTACGATGGGAAGGATATGAATACGTATCCCATGAGCGCATACAGATTCTGTATGAAATAGAGTGGTACCGCGTGGAAGAAATCCGCGTCTCTATCGTTATGGCCTGAACGGCCGCAGCGAAAGAGGCGCGTTTTTGATATAATGGGAAAATGCTTCCATGATATCTGAAGTTCCAGATTATGCAGTCAGAAAGGAGAATGGTAAATAATGTCAGCATCATACAACCACAGCGCAATTGAGAAGAAATGGCGCGAAAACTGGAAAAAGAATCCCATCAATATCAATGACGGGAAGAAACCGAAGTATTACTGTCTCGATATGTTTCCGTACCCGTCGGGGAGCGGGCTTCATGTGGGACACTGGAGGGGGTACGTGATCTCCGATGTCTGGAGCAGGTATCAGATATTAAAAGGACATTACGTCATCCATCCGATGGGGTGGGATGCCTTTGGCCTTCCGGCAGAGAATTATGCGATTAAGATGGGCGTTCATCCGGCGAAATCAACGGCCGAGAACGTGGCCAATATTAAGCGTCAGATCAATGAGATTGCCGCTGTATATGACTGGGATATGGAGGTCAATACTACGGATCCAGACTTTTACAAATGGACTCAGTGGATCTTCGTTCAGATGTTTAAGAAGGGGCTGGCCTATGAAAAGGAATTTCCGATTAACTGGTGTCCATCCTGTAAGACCGGGCTTGCCAACGAGGAAGTGGTAAACGGCTGCTGTGAACGCTGCCAGACACCGGTGACAAAGAAAAATTTAAGACAGTGGATGCTAAAGATCACCGCCTATGCGGACCGTCTGCTTGACGATCTGGATAAACTGGACTGGCCGGAGAAGGTCAAGAAGATGCAGACTGAATGGATCGGAAAATCCTATGGCGCGGAAGTGGATTTCCAGGTGGCTGGACGGGAAGAAAAGATAAAGGTCTATACGACAAGACCGGATACGCTTTACGGAGCGACCTTCATGGTGCTGGCTCCGGAGCATGAACTGGCCCTGGGCCTGGCTGTGCCGGAGACGAAAGACGCAGTGGAGAAGTACATCTGTGATGCTTCCATGAAATCCAATGTGGACCGCCTTCAGGATAAGGAAAAGACGGGTGTGTTTACGGGAAGCTATGCCGTCAATCCGATAAACGGTGTAAAGGTGCCGATCTGGCTTTCCGACTATGTACTGGCTGATTACGGTACAGGGGCTATTATGTGTGTACCGGCCCACGATGACAGAGATTTCGAATTTGCAAAGAAATTCGATCTCCCGATTATCCAGGTTATTGCCAGGGATGGGGTGGAGATCATGGATATGACGCAGGCTTACACCGAGGCGTGCGGGATCATGATCAATTCCGGCGAGTGGAACGGAATGGAGTCTTCCGTCTTAAAGAGGAAAGCTCCGGCGATGATCGAGGAGCGTGGAATTGGAAAGAAGACCGTCAATTACAAACTGCGCGACTGGGTATTCTCGAGGCAGCGCTACTGGGGCGAGCCTATTCCGATTATTCACTGTCCGCACTGCGGCAGCGTACCGGTTCCTGAGGATCAGCTTCCGTTAACACTGCCTGAAGTAGAAAGCTATCAGCCGACAGGAACGGGGGAATCCCCGCTGGCCGCTATCGATGAGTGGGTAAATACCACCTGCCCGGTCTGCGGAGCACCGGCCAAGCGGGAGACAAACACCATGCCTCAGTGGGCCGGCTCTTCCTGGTACTTCCTGCGCTATGTGGACAGCCATAATGAAAAGGAGCTTGTCTCCCGTGAAAAGGCGGATCAATATCTTCCGGTCGATATGTATATCGGAGGCGTGGAACACGCGGTGCTTCATCTGCTCTACTCCAGGTTCTACACGAAATTCCTGTGTGACATCGGTGTCATCGATTTTGACGAACCGTTTACGAAGCTGTTTAACCAGGGCATGATCACCGGTAAGAATGGAATCAAGATGAGCAAGTCCAAGGGAAATGTGGTATCCCCGGATGAGCTGGTTCGCGATTACGGCTGTGATTCCCTGAGAATGTATGAGCTCTTCGTCGGTCCGCCGGAGCTGGATGCAGAATGGGATGACAGGGGAATTGAAGGTGTCAGCCGTTTCTTAAACAGGTTCTGGAATCTTGTGATGGACAGCAAAGACAGGGAGACGGAACCCACAAGAGAGATGGTGCGTCTCCGCAATAAGCTGATTTTTGATATTGAACAGCGTTTTAACCAGTTTAATTTAAATACGGTCATCTCCGGATTCATGGAGTACAACAACAAATTCATCGAACTGGCAAAGAAGACCGGCGGAATCGACAGAGAAACACTTCGCACATTTGTGATCCTGCTTGCGCCGTTTGCCCCTCATATCGGTGAAGAATTGTGGCAGCAGCTGGGAGGCAGCGATACCGTTTTCCATGCCCAGTGGCCGGTGTGCGATGAGGAAGCCATGAAGGACGATGAAATTTCCGTTGCCGTCCAGGTGAATGGAAAGACAAAGGCGGTCGTAACACTTCCGGCAGGCACAGCCAGAGAGGAAGCGATCGAGGCCGGCAGGGCGCTGGTTACAGATAAGATTACAGGTACGATTGTTAAGGAAATCTATGTGCCGGGAAGAATTATCAATATTGTATGTAAATAGCAGCAGACACCCGGAGGCGGACAGCCGAAGGGTGTTTTTTGCATGATAAAATAAAAACATAATAGTTTGATAATTAACGAACAAGTATAAAATAATCAGAAAATATTGACAAAAGAGAGAAAAATGGCTATGATAATAGTAATAGCAGATAATTGAGAAATTTGTTATAATAAACGGAGATGAAGGAGGTATTTTATGGAGCAGTCGAGTGTAGGTTACCCATTGTTGCTTCTTGACAATGAGACTCTGGCCCATGTCCTGGGGGACGGGGATTTCCGGTTTGCAAATCTGACGTTTGAGGAAGCGAAAGCGATTCTGGATATGAATGCGGAGGAGGATATTGCCAGGTGCTTTGAGGATAAGGATCTGGAGAATGCCATCTACGAATATCTGGGAATTGAGCGCAGGACGTTCGAGTACCGTCCGGTCAGGCAGATGAAGGTAGGCCAGGATGCAATTGCATTTAAGCTGTACATTACGCCGTCCGGCACGCAGCCGATCATTTTGGGGGAAGAAGGGGAGCAGGCTAAAAAGATTAAGAATGTGTACATATATTGTCAGCATGTTGTAAGATTAAAATAGCGCAACAGTACAGACGGCGGAAATGAGCCGTCTGTACTGTTGCAAAATTGCCGTTCAGGCATGACAAAAAGGACCGTACCGTGTATAATAACAGCAGAAGACAGGATAATCGGAGGAAATTACCAATGAGACGATATCAGAGATATTTGCTGGTCATGACAGGGGCGGTCCTTTTTGCATGCTCCGGCACTGCAGGAACAACGGCCTGTGCACGGATGAACGAAGATCCGGTGGTCCGGCCGCAGGAACGGACCGATGGCCCGGAGGAAAAAGGCCCTGGCATTGGTCTGAAGGACAAGAATACGGAAAAGGCAGAGGCAGAGGCAAAACAGGAGAATGCCGGAGAGCAGAAGAACGCCGGAGAACAGGAGCTCATGGGGAACATAGCGGCCGCTTCAGAAACGGACAGCCTGATCCTGGTTGTGGGACAGGGAGGAGCGGATATCAGCCTTTCCTACCATACGAAGAATGAAGAGGGGATCTGGACGGAAGAATTTGAGACCATGGGGAGATACGGGAAAAACGGCGCGACGGATGATAAGAAAGAGGGGGACAAGAAGACGCCCCTCGGAACGTATCGTTTTACCATGGCGTTTGGCGTGAAGGAAAATCCGGGCAGTATTCTGCCGTATCACCGGCTGACAGATACCGATTACTGGGTGGACGATCCGGAAAGCAGCCACTATAACCGGCTGGTGGATTCGCGCAGCACAAAAAAAGACTGGAAGTCAGCGGAGCATATGGCGGCCATGGTTCCATTTTACCATTATGGACTGGCACTGGATTATAACAGCGATTGTGTGCCGGGAAACGGTTCCGCGATCTTTCTGCACTGTATGAACGGGACGGCCGATACCGGGACCTCGGGCTGTGTCAAGGTGCCCGAGGAATATATGAAAAAGCTGGTGACAAGCGTCGATGAAGATACCAGAATCGTCATTGTTTCCGATATCAGCCGGTTGGAGCAGGAGAACGGCCGGTAATGTTATTTCCGTTTTGCTAAATTTTTAGAGATCATACGTAAGGTATCCATGCGTTTCCGCTCGGCGGGGCTCATTCCCCCGCTCAGGATCGAGACGAGCAGTTCCGTCTCCTGATCGGAAAAATGGATGCCTTTTTCATTGGCCTTCAGGTTAAGTGTGAGGATCGTGGACATCAGCTGGTCCTTCGGTGCGGATTCCACCTCTTTGGCGAATGTGGTCAGCAGTTCGAGTTTTTGCGGATCCATGCCCTTTAAGCGGGGGTCCTGTTTCCAGTTTGTATTCATAGAGTGCTGTTCTTCCTTTCTTTCATTCTTTTATAGTGATATGTAGCGGTAAGGTCAGCTCATCTGCTGCATGGCAGACATCATAAGCTGCATGGTCTCCAGCCGGGACTGCTGTTCCTGAGGAATAAAATTTTTGATCTGATCGAAGGACATGCGCCCGAACGGCCCGCCGGAGCGGTGCGGAGGCGGTGTCTGCGCCTGCCTGGCCGTATTTTCCGTGGGATCGGGATCCGGGACCATGGATCCGGGAACCGCGTCGGATACTGCGCTTGCCAGCTTAAATCCCTGGAAAAAGTTCATGATCAGATCGATTAAATCCTGTTCGGTCGGTGTTCCAAACGGTTTGATGGCCCCCAGCATATCAATGGGAGACGCCGGTTTTTCGGTGCTTTCTCCGGTGGAGCAGATGCCCATGGCCGCCACCTCCTCATCTTCAAACAGCTGCACGGTGCGGCGGAGCTCATTGAATTTGACAAAGAGGGAGATAAAACGCTGCTCTGTTACGCTCATATAGGGAAGCGCGGCCTTCATCATCTGTAAATGGTTATCACCGATTAAGGAATCCAGGTCAACTGGCTGGGAATTTTTTTCGTTGTTCATAACATGATATCCTTACTTTTCTTGTTGACAATATATGCGGCCGCATATATTAGTATTACAGGAGAGTGATAAACATGAGAAATCGTTTGATTATAGATGGCAATGCAGTATATGAAATTGACGACGAGTGCGTAAAGAGAAAACAGGGAAGAAATTCCGGACGCGGAGGAAATGGAGAAAATCCGCTGGCCGCACCGGGACAGGATAAGAATCGGGGGCGGTGATGGTCCGCTTCCCGCCCTGCTGAAGGATACGGATAAATGAAAAACTGCGGCCCGGAATATCCGGACCGCAGTCTTTATGTTTCGTGGAACGGTTTTTTCTGCATGTATTAGCAGCAGAATCCACCACCGCCGCCGCCACAGCAGCAGAGAAGAAGGATGATCCAGATGAAATCGCATCCATTGCTTCCGCCGCAGCCGCAGCCGCAGTTACTTCCGCCGCCGCATCCGCAGCCGCCCCCGAATCCACCGCCGCCGCCACAGCAGCAGCACAGAATCAGGATCAACCAGATAAAGTTGCATCCACTTCCTCCATTGTTGCATTCACAGCCACATCCACATCCACAATTTGTTGCTGCCAGATCACTCATATTTGTTCCTCCAAATAAATTGTTTACACTTAAATGTATGTGACCCTGCTTGCCACTGTTTCCACATTTTTCGTAAAATTTTAGAATTCATATGATTGAACTTATCCCATACTTGTGTATAATTAGTTACAAACGGGAAAAGAGGAGAATCTATGGAAAAATTATATTATAGACAGCCATATGTCAAAGCGTTCGAGGCGGTGGTAACAGACTGCAGAGAGGGGAAAAACGGCAGGTACCAGGTGATGCTGGACCGGACAGGCTTCTATCCGGAGGGCGGCGGCCAGCCGGGGGATACCGGGAGGCTGGGACCGGTGAAGGTACTGGATGTCCATGAAAAGGCAGGAGAGATCATCCATGAGACGGACGGTCCCCTGGAGGCAGGGACGGCCGTTGCGGGAACCATCGACTGGGAAAGACGGTTTGGATACATGCAGAACCATTCAGGCGAACATATATTTTCAGGACTGGTACATAAAAAGTATGGGTTCGATAATGTGGGATTTCATATGGGAAGCGAGGAGGTGACTGTTGACTTTAACGGAGTGATCACAGCCGAAGAATTAGAGGAGATCGAAACGGAGGTCAACCGGAAAATCGCAGAGAATCTGCCGATCCGGGAACTGTATCCGGCTGCCGGAGCGCTGGAGCATATGGAGTACAGAAGCAAGAAGGCGCTGACCGGCCAGGTGAGAATTATTGAGATTCCCGACAGCGATGTCTGCGCATGCTGCGGAACCCATGTCATGTCCACCGGAGAGATCGGCATTTTTAAGATCACCGGTGCAATCCACTACAAAGGCGGCATCCGGGTTTCCATGCTCTGCGGGATGGATGCCCTTAAGGATTACCGGAAGAAACAGAAGACGGTGACGGAGCTTTCCGTGATGCTCTCGGCCAAGCCGGAGAGAGTCGTGGAGACTGTGGAAAAGCTGAAGAACGAGAACGGAATAAAAGACGGCAGGATTAACCGGCTGTACCAGGAGCTGTTTGCAGCCAGAATGGAGCAGTTTCAGTACAGCCAGGAGCCTTTAGCGGTGTTCGAGGAAGGGCTGGCGCCGATCCAGCTGCGCCAGTACTGCACCATGCTCTACGAGGGCGGAAGGGGAAGTGTGGTCCTCGTCTGTTCCGGAGCGGACGGCAGCTATCAGTACGCGATTGGAAGCAGCTGCGCAGACATGAGGGCTCTCAGCAAAACCTTAAACAAAGAGTTAAACGGAAGAGGCGGTGGAAGCGCCCTGATGGCTCAGGGAACCTTTCAGGCGTCGAAGCAGGCGATTCTGGAGACATTTACAGGACTGGTAAAGGAGTAATTTTATGGAATTAAATGACAGCAACATCAAGAAGCTGCGATGGCTTATCGTATTTACCGTGGTGGTCGTGGTGATCGGCGTGAACTACCGGCGTGTATTTGAGGTGTTCATGATGCTTTTCGGATTCATCTCACCGTTTTTGCTGGGTGGCGTCATGGCGTTTATCTTAAACGTCCCCATGCGCAGGATTGAGAAAATGCTTCCCATGAAGGAAAACAGCAGACTGCGCCGTCCCATAGGCCTGGTTTTTACCCTGCTGTTTGTGGTGGGCCTGCTGCTGTTAGTCATTTTCGTTGTAATGCCCCAGCTGTTTGAGACGTTTATGAGTCTGCAGAACAGTATTCCGGTATTCCTGGCAGGGGTGAAGAAGGGGGCGGAAGATTTATTTGCCCAGAATCCGGAGATCCTGGATTATATCAACGGAATCCAGATTGACTGGAAGTCTTTTTCCGAGGATGTGATCGGCTTCCTCTCATCAGGGGCCAGCACCGTGCTGAATTCCACGATCACAGCAGCGGTTTCCATCGTCAGCGGCGTCACAACCTTTGGAATCGCCCTTGTATTTGCCATCTATATACTGCTGCAGAAGGAGACGCTCTCGGCTCAGATGAAGAAGCTGATGCGGGCGTTTCTGCCGGACCGTGTCACGGAACATGTTCTGTCAGTTGCCGGTCTGGCTTACAATACGTTTTCCCATTTCCTGACAGGACAGTGCCTCGAGGCGGTGATTCTGGGAACCATGTTCTTCCTCACGCTGTCCGTGCTGCGGCTGCCTTATGCACTGCTGATCGGCGTGCTCATCGCCTTTACCGCGCTGATTCCCATTTTTGGAGCCTTTATCGGCTGTGTGATCGGGGCGTTCCTGATGCTGATGGTGAAACCGTTAGATGCGCTTCTGTTTGTGGCGGTGTTCTTTATCCTTCAGCAGATTGAAGGAAACTTAATCTATCCCCATGTGGTGGGGAATTCCGTGGGCCTTCCGTCTATCTGGGTGCTCGTTGCGGTGACGATCGGCGGCAGCGCCATGGGAATCGTGGGAATGCTGATCTTTATCCCGCTCTGCTCCGTGCTGTATTCTCTGCTGAGAGGAACGGTTTACGCGAGGCTGGAAAAGAAGAATCAGGAGCAGAAAAAGAACCGGGGGAAAGTGAAAGCACAGTCTTAGTCGTGGAAAGGAAACAGTGATGAAAAGGATTCGGGCATACGGAATCATACCGGGCGATATGACGCCCGGACCCCTCAATAAGATCAGCGATGTGGCAGGCGTGACGGTGGGGCACGCTGCCGTGAATACGGCAGAACATAAGACGGGAGTTACCGTGATTCTGCCGTGTGAAGACAATCCCTACCGAAAAAAGCTGACAGCCGCCGCCTACATCCATAACGGCTTTGGAAAGAGCCAGGGACTGGTTCAGATTGAAGAACTGGGGACGCTGGAGACCTTTATCGCATTGACCAATACGCTCAATGTGGGAAAGGTGCATGACGCTGTGGTCGATCTGATGTTGGAACAGTGTGAGCGTGAAGGGATTCAGGTTACCACCATCAATCCGGTGGTGGGAGAATGCAATGATTCAGGCTTAAACATGATCCGGGAGAGGATCATCGGACTTAACGAAGTCCGTTCGGCAGTCCGGGATGCGAAACGGGATTTTGAAGAGGGGGCTGTCGGTGCAGGAACGGGAACCGTCTGCTTCGGCTTAAAGGGCGGGATCGGTTCCGCATCCAGGCAGTTTACCGCCGGAGGAAGCACGTATACGGTCGGCGCCCTGGTACAGTCGAATTTTGGAAGTACGAAGAATCTGGTGATCTGCGGCGAACCGGTGGGAAGAGCACTGGAGAAAAAGATAAAACCGGCTGATTTAGACCGGGGGTCCATCATGACGGTGATCGCGACGGATCTGCCGCTTTCCGACCGGCAGTTGAAGCGCGTGATCAGGAGAGCCGGAGTGGGGCTCAGCCGGACCGGTTCCTTTATGGGACACGGAAGCGGGGACATTATGATTGGCTTTACCACGGCGAACCGGATTCCGGAAAGCACGGATCAGGAAGTACTGACGATCCGGGTCTTAAAAGAAAGCTCCCTGGACACGGCCTTTACGGCCGCGGCGGAAGCGGTAGAAGAAGCCGTATTGAATTCTCTGGCCATGGCGGAGACTACGGTCGGTTATCAGGGAGAGATAAGATACTCCCTGACGGATCTGTGGCTGGCAGATCGCGGTACGAGGGAGCAGCCGGCGGCAGTCTTTTCGATGGAGGAATGACTGCTTGGGGTCAATCAAAATCAACGTGGTAATTCTGGTCTTTGATATGGACGTCGATGCTGCTTAAGTTAAAGTTGTCCTCAAAAATCTGCAGTCTGTATTCAAAAAACACATCATCCGTCTTTTTGGAGAAAAAGACGTAGGCGCCCGGTTCCCTGTTCTCGATCTCGTCGCAGATTTCGTTGTAAATCTCTTCGCCGTCGGCAGGGAACGGACAGCCGCTGTTCCGTATCGTTTCTTCAATTGTTCTGTATAATTCTTCCATAATAAAAATCCTTTCTTACGATAAGTTTTTTGCTCTCGCCTTCTTGATGTCGTCCAGAAGCAGGGCGGAGATGCGCAGGCTGCCGCGGCCGCATCCGATGGCGATATCCGGCTTATTGGCACCGTGAAAGTCGGAACCGCCGGTGGGGAACAGGCCGTACTTCACGGCAAGATTCTTAAGCTTCCCGCTTTCATACTGATTATTAGACGAGTGGTAGACCTCGAGGCCGGCCAGTCCGTTTTCCTTTAAGGAAACGATCAGTTCTTCCAGCTTTGCATCGCCCAGATGGTACTGATACGGATGGGCGAGTACCGGTGACGCTCCGCAGCCGGTCAGGATGCTCAGTGCGCGGGAAGGTTCGATGGTCTCTTTTTTGGGGCACCAGCGTCCGCCGTATTTTAAATATTTTTTGAATGCCTGATCCATAGAGGAAACGTACCCTTTTTCCATCATGACGCGGGCGAAGTGGGCCCTTGTTATGACCGTGTCGGGATTGCCGGCGGTGAGCTCTTCTCTGGTCATGACCATGCCATCCTCCGAAAAACGGCGGATCATCTCGTCGTTGCGCTTCTCGCGCAGTATGAGAAGGCGGTCGGTTTCCCGAAGAAATGCGGGATCCTCCGGATTTACATACAGTCCCAGAACATGGATCTCTTCTCCCTCGTAGTGGCAGGAGAGCTCGATGCCGGGAATAATCTCGATGGGAAGGCCGCGGGCGGCGTCTATGGCCTGCGGGATGCCGGCTATGGTGTCGTGGTCGGTCAGAGCGATGGCAGCCAGTCCTTTTTCAGCGGCCAGAGCGACCACCGCGGCTGGGGAGAGCGTTCCATCCGAGGCGTTGGAATGAACGTGCAGATCGATAAGTTCCATGATTACCTCCAATTTGAAATACTTTAGTAATACTATAGTAACATGTTTTTTACGTTCTGTAAAATGTAGAAAAGCGACGAAAAATAATTAAGAAAATTCATAAATTTGTAATAGCATTTCCCACAAAGTATGGTATACTACTCAATGTAATATACACTATCATGTGAAAAGGTGAAATAGATGAGTCAGACAGGCAACAGACAGAGCGGAACGTCAAGATCTTATTCCTCTCAGGGAACGCGGAAGACGGGAACGGGAACTTCCAGAAAGACAGGTCAGGGAAGCAGGGGGCAGTCCTCAAGATATAAGAGCTCCTACCAGCCGCGGAGCGGTTCCGGAAGAGGTTCGAAGAGAAAGAAGCGTCCGCAGTACGATATAACAAAGATTCTGCTGGGAATTCTTATCGCGGTGGTTGCCGTGATTGTAATTATGGCCGCCGTGAAGTTTGTGGGAAGCAAACCGGCTGAAGCGGAGACTGGTGAGACGACCAGCGAGCCGGAGACGGAGCTCCAGAAGGAAGTTTCCGTAGATGGGATATCCATCACCGGAATGTCCAGGGAACAGGCGAAAAAGGCCATACTGGACAAGTATGAGTGGGGCATGAAGGTTACGTATAAGGATGATACGTATGAGGTCGCTGATTTGCTGGAGACAAAGGTAGATTCTCTTCTGGGAGATATCTATACGGGCGAGCCGAAGGAAAGCTATACCCTGGATATGAGCGGACTGGAAGACGCGGCTGCGGAAGAAGCGAAGAAGGCTGCCGCCAAGTGGGACGTGAAGGCCAAAAACGGTTCGGTGTCCGGCTTCGACAAGGAAGCAGGAAAGTTTATCTACTCCGGAGAGCAAAACGGATTTGTGATCGACCAGGAGAAACTGGTTTCTGACATACTGGCTCAGTTAAAGAATAAGAATTTCAGCGCCGTGATCGAAGCCACGGGCAGGGAGACGGCTCCGGAGATTACGGAGGCGCAGGCCAAGGAGCTGTATCAGGTGATTGGTACCTATACCACCACCACCACAGCCAACAAAGACAGGAACAAGAACATCGAGCTGGCGGCCGAGGCCCTTAACGGCTTAATCCTGCAGCCGGGCGAGGAATTCTCCTTTAACAAGGCGACGGGAGAGCGCTCGGAGGCCAAAGGATACCGGCCTGCGGGAGCCTATGTTAACGGGGAACTGGTTGAAGAGCCGGGCGGCGGAGTATGCCAGGTTTCCTCCACGCTTTACAACGCGGTTATTTTTTCAGGTCTTACGACGACAGAGCGCCATGCGCACAGCTATGAACCCTCTTACGTAACGCCGGGCGAGGATGCCATGGTAAGCTTCGGAGGACCTGATATGAAATTTGTCAATACCTCTTCGACGGCGATTGCCATCAGGGCCAGCTTTGCAGACCGGAAGTTAAAGATTTCCATTGTCGGTATTCCGATTCTGGAAAAGGGAGTCACGCTCTCCATGACCTCCAAGAAGACGGCTGAGTTGGATGCTCCGGCACCGGTCTATGAAGAAGACCAGACGCTTCAGCCGGGAGAGGAGAAGATTGTGAAGGCGGAGACAAAGGGAAGCCGCTGGGTGACGAACATGGTCACGAAGAAGGACGGCGTCGTGGTAAGCGACGAATTCTTCCATAACAGCACGTACCGCGGCAAGCCTGCCACAATCAGGCGCAATACTTCTGGAGTGGTGGTACCTGCCACGGATGAGTCTGCTTCCGGAGAGAGCACCATCGCATCCTCGGAAGGCGAGACGTTACCTTCCGGCGGGGCGGATACCCCGACGACGACAGCGCCGACACAGCCGACCACGGCACAGCCGGATACGGTTCCGGGACAGGGACCGGGAGAGCAGCCGACATCGGCGGCACAGCCGACCACGACCCAGGCAGTACAGCCGGAGGGGCCGGGTGGAGGCAGCGGAAACAGTCCGGGACAGAATGTGGTTCCGCCGAGTCCGCTTAGCTGAAAGACGATATATGGACCGGATCAGACAGGAGATCCGGTCCTTTTTCTGTTATGAACAGGACAGTTGGCCGCCGGCAGCGGGCAGTTTTTTTCATTTCCCGGAATTGTTCGTAAAATAGTACGTTATTTTCCTTTTTTCTTATTTGCAATTTGTTAAATAATTGTTATAATAGTAAGCAGGTCACTATCCCTTCGGGGAACCAAACTATACAATATTCACATTTGTAGGAGGAAATCAAAAATGGCAAGAAAAATGAAAACCATGGATGGTAACCATGCAGCAGCACATGCATCGTATGCATTTACTGATGTAGCGGCTATCTATCCGATTACCCCATCCTCACCTATGGCGGAAGCTTCAGATGAATGGGCAACCGACGGAAGAACCAACATCTTCGGTCATACAGTACAGATTACAGAGATGCAGTCTGAGGCAGGTGCAGCAGGTGCTGTTCACGGATCCTTATCTGCAGGTGCGCTGACCACCACCTACACAGCATCCCAGGGTCTGTTATTAATGATCCCGAACCTTTATAAAATCGCAGGCGAGCAGTTACCGGGCGTATTCAACGTTTCTGCACGTGCAGTTGCAAGCCATGCGTTATCAATCTTTGGTGACCACTCCGACGTATACGCATGCCGTCAGACCGGCTGCGCAATGTTATGCGAATCCAGCGTTCAGGAAGTTATGGATTTAACTCCTGTTGCACATATGGCAGCTCTTGAAGGAAAAGTTCCGTTCATCAACTTCTTTGACGGTTTCCGTACATCTCATGAGATCCAGAAGGTTGAGACCTGGGATTATGAAGATTTAAAAGAGATGGTTAACATGGAGGCTGTGGACGAGTTCCGCCGCCACGCATTAAATCCAAACCACCCATGCCAGAGAGGTTCTGCTCAGAACCCGGATATCTTCTTCCAGGCAAGAGAGGCATGTAACCCATATTACGAAGCATTACCGGCTATCGTCCAGAAGTACATGGACAAGATCAACGAGAAGATCGGTACTGATTACAAGCTGTTCAACTACTACGGCGCTCCGGATGCAGAGCACGTAATCGTATCCATGGGCTCTGTCAACGATACCATCGAAGAGACCATCGACTACATGGTAGCACAGGGACAGAAGGTTGGTGTTGTTAAGGTTCGCCTTTACAGACCATTCTGCGCTGACGCTCTTGTGGAAGCAATCCCGGATACCGTTAAGACGATCTCCGTATTAGACAGAACAAAAGAGCCAGGATCCCTTGGCGAGCCGTTATACTTAGACGTAGTGGCTGCTTTAAGAGGAACCAAGTTCGACCAGGTTAAGATCTTAACCGGACGTTACGGCTTAGGCTCCAAGGATACAACACCGGCTCAGATCGTTGCTGTATTTAATAACGAGACAAAGACACCGTTCACCATCGGCATCAACGATGATGTGACTCATTTATCCCTTGAGACAGGCGCTCCTCTGGTTACAACTCCGGAAGGAACAACAAACTGTAAGTTCTGGGGTCTCGGTGCTGACGGTACCGTAGGTGCCAACAAGAACTCCATCAAGATCATCGGTGACAACACAGATATGTACGCTCAGGCTTACTTCGATTATGACTCCAAGAAGTCCGGCGGTGTTACCATGTCCCACTTACGTTTCGGACATAAGCCGATTAAATCTACTTATTTAATTCATAAGGCTAACTTCGTTGCATGCCATAATCCGTCCTATGTACGCAAGTACAACATGGTTCAGGAATTAGTGGATGGCGGTACATTCTTACTGAACTGCCCATGGGATGCAGAAGGCCTTGAGAAGCATTTACCGGGACAGGTTAAGAAGTTCATCGCTGATCACAACATCAACTTCTACACCATCGACGGTGTGAAGATCGGTATCGAGACCGGCATGGGACCGACACGTATCAACACAATCTTACAGTCCGCATTCTTCGAGTTAACAGGAATTATTCCTGCTGAGAAGGCAAACGAACTGATGAAGGCAGCTGCAAAGGCTACCTACGGACGTAAGGGCGAAGACGTTGTTATGAAGAACTGGGCTGCGATCGACGCAGGCGCTAAGGGCGTTGTTAAGGTAGAGGTTCCGGAGAGCTGGAAGTCCTGCACAGACGAAGGTCTTGACATGACTCATGCAACCAGCGGCCGCAAGGACGTTGTGGACTTCGTTAACAACATCCAGGCTAAGGTAAGCGCTCAGGAGGGTGATTCCTTACCAGTATCCGCATTTACAGAGTATGTAGACGGTTCCACACCATCCGGTTCTTCCGCATATGAGAAACGTGGTATCGCAGTGAACATCCCTGCATGGAATCCGGACAACTGTATCCAGTGTAACTTCTGTTCTTACGTTTGTCCTCATGCAGTTATCCGCCCGGTTGCCATGACAGCAGAAGAGGCTGCAAATGCTCCGGAAGGAATGAAGATGCTTGACATGACAGGTATGCCTGGCTACAAGTTTGCTATCACGGTATCTGCTCTTGACTGTACCGGATGCGGCTCCTGTGCGAATGTATGTCCTGGAAAGAAGGGCGAGAAGGCTCTTACCATGGTCAACATGGAAGCAAACTACGCAGATGCTCAGAAGGTATATGACTTCGGCCAGACCGTTTCGATCAAGCAGGAAGTAATCGATAAATTCAAACCTACTACTGTTAAGGGAAGCCAGTTCAAACAGCCGTTACTTGAATTCTCAGGTGCATGTGCAGGCTGCGGCGAGACTCCTTACGCAAAATTAATCACACAGTTATTCGGTGACAGAATGTACATTGCCAATGCAACAGGATGTTCTTCTATCTGGGGTAACTCTTCACCGTCCACACCTTACACAGTAAACGAAAAGGGACAGGGTCCGGCATGGTCCAACTCCTTATTCGAGGATAATGCTGAGTTCGGTTACGGTATGTTATTAGCTCAGAACGCGATCAGAGACGGCTTAAAGGCAAAAGTTGAGTCCGTTATGAACTCTGATGCAGCTTCTGAGGAAGTAAAAGCAGCATGCAAAGAGTACTTAGATACCTTCGGATGCGGCGCAACCAACGGCATTGCAACAGACAAGTTAGTGGCAGCGTTAGAGGGCTGTGACTGCGAGACCTGCAAGGCCATCGTAAAAGACAAAGATTTCTTAGCCAAGAAGTCCCAGTGGGTATTCGGTGGTGACGGATGGGCTTACGATATCGGCTTCGGCGGTGTTGACCACGTACTTGCAAGCGGCAAGGATATCAACATCATGGTATACGATACCGAAGTATACTCCAACACAGGCGGACAGGCTTCCAAGGCTACCAAGACAGGTGCGGTTGCACAGTTCGCTGCAGGCGGAAAAGACGTTAAGAAGAAAGACCTTGCAAGCATCGCAATGAGCTATGGCTATGTATACGTAGCACAGATCTCCATGGGTGCTGACTATGCGCAGACCGTTAAGGCCATCGCAGAGGCAGAGGCTTATCCGGGACCGTCCTTAATCATTGCTTACGCTCCTTGTATCAACCATGGTATCAAGAAGGGCATGAGCAAGGCTCAGACAGAAGAGAAGCTGGCTGTTGAGTGTGGTTACTGGAATAACTTCCGTTTCAACCCGGCTGCTGAGAAGAAGTTTACTCTGGACAGCAAGGCTCCGACAGGAGATTATCAGGAATTCTTAAAGGGCGAGGTTCGTTACGCTTCCTTAGCTATGAAGAATCCTGAGAGAGCAGCTGACCTGTTCGCTAAGAACGAGGCAGATGCGAAGGAAAGATATGAATATCTGACAAAGCTTGTTACACTGTACGGTGATAAATAAGATTTGAAGGAATGCGCCCGGGCAATACGCCCGGGCGTTTTTTGATATCATAGGAAAGTACTTCTATGTGATAAAATTCACGAAAATTGAAAATCCAACAGAAAATGGAAAAATTTCACTTGCAAAATCGCTCCACTGAGTGTAAATTATGATGATGTAGCATCATGATTCTGTGGTGCGAAGAACTGAAAATCTGAATAAATAAGTGAGGACGGAAACGATGGCAAAGAAGCAGACAAAGGATATGACAACCGGATCGCCGGTAAAGCTGATCTTGAGCTTTTTGATTCCCATGCTGTTCGGTCTGCTGTTTCAGCAGCTGTATAATATGGTTGACACCATTATCGTTGGAAAGTATCTGGGCGTTAACGCATTGGCCGCAGTGGGCTCCACCGGCTCGATTAATTTTATGATCATCGGGTTCTGCATCGGTGTGTGCAGCGGCTTTGCGATTCCGGTGGCACAGAAGTTCGGAGAGAAGAATGAGGTGGCCCTCCGGCGGTTTGTTGCCAACGGTGGCTGGCTGTCCCTGATCTTTTCGGTTACCATGACGGCCGTGGTCTGTGTGCTGTGCCGGAACATTCTGATCTGGATGAATACGCCGGAGGATATCATCGATGGGGCGTATTCCTATATTATCATCATATTTATGGGAATACCGGCTACATACCTTTATAACATTCTGTCAGGAATTATCCGGTCGCTGGGAGACAGCACGACGCCGCTCTATTTCCTGCTGGTGTCCTCGGTCATGAACATTATCCTGGATTTCTTTACCATACTCGTCCTGCATATGGGGGTGGCGGGAGCCGCCTGGGCGACGGTGATCTCTCAGGGCGTCTCAGGAATCCTCTGTCTGCTCTATATGAGAAAGAAGTTTACGATATTAAAGATGCAGGGGGATGAGTGGAAGCCGGATAAGAATGCCATGGTGACGCTGTGCGGCATGGGAATCCCCATGGGGCTTCAGTACTCCATTACGGCCATTGGAAGCGTGATCCTGCAGACGGCGGTGAACTCCTTAGGATCGGTCGCTGTGGCTTCCGTGACGGCAGGAAGTAAGATCAGCATGTTTTTCTGCTGTCCCTTTGACGCCATGGGGGCCACCATGGCCACCTACAGCGGACAGAACGTGGGAGCCAGGCGGCTGGACCGAATCGATAAAGGAATTAAATCCTGTATTATCATCGGCGCGGTCTATTCGGTGATTGCGCTGGCCGGGCTCTGGCTGTTCAGCGACGTGGTGGCTCTTCTGTTTGTGGATGCCGGGGAGACTGAGATTCTGGCAAACACGAGGCAGTTCCTGATTGCCAACAGTCTGTTCTATTTCCCGCTGGCTCTGGTCAATATTGTGAGATTTACGATTCAGGGACTGGGTTACTCCAAGTTTGCCATTATCGCAGGCGTCTGTGAGATGGCGGCCAGATCCTTTGTCGGTTTCTGTCTCGTTCCGTTCTTTGGATACGCGGCGGTATGCTTTGCCAATCCCATTGCCTGGGTGGCTGCGGACCTGTTCCTGATTCCGGCTTACCGCTATGTGATGGGGCGTCTGCGCAGGCTTATGGGCAGAAATAATCCGGGGATGGCTGCGGAGACTGCCGTTTAGACAGGATTTTGCGAAAATTAAGAGAAATTTGTTCCGGTACAGGCACTGGGAAGATAAGGTGGAATAAACTTAAAGTATAATAAACATAAAAGAGGGGCAATATGGACACTTTATCTTATATGCAGAATGACGCAGATACACCAGTGGTTCCGCTGCCAAACCCAGGCGAAGGCGGACCGGTACCCGATGGAGAAGCGGAAGGCAATTTCCCGGTGGTTCCGCTGCCGAATCCCGGAGAAGGAGGACCCATTCCTGATTTTGACAATGGCCAGACACCGGTCATTCCGCTGCCGAATCCCGGAGAGGGCGGACCGCTCCCGACTTTTCCCAACAGGCCGAACAATGGGATCTGGGGATCGATTATTACCGTTTTCCCGAGACCGATCATTCCCTGTTACTTCTGCAGCACCACTCAGTACGGCGTCGTCCGGTTCTTAAATGCCGCCGCCGGATATAACCCATTCATCATTTACATCAACAATCAGATGGTAGTGAACGGTCTGGACAATGCGGAGGTCAGCCAGTACGGCCGTGTGTCCTCCGGCATGCAGACGGTCACCGTATCAGGACAGAACGGCTACGTCTATATCCAGAAGCAGATCAATGTGCCGTTAAACGGCGCGGTGACCGTCGCCATCATCAATACCAACAGCGGCCTGGACTTAATGGAGATTACAGATTCTAACTGCAACGGCGGCCTGAATACGGGATGCTTCCGCGTATGCAACTTATCCAACACCAACCGCAGCGTCAATGTGACGTTAAACGGCGGTGCAGTTACATTCCAGAATGTGAATTACCGCGAGGTTACCAGCTTCCGCTATCTGCCGGCCGGATATTACACGGTTTCCGTCTCCAACAGCACGTCGTTTTCGGGAAGTCCGCTGCTGACCTCCAACATTTACATCAGGGGAAATGTTTCCTATACACTCTATGTGTTCAACTGGAACAATTCTCAGGATGCCATCAGAATTCTGATAGTGGAAGACAGACGGAACTAAGGATCTGCTCCTGTTATTTCTTTTTTCAGCACCTCCGGTTGACAAACCGGAGGTGTTTGTGTATACTAAGTGTATTAGATGTACTAATACAGTATAGGAGGTGCCATATGATTCTGCTGGATTATAAAGACCGCAGACCGATTTACGAGCAGGTCGTGGAGAAACTGCAGGACCTGATGATATGCGGGGTCTTAGAACAGGACAGCCAGCTTCCGTCAGTCAGGAGTCTGGCGACGGAATTGTCCATTAATCCCAATACGATACAGCGGGCTTATGCGGAACTGGAACGACGCGGCTTTATCTATTCCGTAAAGGGACGGGGAAGCTTTGTATCGGATACGAGTTCCATACGGGCTCTGAAGGTGAGCGAACTCCGGAAGGAGCTGGGGAGCTGGCTGTTGGAGGCGAGAAATGCCGGGGTGACGGAAGATAAGGTTCACTGCTGGGTCGCCGAGGACTGGAAGGGACAAAAATCTATGGTAAGGGAGGAAGAACAGCGTGATAAAAGCGGAAAATCTGACGAAACGGTTTGATGACATGACCGCCGTGGATCATATTAATGCGGAGATCAAAGATGCTTCCGTATTCGGTTTAATCGGAACCAACGGGGCGGGAAAAAGCACATTTTTAAGGATGATGAGCGGCGTTCTAAAGCCTGATGAGGGGAGCGTCACGATCGACGGTGAGAATGTATTCGAGAGGGAAGAGGTCAAACAGCGGTTCTTCTACATATCGGATGAGCAGTATTTTTTCAGCAATGCGACGCCTCTGGAGATGATGGAGTTTTACAGCCGTGTCTATCCGAAGTTTGATAAGACCAGATTTCACAAACTGCTGGCCGGTTTTGAATTAAACGGCAGAAGAAAGATCAATACGTTTTCCAAAGGCATGAAGAAACAGCTGTCTGTGATCTGCGGAATCTGTACGAATACGGATTATCTGTTCTGTGATGAGACGTTTGACGGCCTGGACCCTGTGATGAGGCAGGCGGTAAAAAGCTTATTTGCGGGAGATATGGCGGAGAGGAATCTGACTCCCATTATTGCTTCCCACAATTTGCGGGAGCTGGAGGATATCTGTGACCATGTGGGTCTCCTTCACAAGGGCGGTATCCTGCTGTCAAAGGATCTGGATGATATGAAACTCAATATTCATAAGATCCAGTGTGTATTGAGAGAGGGAATGGATGCGGACGACTTAGTGGCTTTTGAACGGCTTAAGACGGAGCGGAGAGGCAGGCTCATCACCATTACCGTGAGGGGAAGCCGGGAAGAGGCGGAACGCGTGATAGAGTCCTATGCTCCGGTATTTTATGAGATTATTCCATTGTCCCTGGAAGAGATATTTATCAGTGAGACGGAGGTGGCTGGATATGACATCAAAAAACTTATTCTTTAATCTGATGAGGGAGGATTTAAAACGGCGCCTCTGGGCGGTGGCCCTGACCTTCTTAACCTTCTTCTTTTCCCTGCCGGTGGCTGTGGCTTTAACTCTCAGCGAAAGCAGAAACATGGAGGAATCGTATCAGGGCATGCTGCACAGCGCCCGGTCGGTACTCGGCTTCAATAATGGGTTTATCGCTGTGATTATCGTGCTGCTGTCCCTGATTTTGGGGGTTACCAGCTTTTCCTGGCTGCATTCCAGAAAAAAAGTGGATTTCTACCATTCGCTGCCGGTAAGACGTGAGAAGCTGTTTTTCGTAAATTACCTGGATGGGGCGCTGATCCTGTTTTTTGCCTATGCGGTTAATTTACTTCTGGGTTTACTGGTTGCCATGGTGAACGGAATCGCACCGGGAGACGTGATACCGGCGGCATTCGGGGCGTCAGGCTTCCTTTTCCTTCATTTTGTGATGCTGTATTCTGTGACCGTTCTGGCCATGGTGCTGACCGGTAATATTCTGGTGGGAATTCTGGGAACCGGCGTGCTTCATCTGTATTTTCCGGCTCTGCTTCTGCTCCTGGACGCTCTGTATCAGGAATTCTTTAAAACCAGTTATCACGGAGGCAGCCGTATCGCATACAGACTGCTGGATAAAAGCTCTGCCTTTACCCTGTATGTCAGCAATTACTCTGCCTTTATGAATGGAACGAACGGCCAGAGCCAGATCTTAAGAATCGGCGCCGTCATTCTTGTCACTGCAGCGGTTACCGCGGTTTCGGTCCTGCTTTACCGCATGAGGGGGTCTGAGGCAGCCGGAAAAGCCATGGCCTTTAAGGTAAGCCAGCATATCATCCGCATTCCGGTCGTGATCCTGTCCGCGCTCTGCGGGGGACTGTTCTTCTGGTATCTGCATGACAGTATCGGCTGGGCAGTGTTTGGACTGATCTGCGGTCTGCTGCTGTCACACTGTACGATCGAAATTATCTACCATTTCGATTTCAGAAAACTGTTTTCCAGCAGGATCTCCATGGCGGTGTGCGGACTTTGTGCCGCCCTGGTGTTCTTCGGCTTCCAGTTCGATTTATTTGGATATGATAAATACATACCAAAGCCGGAGTCTCTGGAGTCGGTGGCAGTTTCCCTGAACAATATGGAATACTGGGTGGATTACGGAAGCGCGAAACTGGATGACGGCTCCTATTACTGGGATTATGAGTCCCCCAGTGATTATCTTTTCTCGCGGATGCGGATTACCGATACAGACACGGTGCTGGCTCTCGTTTCCGATGCGGTCAGCCAGGTGGAAAGGGAGAAGAGACGTGATAACGAGTGGAATTCAGAGTATGGAAATCGTTACATCAGCTTCTCCGTCAAGTACAATCTGAAGAACGGCAGAGAAGTATACCGGTCCTATTCCGTTTACGGTAATAAGGAATATGATCTTGTTAAGAAAATCTATGACAGCCGGGATTACCGCATGGCGGCTTATCCGGTGATGGAACAGACTGCGGAGAATACCGGGAAGATCAGGGTGAAGCAGAGCAGCTGGACCAGGGAAGTGACGCGCGGCGGCGGCAGCGTAGAGACGGATTACGTCGATCTGATATTAAGCACTTATCAGGAAGAGATGGCCGCCCTGACTTCAGCGGTCATGGAGAGGGAAAATCCGATCGCCCAGATTCAGTTTATGACCAACGACCAGGTTATGGCGGAAAAATTAAAGGATCAGGATACTTATGCCTGGAGATACAACAGTGGTATTGACAGAGGGTATTATCCGGTTTACCCGTCTTTCAGGAAGACGATCGGACTGCTTAAGGAGTGCGGAATAGAACTGAACGACGGAATCGGCACGGGCGAGGTAGTAAGGGCGGATATCGATCTTTACCAGCTGACAGACGATGACAGCGGCAGGTACTACGATAAGGAGAACGTTTCCCAGCTTACCGTTACGGATCAGGAGGAGCTGGCTGCCTTGATGGAGACGGCCAGACTGGAGGATTATGCAAACTTTAATCCCTTCAATGAACAGGAGAACCGGATTGTCTTTACCGCCGTGATTAAAGACACCAGCGGTCAGACCAGCCATGAATACAGCATACGGAAGGCAGATCAGCCGGAATTCTTAAAGAGGGAGTCGGAACGGTTTAACAAAGAAGTGGAAACAGTCTTTGATTGACTTTTTCCTCCAATGACGATAAAATGATAAGAGCGACAAGTCAAAGGAGGAACTACGTATGGCATTTTTGGAAGAACTGGGTAAGACCCTTACGGATACCGGCAAAGAAGTGGCTACAAAGGCTAAGGCACTTACGGAGACGATACAGTTAAAGACACAGATCAGCACGGAGAAGACGAAGCTGGAGGAAGCCTACGCCGCGATCGGAAGGATCTATTATGAATCCAACCGTGAGCCGGAAGAAGCCTATACCAAGGTGTACGATGCCGTTAAGACGTGCAGGGAACGGATTGCGGCTCTGGAGATCGAACTGACCCAGAGTGAAGGAAGCCGGATCTGTGCGGTCTGCGGTGCAAAGGTTCCGAAGGATTCCCTTTACTGCGGCAAATGCGGCGCGCCCATCAAGGAAGAGGCTGCGGAGAGTGAAGACGTGAACGCCGCGGCGGAAGAAGAGGCGGCTGCCGAGGAAGAATCTGAACGTCCGGCCGGTGTTCCTGCGGCGGAAGAGGATGCATTCGTTCCGACAGAAGAGTATTGATGAAAAACAAAAAGAGTGAAAGTAACAGAAGTGCTGTGCGGGATATCCTGCGCAGCACTTCGTCATGTTACGGTTCATTTTGTGGGCGGCAGTATGCCGTCCTTTACAATTTTCCTAATTTTTACAAACAGGTATGTAAATTTTAAGTAAAGTGTGGTAGACTAAATCCGGTTCTAAAGATTTGAAGTACGATGAGGTACAAAGGAGATCCGCCATGAAGGCATATGGAAAACGGCTGGGGAAGATACTGGTTCTGGCAGCTGTTTTAAATTTTTTGATTGAGTTTATCAGCAGGAAGTCGCTTACTGTGCTTTTGGCCTATGTGCTGGAAAGCCCGCTGGTCTTCCTTTTGAATACGTGTATCATCGCCCTCCCGTTTACGGTGCTGTTTTTTACGAAGCGCCGGGTGTTTGGGGCAATCGTGCTGTCGATCCTCTGGCTGGGGATGGGAGTTGTGAACGGGATACTCCTGATTTTCAGGACGACTCCGTTTACGGCAGCGGATTTCAGGCTGATTAAGTATGCGGCAAACATTGCGACTACGTATTTTACCTGGATGCAGCTGGTTATGATTGGGGCAGCCCTGGTGGTGGTTGTGGTCTTCTGCGTGCTCGTATGGCGGGCTGCGCCGGTCAGCCGGGAAAAGGTAAGCTTCGTCAGGAGCGCGGTGGTCGTGGGGATCAGCGCGGCAGTGGTTCTGGGGCTGACGACGGCCGCCATGAATACCGGGCTGGTGGCCGTGCGCTTCGGCAACATCGGGGAAGCGTTTCAGATGTACGGGTTTCCCTACTGCTTTGCCAATTCCATGTTTAATACGGGAATCTCGAAGCCCGAGGATTACGGGACGGAGACGATTGAGGGGATTAAGGCGGAAGAGCTTGTTCCGGAGAATACATACGCCGTCTCGGCA
Source organism: Hungatella sp. SL.1.14 (assembly GCF_024460495.1). NCBI lineage: Bacteria > Bacillati > Bacillota > Clostridia > Lachnospirales > Lachnospiraceae > Hungatella > Hungatella sp. SL.1.14. The sequence goes on along the minus strand of NZ_JANFYJ010000004.1, from coordinate 51,591 downwards.
AATACGAAACCAAACGTTATTATGATCCAACTGGAATCGTTTTTTGATCCGCTGCTGTGGAAGAAGAATCCGGTGACGGGCAATCTGAAATCCGGTACAGAGGAGGACTACGATCCCATCCCGTTTTTTCACCGGCTTCAGAAGAGTTATCCCCACGGATATTTGAATGTGCCTTCCGTGGGTGCGGGGACTGCCAATACGGAATTTGAGGCCATCACGGGGATGAATCTGGACTTTTTCGGACCGGGGGAGTATCCCTATAAGACCGTGCTGAAAAAGACCTCCTGTGAGAGTGTGGCCTTCGATTTAAAGAATCTCGGCTATTCGGCTCACGCCATCCATAACAATGAGGCGACGTTTTATGACCGGAACAATGTGTTTGCCCAGATCGGGTTCGATACGTTTACGCCGATTGAGTACATGAACAATATTGAGAGGAATCCGGCCGGATGGTGCAGGGACAAGATTCTGGTTAAGGAGATCATTAAAACCCTGGATTCCACTGAAGGTCCGGACTTTATTTATACCATATCGGTGCAGGGACACGGGAAGTATCCGGATTTTGAGTATTACTGTGAGCAGATTCATGAGATGGATGATTTTATCCGTTCGCTTGTCAATACGCTCCGCACGCGGGAGGAACCGATCGTCCTCGTCATGTACGGCGATCACCTCCCCAGCTTCGAATGGACGGCGGATGAGATGATCAACAAATCCCTGTACCAGACGGAATATGTGGTCTGGAACAACATGAATCTTCCCAAGAAGAGAATGGATGTGGAGGCGTATCAGCTGGCGGCCCATGTGCTGGATATGCTGGGAATACATGAGGGAACCATGATGCGCTTCCACCAGAATTATCTAAACGGCGGCATGGAGGATGAGGAAACGTATCTGGCTGATATGAAGGCGCTGGAATACGATATCCTGTACGGAGACCGGGAGGTTTACGGCGGGGAAAATCCCTATCAGACCACGGATTTACAGATGGGAATCGATCCCATCACCATCGATGATATCGTGTATAACGATTCCAATATTCTGGTGTACGGAGAAAATTTTACGCCTTATTCCAGAATCTGCCTGGATGGAAAGGCGGTGGAGACCACCTTTGTGTGGCCGGAGCTGATCATTGCCAAAAACATTCCGGAGAAAAAAGTCACGGATGCCGATATTACAGTGTGGCAGATCGGAAGGGATAAGATTCCGCTGGGAGAGAGCGCAGGTACCAGTCATAAATGAAAAAGAATGTCTGAAGGAGATCGGGGATCGTGGTCTGATCCTGTTTCCTTCAGGCATTCTTTTTGATTGTAACGGTGATTCCGCTGATTACAACGCGTTCGGCACTTAAATTGTAATCAGTTCATATTCCTTAGTTCCAAGGCCGATTTTTACTCCGTGTTCTACCGCAGTCTTCCAGTTGGTATCGGGGTGAACGTCTGTAAAGTGGTCGTGGTGTTTGCTGCCGTGCTTTTCCAGAATGCTTCCGGCAATGACCGGCTGGCGGTTGACAGCGTCCACACAGGCCATATCGAGAGCCACCGGGTCGAAGGAAGCGAACATGCCGACGTTAGGGATAATCGGGATATCGTTCTCCGAGTGGCAGTCACAGTTTGGCGATACGTCTGTGACAAGGCTGATATGGAAGCAGGGACGGTCTTTGACGACTGCATACGTATATTCTGCGATCTTGCAGTTTAAGATGTCGTTGGACTCGTCGCAGTCTGTCTCCACGGCATCCACCGGACAGACGCCGACACACCGGCCGCAGCCGACACAGCGGTTGTGGTCAATGGAGGCCTTTTTCTCCTGGAAGGAGATGGCTCCGTGGGCACAGTTTCTCTCACAGGCGTGGCAGCCGACGCAGGTCTCCTGCGCTACGTGAGGTTTCCCGGCATTATGCATCTCCATCTTGCCGGCGCGGGAACCGCAGCCCATGCCGATGTTCTTTAAGGTTCCTCCGAAACCGGTACTCTCATGGCCCTTGAAGTGGGTCAGGGAGATGAAGATATCGGCGTCCATAATGGCACGGCCGATTTTGGCTTCCTTTATGTAATCACCGTCGATGGGGACCAGTGCCTCATCGGTGCCCTTTAAGCCGTCGGCGATTAAAACGTGGCAGCCGGTTGAAAAGGGAGAGAATCCGTTCTCGTAAGCGGTGTCAAGGTGATCCAGGGCGTTCTTGCGGCTTCCGACATAGAGCGTGTTGCAGTCGGTCAAAAACGGTTTTCCGCCGTTTTCACGGATTAAGTCTGCTACGACCTTTGCGTAATTGGGACGGAGAAAGGAGAGGTTGCCCAGTTCTCCAAAATGGATCTTGACAGCGGCGTATTTGTTTTGAAAATCAATCTGCTCCATTCCGGCTGTTTTAAGAAGCCTTTTTAATTTCTGCGGCAGGTTTTCTGAAAATGTGGTGTGAAAATTTGTGTAGTAAACCCTTGATTTATCCATGTGCACCTCCTGTGCGTGATTGATAAAATTTTCCATTTAGATATTATACTGTAAAAGGAGATGGAGTTCAAGCTGTTTTCGCAACTCCCGAGGCCAGGTTATTGAATTATGGAAAATTATGTGATAAACTAGGGAGAAAATATGTTTTAACAACACAGGAGGAAGAATCATGAGCCAGAAGAAGCGTTCCAGAGAGACAGTCTGTATTCAGGGCGGATGGCAGCCAAAGAGCGGAGAACCCAGAGTGCTTCCGATCTATCAGAGTACAACATTTAAATACGACGACAGCGATAAGATGGGAAGGCTGTTTGACCTGGAGGATGAGGGATATTTCTATACCCGCTTAGCCAATCCGACGAACGACGCGGTGGCATCAAAAATATGTGAACTGGAGGGCGGCACAGCCGCGATGCTGACGTCTTCAGGACAGGCAGCGTCATTTTTCGCCATCTTAAATATCTGTGAGGCGGGAGATCACGTGATCAGTTCCGCGGCAGTCTATGGCGGAACGACAAATCTCTTTACGGTGACGCTTAAGAAACTGGGAATCGATTCGACGCTGGTGGATCCCGATGCGTCTGAGGAAGAGCTGGAGAAGGCATTTCAGCCGAATACAAAGGCTGTTTTTGGAGAGACGATTGCAAATCCGGCCCTGGTGGTTCTGGATATTGAAAAATTTGCAGCGGCTGCTCACAGACACGGCGTACCGTTAATCATCGACAATACGTTTGCAACTCCGATTAACTGCCGTCCCTTTGAATGGGGCGCCGATATCGTGACCCATTCCACCACAAAGTACATGGATGGCCATGCAACCAGCGTGGGCGGCTGCATCGTGGACAGCGGCAATTTTGACTGGGAGGCCCATGCGGAGAAATTCCCGGGACTGACCACGCCGGATGAGTCATATCACGGCATTGTCTATACACAGAAGTTCGGAAAGATGGCTTATATCATGAAAGCCACAGCTCAGCTTATGCGTGATTTAGGCTCCATACAGTCCCCGATGAACGCATTCCTTTTAAATCTGGGGCTGGAGACGCTTCATCTGCGCGTGCCGCGCCACTGTGAGAATGCGCTTCGCGTGGCGGAATACTTAAAGTCCCGCGATGACGTGGAGTGGGTGAACTACCCGGGATTACAGGGAGACAAGTACTATGAGCTGGCACAGAAGTACATGCCGGACGGAACCTGCGGCGTGATTTCCTTTGGACTTAAGGGCGGACGCGATGCGGCTGTCGCATTTATGGACCGTCTGAAGCTGGCGGCTATCGTTACTCACGTTGCAGATGCGCGTACATCCGTGCTTCATCCGGCGAGCCATACTCACAGACAGCTGACCGATGAACAGCTGGTGGAGGCTGGTGTGGATCCTTCCATGATCCGTTTCAGCGTCGGCATCGAGAACGTGGATGATATTATCGAAGATATCCGCCAGGCGCTGGAATAGAGAGATACGATGTGTAATGATTGATACAGGAGAGGAGACAAAGGATGAAGAAGGCTAGAAAACTTTTAAGGATCATATTCGGGCGGACTGCGTTTGTGGTGATGTCGCTGCTGCTGCAGATCTCGATCCTGCTTGCAGGCTTCCGCTTCCTGAGTCATTACATGGTCTATATTTACGGAGGCTTTACGCTGCTCAGCGCATTTGTAATCCTCTATGTCATAAATAAGGATGAGAATCCAAGCTTTAAGCTGGCGTGGATCATTCCGATTACGGTGATTCCCGTGTTCGGCACGCTGCTTTATCTCTTTTTGGAGCTGCAGTGGGAAGGAAAGATCATTAACAGAAGGCTGCGGGAAAATATCGCGGCCACCCAGCCGTATCTGAAGCAGAATCCCCGTTACATGGAGCAGCTGGCAAGAATCAGCAGAAGCAATGCGAACCTGGCCGCCTATATTGAAAACTCCGGCAGCTATCCGGTCTACGGCAACACCAATGTGAAGTATTACCCGCTGGGTGAGGAGATGTTCGAAGACATGAAAAAGGAGCTGGAGAAGGCGAAACGCTTCATTTTCATGGAATACTTTATCGTGGAACGCGGGGAGATGTGGGACAGCATCCTGGAGATCCTGGAGCGCAAGGTGTCAGAGGGCGTGGAAGTGCGGTTTATGTACGACGGCATGTGCTGCCTCGTCCTCCTTCCGTACAGCTATCCAAAGGAACTGAGGGCAAAGGGCCTAAAGGCGAAGATGTTTGCGCCGATCAGACCGGCCCTGTCCACCTACCAGAACAACCGGGATCACAGAAAGATTTTGGTGATCGACGGCCACACGGCATTTACAGGCGGCATTAACCTGGCGGATGAGTATATCAACCGGAAGGTGCGCTTCGGCCACTGGAAGGATACCGGCATCATGCTGAAGGGCGATGCGGTCACCAGCTTTACGATGATGTTCCTCCAAATGTGGAATATTACGGAGAGGGAACCGGAGGATTACGGAAGGTATTTAAGAGATCCGGAGTTCTTCTATCCGCCGGAGCTGTCCATGGAGGGCTTTGTGATTCCCTACGGCGACAGCCCTCTGGATCAGGAGACGGTGGGAGAGCTGGTGTACCTCGATATTATCAACACTGCCAGAAGCTATGTACATATCATGACGCCATACCTGATTCTCAATTATGAGCTGGTACAGGCCCTGCAGTTTGCGGCGAAGCGGGGGGTCGAGACGATTATTATCATGCCTCACATTCCGGACAAGGTCTATGCGTTCCTGCTGGCCAAGGCACATTATGAGGAACTGATCAAGGCGGGAGTGCAGATATACGAGTATACGCCGGGCTTTGTACATGCAAAGGTCTTTACCAGCGATGATGAGAAGGCCGTAGTCGGCACGATCAATATGGATTACAGAAGTTTGTATCTGCATTTTGAATGTGCGGCTTATATTTACCGCAATGAGGTGATTCAGGATGTGGAGAGAGACTTTAGGGAGACGCTGGCGCAGAGCCAGGTGATTACTCTGGAGGAGTGCCGGCGTTATCCGTGGTATAAGAAGCTGGCGGGACGCGCGCTGCGGCTGTTTGCCCCGCTTATGTAGAACCGTAGTACGGCGATGGCTCCGTACTGCGGAGGGCCGCTTCTACAGGAAGCAGGCCGCCGTGTACAGAATCAGGAAGAATACAATATTTATCGCAGTGAATACTGCCAGGTAATGGGAAACCTTATCTGGCAGTTCTTTTATGTAAAATTTCAGAGAGATCAGGCTGGCCAGCGAGGCGATCGGCGTGCCCAGGCCTCCGAGGTTCGTCCCGAGAAGAAGCGATTTCCAGTCGGAGGTGAAACCGGAGAGAAGCACCGCAGCCGGCACATTGCTGATCAACTGACTCGTCAGCGCAGAAAACAGCACCGGATTCCGGCTCAGAACCTCTGCCATAAAGCTCTTTAATCCCTGAAGCTGCCCCATATTGCCTGCGAACAGGAAGAAGCAGACGAAGGTGAGGAGCAGAAGGTAATCCGCGGTCCTAAACAGCTTCCTGTCGAAGAGAAGGAGGCAGACTACGGTGACTGCCAGCGCGATCCGGTAATCCAGAATGCGGAAGACGGACAGGAGACAGAGAAGGAAGAGGAACAAAAAGACGGCGGGACTGGCATGCTTTTCCTGTGTCACCTCCGGCGCATCAAAACGGATCTGCATGGAGATCCGCGGAATGCGGAAAACTGCTGCGGTCAGGAGCACGAAGCTCAGTGCGGCCAGGGGCAGCAGGACTGCGAAGAAACGGCCTGCCGGGATAGAAAAACGCCCGTACAGGAAGAGGTTCTGCGGATTTCCCACCGGAGTTGCCATGCTCCCAAGGTTCGCCGCCACGGTCTGGAGCACCACGATCCAGGCCATATGCTTCTTTTCACCGATCATGTCCAGAATAAGGATTGTAAAGGGGACAAAGGTCAAAAGTGCCACATCGTTGGTGATCAGCATGGAGCAGAAGAAGGGAAGCATAACCAGCATCCACGAGAGCTGCCGGAAATTATTCTCGCCGGAGAGCAGCTTCCTCGCCATCAGGACGAAGAGACCACACTCCTGAAATCCGGCCACCACCACCATCAGGCAGAATAAAAGCGCCAGGACACGGAAGTCCACATAGCCGATATAGGCGGAGGAGGGCGGAACGAGAAACATGGAAAAGACGGCGCAGACCAGGGAAACGGTCAGTATCACATCTTTTTTTGCAGCGGCCAGAATCCGGCCGCCAATGGTTTTCAAGGTTATATTCAAGGGAACAGCCTCCTTACACCGTGCATCAGGCGATCGTCAGGGTCAGATCGCGGGCCTCCATCGTGACGAGGCAGCGGTACAGACTGTGTTTCCAGGCTGTTTTCAGACGCTCATCAGTAACCGGAATCTCTTCCGACGTGATGGAGGAAGCGCCTTCCACTGTACAGATGCCGAGATCACCGATCCGGATCGTATTCTGATGGATGGACGGCTTCTCACAGAACATCAGCGACAGGACGGCTGTGCCGCCATCGCCCTCATAGTGGTCCCGGATGGTGATGGATTTCTCCTTGTCCAGGACGGCACTGCGTGTGTAGGAACGGATGCGGTCGTCAGGATAAGCCTTCGCGATGTCCATGGAGATCCGGCAGACGTCTTCGCCCAGCTCATACCGGACGTCTTCGGCGCGGTAACGCCCGCCGTCCTGCTGGACCGTCTCCCTGCCGTGATCTGTAAAGGAAGGCAGGTTGTGGTACCGTGACTGCATGGTCCAGATATCGTAACGGTCCGGGGAGAAGGTCTTCTTCGTGTAGGTTTCCACGCCGGCGTCGATAAAGAGCGGTTTGCCGTCTTTGTATATGGTGAAGCTGCCGACGTCGTTGTGATTGTGGCTGTCGTCGTTGTCGCCGCCTTTTACGGCGAGACAGAGGCGGCTGCCGCGGGCGATGAAGAGGCCGACGCTTTCGTAATAGAGATCCTTATGAGCGATTACGGGATTCCTGTCTGATTCCATCATTTCCTCATGAGAGAACACGGTCTGAAGACGGTAGAACAGGTTGTGCTCATCGAGCGTAAGCGGGTCCTCGCTGTTCTGGTAATCGGAGGCGGCGAATTCCATTAAAGCCCGGTTATCGGTCCGCTTACCAAACAGATATTCCCTGGCATTGCAGCGGCCGGCCACGGGAGAGCAGTCCGCGAAATTGACGTAATAAATCGAATCCACGTGAACATTCAGGATGTAGGAGGCGATATTTCTGATCTTTTCCTGCTTCCAGGCAAAGGAGAATGCGTGATCCGTGATTCCGTTCAGGATTTCGAGGCAGCCGAAGAGGCAGAGTCCTGCGTGGCGGTAATACTGGGCGCCCTCATCACAGCAGCCGTCTTCCCCGTACTCATCCAGAAAGTAGTCGATGCTTCTGGCTGCCCTGCAGAGAATCCTGGTCTGTGTCTCACTCGGGAGAGGCCTGGTGAAGGCGGAGAGCAGCACGTTCTGAGTGCACCAGACCGTCCAGTTGTTCATGTGGCTCTTTCCATCGCCCATCCACCAGAAGTGCTCTTCGAGATAGGGGGTAAAGATCCGCGTCTCCAGTTCGTGGCCGATCATGACAGAGAGGAAGGGGCTTACTTCGTTTAATTCGCTGCGCAGCAGATATTCTGCCACAGCGAGGATGGAGGCGGTCTCGGCTGCGAATAAGTCGATCACGGGCCTCGTGACGTCGGGAAGCGGGAACTGGGGCGTATCACGGATATAGGAGTTGTGGGCCGGAAGCTGCCATGCGTTTTCCTCGCAGATTAAGTAAAGGCCGTTGATGATATCGTCGAGGAAACGGCCGCGGTGTTCCACACATTCCGCGAGGACCAGGGTATCTAAGGCGGTCCGTCTGGCGAACAGCCGGTCCTGGTAGCGGCTCCTGTTTCCATTGCGTGTAAATTCCATGAAATCCACGGCGGTTAAGGAGGGGTATTCGTAGTGGAGATACTGCTCTCCATTTTTAATCAGACGTGCTTTTAAGTCTTCCGAAAGCTTTTCCCAGGATTCCCTGTCAGATGCCGGAGGGCAGGGAGTGAACAGGGTAAGCGGCTTCTGAAGCTTTTGGGCCGCCTCAGTGATCATGGCTGCCGCCATGGGCGTCCCGGTTAATGATGTCTCAGTTATAGCTGTATCTGCAATCATAGTGTGTCTCCTTGTTCTCCATCGGGACCGATGGTGTTTTGCTGTATATATTCTCGCGGAGAGATGCCCTCCACCTTTTTAAATACCTTGCTGAAGTAAAAAGCGCTCTCAAAGCCCAGTCTGTCTGCCACCTCATAGATCTTCATATCCTGTTCCAAAAGCATGCTTTTGGCCTTTGCGATCTTCGCCTGCGAGATGTATTCGGAGAAGCCGACCTGACAGTTTTTCTTGAATAAAATGCTTAAGTAGTTTGGACTGAGTCCGAAGACGCCGGCCACCTCATTGAGGGAGAGGCGCTCATTTACATGGCTGACTATGTATTTCTGCACATTTGTGATGACGTGAGCCTTGTATGTCTTTCTCTTGGATTTTAACACCTCACACAATCCGTCGCGCAGGATCATCATCCATTCAATGATCTGATCCACGCTGGTAAAACGGTAGATGGAGCGGTATCCGTCGCTGTAGGAGGAGAAAATCTCCATCATGTTTTCCTCGCCGTCGGGCAGCAGGGAGAGAGCCAGGTAGAGAATGTTGCAGGCTCCGTCCACGGCCTGAAGGAAACGGAGCGGATGGGCTTTAAACAGTTCGATGATCTCGGAGAGCGTCCGGTAGAGGACATCGGTGTCGAATTCGTCGAAGGCCTTGGTGATATCGTTTTTAAACACAGCGATGTTGAACGCGTTTTTGACGGACTCGGTGTCATCCTGGGAAAATTGGCTGATGGGAGCCGTGGTGGTTGCCCGTCCGAAGGCCTGCCGCGCGTCCTGATAGGATTCGCAGATCTTTAGAGGCTGTTCCACCGGGGTGCCGATTCCGGCCAGCACGGTGACGTTAAAGTAATTATGGACCATCTCCACTGCATTTTTGACTGCGCTCTGAAGCTGCGCGGCGTTTCCGTCCTCCTGCTTCGCCGCGTGGAAAATCACGGCAAAATGCTTCATGTCCAGAGAGATGGCGTAACAGGGAAGGTGTTTGTTCAAAATGTCCCGGGCCATGGAAAATGTGCTGCTGCAGAGATTCATAAGCTTTGTGTGGTCCATGGCTGCATGAGCTTCCTCCCGAATCTCAAACAGGGCGGCGCAGTAGCAGGCATCCGTAAAGGCCAGTTTTAAATCCTTTGCCTGAAGGAGGAACTGTTCTTCCGAATCGAAGAGGTTGTGCAGCAGGCGAAGGATGAATTTGTCGTAGTAGCTCTGAAGCAGAGGGCGGCCGGGGTCTTTGGCTTTGACAACGGCCTGAAGGTTTTCCAGCCGGTTTTTCGCCTTCTTCACGGCATCTGCCAGGGAGGAGGCACTCAGTTCCAGCTTGATTAAGTAATCGACGGCCTCATAGGTCATGGCCTCCTTGATCAGCTGGAATTCCTCATAGCTGGTCAAAAAGATGAACAGGGGGATCCTGCCGTATTTTTCACGGCAGGTTTTTGCAAGCTCCAGCCCGTTCATGATCGGCATGCGGATGTCGGTGATTACAATCTCCGGGGAGTATTCTTCAATCAGCTCCAGGGCATTGGCGCCGTTCATGGCGGTACCGCAGACCTCAATGCCGTATTCCTCCCAGTTTATCATGGATTTGATCCCGATCTGAACCAGAGGCTCATCATCTACAATCAGTAATTTTATCATAATGTCTCCTTTATTTTATAAGGGCGCACAATTGTCATGGTCGTGTAGACACCCGGTTCGCTGACAATGGTGATTCCGTATTCCGGTCCGAAATCGTATTGAATTCTCCGGTTTACGTTGCTGATCCCTACATGGCGGAAGAAATCAGTCTTGTTTTTGCCGGAGCTGTCCTCCTCGTGAAGCACGGCCTCGATGGTTTCTCCGGTCATACCGACTCCGTTGTCAGTCACGCTGATTTTCAGCACTTTCTTTCCATTCATGGTATCGGACGTTACGGATACCGTGATGGCGCCTGCGGTTCCCTTCGGTTCGATTCCGTGGAACAGCGCGTTCTCAATGATTGGCTGGAGCGTGAAGCGGTGGATCTCACAGTCGTAGAGCTCGTCCGATTCGATGTGGTAGTCCATGGTGATGCTTCCGCCGTACCGGTACTGCTGAATCAGAAAATAATCCTTGACCAGATCCAGCTCCTCCCGCAGTGTGACCATGGAGGAGGTTCCCTTGGAAACATTCTTTAACAGTCTGGCCAGGGCCGTCGTCATGTCAGCGATGCCGGTGGCATTCTGGATCGTGGCCATCCATTTGATGGAATTCAGTGTATTATAGAGGAAATGCGGATTGATCTGGCTTTGCAGAATCTGGTATTCCAGATCTTTTTTCTGCTTTTCGTCTGACACCCGCTTATCCATCAGGGTGACGATGTTCTCCGACATATTGTTGATACCGCGTCCGATGGAGCCCAGTTCGTGGTTCCATTCGATCTCGCTGTCCCTGGAGAAATCCCCGTCCGCGATGGCATCAATCTTTAAACTGAGCCGTTTGATGGGCTGGCTGATGATCTTATTTAAAAGAACGGTCAGCAGACAGCCGAGGGAGATGATGACCGCACTGATCCCGACGATCAGCAGGAGGTAAACCATACGCTGCTGGTTAAACTGCTGCCGGGATAAAACCTGAGACAGATACCAGCCGTCACTCCCTTCCACCTCGACAGGCCGCCGGACCAGCATCCGCTTTTCCCCTTCCGGTGAGACCACGGAAAATACCTGTGTTCCGGGATCCAGCGTGGCAGTGCCGGTCACAGGCTTAAAATCGGTATAGGGCATGGAGGGATCGTCCCAGGTGCGCCTGGAGGAACCGTACGTCTTATCACCGATCGTCAAAAACAGCTGGCTGTCGTCGGCCTGGGGGTAGGACGCCAGGTAGTCCGTAAACAGGCGGGAGGAGACCTCCACATAGGTCCAGCCGATGACCTCCAGGCTGTATTCATCGTATACGGGCCGTACGATGGGAATGATCTTTTCATGATTGGCATTGGAGATCGGATCATCCACCACTCCGATCCATCGAAAGTCGGAGCTTTCCAGCAGGGGCGCAAAAAACCTGCTGCTGCTGACCCGCGCTGCGTCAAAGGAGCTGGAGTAGTTGGCGCTGGTCATCGACTGCAGGAAGTTGCCGGTGTTTGGGGTGGAGATGATGACGCGGGCCATATATTTCTTTCCCCCGGCGCTTCCGGAGGTTATGTATTCCTCATTCAGCCTTTTATAGGCGGACAGGGCCAGCGGCCGCAGCCCCTCCGTGTCTTTGGAAGCCGTCGGGAGCTTCGGCTGGTCCTTCAGCCGCTCCAGATAGTGGCCGACCTCGCTGTTGGAGCAGCACCATTTGGTGAACGTGACGATCTCCTTCATATCCTCCGCCATGTTGCCGCTGATGACGGAAAGGTTGAATTCCGTGGACTGAATCTGGTTTTTCATTAGAAAAGACTGGAACACGGAGTAGCAGACCGCCATGGTGATGACGGCAATCAGAACCGTGATTGCAGCCGTTACGGCCATGATTTTTCCACGGATCGAACTGGGAAAAAATTTCTTTATCATAAGGATGAGTTCCTCTCTCTGCAGATTTCTATATACAAAATTAGACTATTTATTGTAAATTGTCAATGAAAAGTGAGGAGGTATTTCACGAAAAACAATACAATATGTATACAATAGAGAAATTGTATTATTAATCGTAAAAAAGTACATTGCCAAGGGGGTTATGAAATAATTGTGAATAAATAATGAATATTTTATGAGATAAAATCCATTCTTTTCCGCCGGTGATCCGGTTATAATTTAGTTAACAGTTCAGCCATGCGGCAGTTTGGACGGAAAAGTGTGTTGAAAGCTTGCTTGCATAAGCACTTTTTTGTTCAAACTGACATAGGGCGGAACGCCCGGGCTTCTTGTTTTCATGCTTTTTGAAAACAAGAAGATGCATGGCTGAACTATTTACCAAATTCAAATCAGGAGGGAATACAATGAAAAAAAGAGCATTAAGTCTCGCACTTGCAGGAGCGATGGTGGTTACCACACTGGCGGGCTGCGGAAGCGGAAGCAAGGAAACAACAGCTGCACCGGAAGGAACAACAGCGGAGACAACTGCGAAGGCAGAGGCACCGGCGGATACGACGGCTGCGGCTTCAGGAGATAAGACAACCCTTAAATGGTCTGTCTGGGATATCAGCTCCACGACCTACTATCAGCCGCTTATCGACGAGTTCGAGAAGGCCCACCCGGATGTTACCATTGAAATGGTAGACTTGGGATCCACCGATTACCAGACCGTACTGGCCACAGAGCTTACGGGAAATGGCTCCGACTTCGACGTAGTAACCGTAAAGGATGTTCCGGGATACATGACCCTGGTGAACAAGGGCGTGCTGGAGCCGCTTGACAGCTACATAGCAGACTCAGGCGTCGATCTGGCTCAGTACAAGGGACTGACTGATCAGATCACGGTAGACGGCAAGTTATACGAGCTTCCATTCAGAAATGACTTCTGGGTGCTGTTCTACAACAAGGACGTGTTTGATAAGGCCGGAGTTGCCTATCCTACCAACGACATGACGTTCGATGAGTATGACAAGCTGGCAAGATCCGTAACCGTTGACACCCCAGGCCAGGAAGTATACGGCGCTCACTACCACACATGGAGATCTGCCGTTCAGCTGTTCGGTATCCTGGACGGAAAGAATACGATTCTGGACGGAAAGTATGAGTTCTTAAAGCCATACTACGACATGGTTCTTGCAGAGCAGGAAGACGGCGTATGCCAGGATTACGCAACTTTAAAGACCAGCGGCCTTCATTACTCCGGCGCATTTGCCCAGGGCAACGTAGCGATGATGAACATGGGAACCTGGTTCATCTCCACACTGATCGAGAAGATCAAAACAGGCGAGTACACAGACTGCACAAACTGGGGAATTGCAAAGTATCCTCATGCTGACGGCGTAGAGGCCGGTTCCACACTGGCAACCATCACCTCTCTCGCAATCCCGACCAACGCACCTCATAAAGATCTGGCCTGGGAGTTTGTAAACTTCGTAAGCGGAGCAGAGGGAGCAGAAGTTCTGGCAGCAACCGGAACAATCCCGGCTGTTATGACAGACGAGGTAGCGAACCTGGTATCTGCAACAGAAGGTTTCCCGAAGGATGACGACACCAGTGTAGACGCTTTAAATACTGCAAATCTGTATCTGGAAATGCCGGTACATCCGAAGAGCTCTGAGATTGAGACCGCACTGAACGAAGCACATGATGCAATCATGACAGGAAGCATCTCTGTCGATGACGGAATCACACAGATGGATGAGCAGGTAAGCGCTATCCTGGCTGAATAAAAAGCGCAGACGACAATCAGGCTACATCACGAGGCGGGCAGAATAAAAGCCCGCCTCATTTAAAGAATCCCCTCTGAATTGGAAATCGAATCACGGAATGGTAAATAGGAAAAGGAGGAAAAGCCGGTGGCTAAGACATTAACGGAAACACAGAAAAACGAAAAAATTGCCGCGCTGCTCACAAAGCGTGAGGCTCTGGAGCGTGAGCTTAAAAATACAGAACAGTCACATAAGAGAAACAAGCTGATCTCTCAGATTGAGACGACAGAAGAGAAAATTAAGAAGGTTCGCACGGGAGAACGGTTTACCAGACAGGAAAAGAGAAACATGGTGGCATATTCCTTTATCGCCCCCAACTTCATCGGATTTGCGGTATTTACCCTGGGACCGATTATCTTTGCTTTTGTACTGGCGTTTATGAAGTGGGATGGGAACAGCCCCATGGAGTTTGCCGGAATTAAGAACTTTGTACAGATGGTTGGGAACGCCAGATTCCGGGCTTCCTTTGTCAATACGATCGTCTACTGTCTTGCGACGGTGCCGTTTACGCTGGCCTGTGCGCTGGGACTTGCGGTCCTGTTAAATCAGAAGGTAAAGGGACGGAATTTCTTCCGTACCGTCAGCTTCTTCCCCTACGTAGCGTCGCTGGTGGCCGTGGCTGCCGTATGGAACATGCTTTTCAGTCCCCAGAAGAGCGGTCCCGTCAACATGATTTTATATCAGCTGGGCGTATCTGCCAAGAGCCTGCCGAAATGGGCGGCCGACCCCCACTGGGTCATGTTCACCATCGTACTGTTTTCCGTGTGGAAGAACATGGGCTATTACATGGTCATCTATTTAGCAGGTTTACAGGGAATTAACGCCGAGCTCTATGAGGCGGCCAGCTTAGACGGCGCAAATTCTCTTCAGCGTTTCCGCTATATCACATGGCCGCAGCTGCAGCCGACGACGTTCTTCGTCACGATTATTTTAACGATTAACTGTTTCAAGGTTTACGATATCGTATACATGCTGGCCGGCGGTTCCAACGGTGTCGTCAGCACCTCGGCCATGGTTCTCGTCTACCATATTTACGAGGAAGCGTTCCGTAACTGGAATCTGGGTTACGCCAGCGCGGTTGCCATGGTATTGTTCCTGATGGTCCTTGTCATCACGCTGATTCAGTTCCGTGGTGAGAAGAAGTATGCGAATTAAGGAGGGCAGGAAGAGAGATGAAAGTACAAAGCACAAATTATAAAATCAGCCGGGTTATCCTCTATGCAGTCTTAATTGCCCTTGCATTTCTGATGCTGGTACCGTTTGCATGGATGCTGTCTGCCTCATTAAAGTTAGACAAGGACGTATTTATTTTCCCGATTCAGTGGATACCGGAGAATCCGAGATGGAGAAACTACATAGACATCTGGACGAAGATTCCGCTCATGAAATTCGTTTTAAATACGATCAAGATCACATTAATCGTTACATGCCTGCAGCTGCTGACCAGCAGCTTCGCAGCCTATGCGTTTGCAAAGCTGAATTTCAAGCATAAAAATGCGCTGTTCCTGGCCTATATCGCAACGATCGCCGTACCGTGGCAGGTATACATGGTTCCGCAGTTCATGATGATGAGGCGCTTCGGGCTGAACGATACGCATCTGGCAATCATCTGCCTCCAGGCATTCTCTGCCTTTGGCGTGTTCATGATGAGACAGTTCTACCAGGGAATCCCGGATGAACTCTGCGAGGCGGCCAGAATCGATGGTATGAATGAGTATCAGATCTGGGCAAAGATCATGCTGCCGCTTTCCAAGCCTGCGCTCTCCACACTGACGATCTTCACATTTGTCAATACCTGGAATGACTTTTTAGGGCCGCTCATTTATTTGAAAACGGAAGCCAAGAAGACGCTTCAGCTGGGATTGAAGATGTTCTTAAGCCAGTACAGCTCAGAATACGGACTGATTATGGCTGCATCCGTACTGTCCTTAATTCCGGTGCTGATCGTGTTCCTGGCACTGCAGCAGTACTTTGTGGAAGGCATCGCGGCGACTGGCGTAAAGGGCTGATCAGGAAAGGACCGGTTTCGATGGAAGAGATCAAAAATTTCGTGGATAATATTCATAATGAGGCATACAAAAACGCTTATTCCGCTCCCTTAATCGGGGCGGAAAGCCTGATTATGCAGGGTGGGAGAACGGAAGAGAGCCTGGATGGACTCTGGAACTTCTCACCCGATCTGTATGATAACTGCCTTCGGGCCAAATGGTATCTGGAGGAGAAAACGAATGAGGAAGGACGTACGGTGCCCCTCGACTATGCATTTGACGACTGGGAAACCGTACCGGTTCCGGGCGTCTTCAATCTCGCAAAACCGGAATATTTTTACTATGAGGGACCGGCGGTTTACAGCCGCCGGTTTTCTTATGAGAGACGGGAACATGAGCGGGTATTTATAAGGTTCGGAGCGGTGGCCGGCGAGGCGCGGGTGTTCTTAAACGGCTGTTTCCTGGGCGTTCACAGAGGCGGTTCCACGCCTTTTTGCGTGGAGGCGACAAAGAATCTGAGGGAAGGCGGGGACAACCGGCTGATTGTTGTGGCGGATGGGACCAGGCATCAGGCGGATGTGCCGTCTCTCAACACGGACTGGTTCCCGTATGGAGGAATCTACAGGAGTGTGTCTCTCGTCCGTCTTCCTGAGGTTTTTATTCAGGATATGAAGGTGGGACTGAGCGGCAGGCGGGGACGGGAAATTACGGTGGAAGCTACGGCGGAAGGGGCGGCCGGAAGCTGTTTTTCTGATTTCAGCGCATTTTTTGAAATACCTGAGATTGGAGTCTGTGAAATCATGGATTTTAACTCCGGCGGCACGGGGGGCCTAAAACTGAAGGTTCCGGAGCTGGAGCTGTGGAGTCCTGAGCATCCGAGGCTCTATACCGTCGTGCTTACGCTGTATGACGGGGAGAACCGGGCTATCGACCAGATCACGGACCGCGTTGGCTTTCGGACCATTGAGACGGAGGGGCGTTCCATCCTTTTAAACGGAAGGCCGCTGTTTCTGCGAGGCGTCTGTCTTCATGAGGATTCCAAGGATCACGGAAAGGCGGTCACAAAGGCTGAGATACGGGAGGCGTTTTGCCTGGCAAAAGAGATGAACTGCAACTTCGTCCGTCTGGCCCACTATCCCCACACCGAATGGGCGGCGCGGCTGGCCGACGAGGAAGGCCTTCTTCTGTGGGAGGAAATCCCCGTATATTGGTGGATCGATTTTGCAAATCCGGATACATGGAAGCAGGCGAAGAGCCAGCTGGGCGAGATGATGAAGCGGGATGCAAACCGGGCCAGCGTCATCATCTGGTCGGTTGGAAATGAGAATCCGGATACGGATGAGCGGTACCGTTTTATGGCGGATCTGGCGGAGTATGCGAGAAAATCTGATCCGTCCAGACTGATTTCCGCGGCCTGTCTGGTGGACACTGTGAACCTGCGGATCGCGGACAGGCTGGAGGCACATCTGGATGTGATCGGCCTCAATGAGTATTACGGCTGGTACGATCCCGATTACAGCAAGCTGGGCACCATACTGGAACAGTCTGCGCCGGAAAAGCCGGTTATCATCAGCGAATTCGGCGCTGACGGAGCATTTGCGGCTGAGGAAGGCGGCGAGGAAGAACGGGCTGGAAGCGGAGTGACAGCTGGCAGCAGTGCGGGGCGTGTCAGGGGATCTGTAAAAGAACAGATGGAGATTTATGAAAATCAGATTGCCATGTTCCGGAAGATTCCGTATATTCAGGGAACGACGCCCTGGATTCTGTTTGATTTCCGGACACCGAAGCGGCTGGGAAAGTACCAGAAGGGATATAACATCAAGGGACTGATGACAGAGGACAGGAGTCGGAAAAAACCGGCATTTTATCTGATGCAGAACTATTACAAGGAGGTTTTGGAACATGAAAGAGGAGACCATCAGGCGTCTGAAGGAAAAGAATGAGCTGTCTAAAGAGGCGTGCCGTCAGGCCATGGATTTTGCCGCAGGACAGGTGAAGGAAAATCTAAAAGAATTTACGCATTCCTTTAAGAAGGCGTACAGTGAGGAGGGGTTCTACAGGCCGACTCCCAATGTCAACTGGACGACGGGCTTCTGGACCGGCCAGATCTGGCTGGCCTATGAGTGGAGCGGGGATGAGGCACTGAAGCAGGCGGGAGAGATTCAGATCGACAGCTTTTATCAGCGAATAGAGAGGAAGCAGGATGTGGATCACCATGACATGGGATTCCTCTACAGCCCTTCCTGCGTCGCAGGATATAAGCTGATTGGAAGTGAACAGGGAAAAAAGGCGGCCGTCATGGCGGCGGATCAGCTGATCACCAGATACCATCCGACGGGAGAATTTATTCAGGCGTGGGGACCGATGGATCAGCCGGAGAATTACCGGTTTATCATCGACTGTCTGCTGAATCTGCCTCTGCTCTACTGGGCATCGGAGGAGACCGGCGACGAAAAATACCGGGATATCGCAGAGAAGCATATCCATACGGCGATCGCCAATGTCATCCGTGAGGACTATTCCACATGGCATACCTTTTTCATGAATATGGAGACCGGGGAACCCGATCACGGGGCGACCTGCCAGGGATACCGGGATGGCTCCGCGTGGGCGAGAGGCCAGGCGTGGGGAGTCTACGGTACGGCGATGGCTTACCGCTACACGAAGCGGGAAGAGTATATCGACGATTTTAAGCATGTAACGGGATATTTTCTGGATCATCTGCCGGAGGATCTTGTGCCCTACTGGGATCTGGAATTCGGAGACGGTTCCGGTGAGCCCCGGGATTCTTCCTCTGCCTCCATTGCCGCCTGCGGAATGCTGGAAATGGCCAGATACTTAAAGGAGGAGGATGCAATATACTACACCTCCCTTGCTGAGAAAATAATGAAGTCAGTCGTGGAGAACTACGCGGTTAAAAGCCCGGAGGAGTCGAACGGACTGGTCCTGCACAGTACTTACTCCAAGAAATCTCCATATAATACGTGTACTCCGGAGGGAGTCGACGAGTGTAACATCTGGGGCGATTACTTCTATATGGAAGCGCTGACAAGACTTTCGAAGGATTGGAATCCATACTGGTAGAGGAGGCGGAAGGAACATGAGATTAGAGACAAAACAGGATTTCCGGGACTGGATGTTTTCCGTTCTGAATCCTTTAAAACCACTGTACAGCGAGGGCGGAGCCAGGCTGCATCTGGGAGACAGCGGAGTAACCTATCCGGAGGTCAGCATCGAGATGGAAGCATTTTCCCGGCCGCTGTGGGCTCTGGTTCCCTTCTGGAAGGGCGGAGGAGACGGCTTTGAGGAACTTTATCAGAAGGGACTTAAGAACGGAACCGATCCGGATCACCCGGAATACTGGGGCGGCTTTACGGATTACGACCAGCGGTTCGTGGAAATGGCGGCCATCGCGAGCGGAATGATCTTTACGCCGGAAAAGGTCTGGGAACCACTTGGCGAGGAGGAACAGAACCACCTGGCAGGCTGGCTTTACGGCATCAACGGGCATATCATACCGGACTGCAACTGGCAGTTTTTTATGATTCTGGTCAATGTGGCGCTTAAGAAGAACGGCTGCCGCTATGACGCGGAAAATCTGCAGTCCGGTCTGGATAAGATCGAAAGCTACTATCTGGAAGACGGCTGGTACCGGGATGGAGCGTCGGGACAGAAGGATTATTATATCTCATTTGCCATGCATTACTATGGACTTCTGTATTCCGTGGCAATGGCTGATGAGGACCCGGAACGATGCGCACGGTTTAAGGAACGGGCTGAAATCTTTGCCGGGGATTTTATCTACTGGTTCGATGAGGATGGGGCGGCGCTTCCTTATGGAAGGAGCCTGTCCTACCGGTTCGGTGAGGCGGCATTCTGGTCAGCCTATGTGTTCGCAGGTCTTGATGAGATTCCTGTGGCTGTGGTAAAGGGAATTCTCGCCCGCCATTTGAACTGGTGGTGCGGGCAGAAGATCTTCGACCGGGACGGCGTGCTGACCATCGGCTACGCGTATCCAAACCTGATTATGGCAGAGCGCTACAATGCGCCGGGGTCGCCGTACTGGGGAATGAAGACGCTTCTGTGCCTGGCGCTGCCGGATGAGCATCCGTTCTGGAGCGTGGAAGCGGCGCCGCTTCCTGCTCTGGCAGAGGTGAAAATGATGCTTCAGGCCAATATGATTGTGCAGCGGCGCGGAAGGGATGTGACCGCTTATCCGGCCGGTGTATGTGAAAAATACGGTCACGGCCATGTGCCGGAAAAATACTCTAAATTTGCATATTCCACGAAATTTGGATTTTCCGTGGCCCGCAGCCAGATCGTGCTTCATGAGAATGCGCCGGATTCCGCGCTGGCTTTCGTAATCGACGGCGACGATTACGTGTTTGTCAGGAAGGTAAGCGAATCCTATCATATCTTTGCGGACCGGGTGGTCAGCGACTGGCAGGCGTTTCCGGGAATCAGAGTGACCTCGGTGGTGATACCGACGGAGTACGGACACATGAGAATCCACGAGGTGGAGAGTGATTACGACTGTACTGCCTATGACTGCGGCTTTGCTGTGGAGAAGTTTACAGAAGGGTATGGAGAGTTGGCGGAAGGAAAGACCGCCTCCGTGTCCTGGGAGAAACAGGGCTGTACCGTATCCGGCGAGGGGCCGGAGGCTGCCGGCGTCGTGATCGGGGCCGATCCCAATACGAATGTGCTCTATGCGAACGCCTCCATTCCTGCGGTTGCGTACAGGATTCGCAGGGGGGAGAAGATACGGATTGAGACGAGGATTGAGACGTTTGTGAAGGCGGATTAATCCTCAGGCATGGTTCAGGAAGAAGGCATACAAATACCAGCCGTTTTATTGATTTTATGATTTTGCTGTTGTATAATATGAAATACTATTTACAAATTTGGCAGAACCGGAGGGCGGGAAATGATGTGGCTGAATAAAAAGAAGAATCTGAAGGCTTCTTATTATCACACGTTTCTCGCCCTCATTGTCATCCCTATTCTGCTTATCATCATCATTTCTATCGCCATCATCCGTACGATGATGATCGATTCAGCAACCCGCAGCATTAAGCGCGCCCAGGACAATATCATAGCCACTCTGGGCGGCGAGGTGAAGGATGTCTCCCTGCGGTTGTCCCATTTCGTCTATGTCAATGACAATGAAATTATGAAAATTGCGGCGATGACCGATACGCAGGACTTTACGAAACGGTACAGTGCGGCGCGTATGCTGTCAGAGTCCTTTAACTTCGCCATGGTTCCGGTACAGGATATTTTATCTGCCGTCTTTTATATGAAGGATGGGGAATCTACCTATATGAAGGACGATATCATTCTGCCGGACGAGGAGATCAAGGCCGCGTCCTGGTACCAGCAGGCCCTGAACGATAAGAATATGGTAAAAGTCGGCTTTTACGACAGAAACGTTACGGCCTCGCGAAAAGCCCACATGCTGACCATAGTGGCGGGACTTTCCCCGGGGATCGACGTGGACCGCGATAATGTGGTGGAGATGGCGGCTCTGTTTGTATCGTCCCAGACCGGAAACTTAATAAAGGAGTACAACAAGGAGAAGCTGCTGGGGGTTACCATGCTCTTAAATCCGGATGGGACTCCGGTGTTTGACGTCAACGACGGCATGCGCTTCTTCATTCCGGAGATTATCTCGGGAGGAGAGACAGAACTGCACCATAAGCTGGACGGTAAGAGTTACGTATACGTCATCTCCGAGGAACCGGATACGGGGCTCCTTGCCGTCAGCGTGGTCGATTCCGAACTGCTGACCCGGGATTTTACCCGGATAGCCGCTGTGATCGTGGCGGTAACGGTCGTCTTATTCGGATTGTTCTATCTGTTTTCCAGTTACTTTTTAAAGAATATCATCGATCCTATCCACAACACCGTGGAAGGGATGAGGCTGGTGGAGGAGGGCAGGCTGGATGTCCATGTGGTTCCGGTGGGACAGGCTGAACTCCGTGTCATGATTCATTCCTTCAACCGTATGACGAGGCGGCTGAAGCAGCTGATGCAGGAGAACGAAGAGGAACAGCAGAAGAAACACGAGGCGGAGATCCGGGCACTGCAGTCGCAGATCAATCCGCATTTTCTGGTGAATTCCTTAAATTCCATCCGATTTATCGCACAGGTGTCCAGGTATGAGGCGATCGCCAGGATGGCAGAGGCGCTGATTAAGATATTGTCCTGCTCATTCCGGAGCAATGTGGGCTTTTATACTCTGGATGAGGAGCTGGAAGTGCTGGATGGCTTTATCTATCTCATGAAGATCCGATATTCCGACGGTTTTGAGATCGAATATGAAATCGGGGAAGGCTGCGGAAGCTGTATGGTTCCCCGGCTGATCCTCCAGCCGATTGTGGAGAACTCCATCGTCCACGGATTCTCCGGGCAGGAAGAGGAACTGGGGAAAATTACGGTGAGGGCCCGTCTTGAGGATCAATATCTGTACATCACGGTCCGCGACAACGGAAAAGGGATGACAGAGGAGGAAATCCGCCGTCTGCTGTCGAACGAGACTGCGGAAAATGAGGACTACGTAAGCATCGGAGTGACGAACGTCAATACGCGTCTTGTTTTGAACTACGGAGATGAATGCACACTTCAGATACGGAGTGAAGTTGGAAGGTATACGGAGACGGTTCTGCGGATTCCGGCGGCTGGGAGGGATTAATATGAGGAAGGTATTAATTGTAGATGACGATACGATAATCCGAATTACCCTTCGCTCTCTCATTAACTGGGAGGAGCTGGGGTTTCAGATTGCGGCAGACGCCATCCACGGGGAAGCGGCGCTTCAGTATTTAAAGAACCATACGGTGGATTTGATTATCAGCGATATGAAGATGCCGGTTCTCGACGGGATTGGGCTTTTGGAGGCGGTCAGCCGTTTTGATGTTATGCCGAAGGTTCTGGTCCTCAGCGGATACGATGATTTTAAGCTGGTGCGGGACGCCTTCCGGCTCGGCGCCTGCGACTATCTGCTTAAGGCCGATTTAAACGGAGAGCTGCTGAAAAATATGCTGGAAGGTCTGAACGGAGAGTGGGAGAGTGAAGAAGAGACCGGAAGGCAGAACAGCGCGGAGGAAAGCAGGGAAAAAATATCGGATTCTGAGCGTCTGGCCGCCATGGCCATGGGAAAGTGCGAACTGGATGAGGAATTCCTGGCAGGGGAGTATCTGGTCGTGCAGTTTGAAATCGATGACTTTCAGAAGCATGCCGGGAGATTTGCCGGAGATTTTGAAGGAAAGCTGATCAGGCCTCTGCTGGAGTTTGCGGCTCAGATTCCGCGGGTGGTCTCCCGGTGTGTGCTGGGGACGATATCTCCGTCGCGTTACGTGATGCTCTACCGGATTCTGGATGCGGGACAGTATCAGGATAATGCGGTTTCTACCTGCAGACAGATGTGCAGTGTCTGGAATAATTTCTTAAATCTTCCCGTTTCAGCGGGAATCAGCACCAGAGGAAGCGGAGCGGGGGATTTTCTCTCCAGGTTCGAGGAAGCCGGGGGCTGGCTCTCTCTCCACTGGCTGAAGGGGAGAGCGGCAGTGTGCAGCCCGTGGGAGAAGGACAGCGTGGACTACTTAGAGGCAAGGAATTCCTTCAGCCGGTATAAGCGTCTGGCAGCAGGGCTTCTGACCGCAGATGAGATGACGGTTTCGGAGGAAAAGCAGAAGCTGATCGCAGTTTTTTACGGGAGCGGGCTTTCTTCGGCAAAGAAGGAGATCCTCTGCCTCATCTGTAATCTGGCTTGGCTCCTGAACGAGAGTCACGACGATATCGGAGCCCTTTTTGCGGAAAAGGTGAATTATTACGAGAAGATCGGCCGGCTGGAGGAGATGGGGAGTCTGGAACTGTGGCTTAACAATTATTTCCGCTGGGTGATGGATTATGCGGCACATCAGAATGACCGGCGCCAGGCGGATATGATGAGCAGGGCAAAGCGCTTTATTATGGATAATTACTCCAACCCGGAGCTGACGCTGGGAAGCGTGGCCGGATATGTGGGGTTAAATGAGAAATACTTCAGCTCCCGGTTTACAAAGGAGGAGGGAATGACCTTCAGCAACTACTTAACCGAGGTGCGGATCCGGAAGGCCAGGGAGCTGATGGAGCAGACCGATTTGAAAATTTATGAGATCAGCCAGAGTGTGGGGTATAACAGTGTGGAACATTTTACGAGAGTATTCAAAAAGATCTGTCAGGTCAGCCCGGGAGCATACCGGAAATAAAAGACCTAACGATATATCAAGTTTTCAAACCTTAGTTCATGGAGATGCGTGGATGAAAATGGTAAACTTGAACCATCAACAAACTAAGGGAGGTAAGAAACATGAAGAAACAGATTGCGGCATTAGGACTTTGCGCGGCGATGGCGGTGGGAGCGGCGACAGGCTGTTCAGCCACGGCTTCGAAGGAGACAGAAAAGGCACCTGCGGCTGACGCGGCCACTACGGCGGGCGGACAGACGGATACAACAGCGGCTCCCGATACGGAGGCGGCCGGGGCGGATTTAAAGGGAAATCTGGTATTTGCCATCTGGGACAACAACCTGATGGACTATATTGATCAGAACGATATGGTAGGCAAGTTCCAGGAGAAGTATCCGGATGCGGAAATCGAAGTGGAGAAGATCAAGGACGATTCCGAGTACTGGAACGCCATGAAGATGCGTACTTCCGCCAACCAGCTTCCGGATGTCATGTTTAACAAACCATTCACACTGTCGAGATTCAAAGATTATCTCGTTGATTTATCGGATCTGGAGGCCACAAAGAATAATGAACTGGCAGCAGGCTATGCCTTAGACGGCAAGATCCTGGGCGTTCCGCTTACAGCAGGCTACGAATACGTATTTTACTGGAAAGACATGTTTAAGGAAGCGGGTGTGACGGTGCCGACTACATGGAGCGAATTTGAGCAGACGGCGCAGACGCTTCAGGATTACTACGGAAAAGACAACCCGGATTTCATGGCGATCGCCCTCGGTGCGAAGGACGAATGGCCGGATTATCCTTATATGGAATTTATGCCTGCGTTAGAGGGCGGCAACGGCCAGAACTGGAATGATATGGCCAAATCCGACGCGCCGTTCGCAGAGGGGACGGATATCAACAAGGCCTATACGAAGGTCAATGAGCTCTTCAATATGGACGTGTTCGGAAAAGATCCTCTGGGCATGGGCAACGATCAGGTAACCGCGCTGTTTGCACAGAAGAAAGCGGCCATCCTGGCTCTCGGAGACTGGGGATTACAGAACATCCAGTCCGGTACGGATGACTATTCAGAACTGGGAACCTTCTATCTTCCGGTCAGAGATACCTCCAGTGATCCGTTCCGCGTGATCGTACAGGGCGATTCCTTCATGGGCGTGACGACACACAGCAAGAATCCGGAGCTGGCGAAGGCATTTGTGGAGTGGTTCTACAGCGAAGACTGGTATCCCGGATACATTAACTATGTAACCAGCGCCTCCTCCATGACGAATTTCCCGAAGGAGAAAGATCCGATCCTGGCAGAAGCTGACGCGCTGCAGCCTGATATGGAACTGGTTATGTATGACGGCGGCGGAGATGATTTCCAGGCAATTCAGAATGAGATCGCCTTCGATTACAAGAAACTGGGAGCTCAGATGTTTACGGAAGGTTTTGACTTAAAGGCAGAACTCGATACTTTAAATACAAAATGGGCGGAAGCAAGGACAAAACTTGGAATTAAATAAGACTCTGTAACAGGGGATGGGGTTTCCGTACAGACGCCCCATCCTTTTTATACCCCAAATTCCGTAAAATCAATCCAATCCGGGAGGTTAGTTATGAATTCACTGGAAAGACAGAAAAAGATATTTATCATCAGTTCCCTGGTCATCCCCATGGCTCTTCTGATCGGCTTTGTGGTGGTACCGGCCTTCGATCTGATCCGAATGAGCTTCACCAACTGGGACGGCTATTCGAAGACGTACGATTACATCGGCATCGGCAACTATTTTGACATGCTGAAAAACAAGGATTTATGGCAGTCACTGAGAAACAATGCGGTCTATTTCTTCGGTCATCTGCTCTTTATTCCCATTGAGCTGATGTTCGCCGTCCTGCTGACTTCTAAGCTCCGCGCCGCGAAGTTCTATAAGACTATGGTCTTTATGCCGTATATCATCAATGGCGTGGCGATTTCCTATGCATTTTCCTATTTCTTTTCACCAATCAACGGAGCCTTTGATGAGATTCTGACTCTGTTCCATTTAGAACCGTTAATCAGAAACTGGCTCTCAGACCCGAAGATTGTGAACTTCGTGCTGGCAGGCGTTTCCTTATGGCGTTTCTCGGGGTATCACGTGATCCTGTTTATGGCGGCGCTTCAGTCCCTTCCGCAGGATGTGCAGGAGGCGGCCCGGGTTGACGGGGCCAGCGCATGGCAGATGTTCAAATACATTCAGATTCCTGCCATTATGCTGATGGTGGATTTTGTCCTGTTTGACAATATCCGCGGCGCGCTTCAGGTATTCGATATTCCTTACGTTATGACCAGCGGCGGTCCGGGGTATGCATCCTCGACCTTCACGCTCTATACCATTGACACGGCGTTCAAATACAGCAACTTCGGCCTGGCTTCTACCATGGCGGTGGCTATCATGCTCATGATCGTCATCATTTACGTGGTTCAGAATAAGATTATCCACGGAATCGTATTAAAAGGAGGGAAGAAAGGATGAAACAGCGCACACTGCAGCAAATTATAAAACAGGTGATCTGCCTCTGCATGGTATCCATCGTGCTGGCTCCGATTCTTTTAACACTGTTTGCCGCGTTTAAGACAAAGGCGGATATGGTTAATACCTCCCCCCTGTTACTGCCTCCGTTAAGCCGTGTGACCACGGATAACTTCCAGAAGGTGCTGGGAGACAAATACCTGTTGATCGGCTTTAAAAATACGGGCATCATACTCGTTTTCAGCATTTTCTTCAACGTATTATTCGGCACCATTACGGCGTTTATCCTTGAGCGGTTTCAATTCCGTTTTAAAAAGCTGATTATGAGCCTGTTTTTCCTGGGGATGCTGATTCCAAGCTTCGTCACAGAGATCGCCCGCTTCAAGATTATCAACGGTCTGGGGCTGTATAACACGCTGGGGGCGCCGATCGTCATCTATGTGGCCTCAGATCTGATGCAGCTTTACATTTACCGCCAGTTTATCTCCACGCTTCCCGTTTCCTTAGATGAGAGCGCGCTGCTGGATGGCTGTTCGTATTTCGGCCTGTTTACGAGAATTATCTTCCCGCTGCTGGCTCCGGCCACGGCCACGGTCGTGATCATCAAGGCGATTACCATCATCAACGACATGTACATTCCATACCTCTATATGCCGAAGAACAAGCTGCGGACGCTGACCACGTTCCTGATGAATTATGCCAACGCCCAGCAGGGCTCCTGGCAGAACCTGGCGGCGGGAATCATCATCATCATGCTGCCGACCATCGTGATCTATCTGTTCTTCCAGAAATACATCCTGGCGGGAATTGCGGCCGGTGCTGTCAAAGAGTAGAAAATTGCAGAAAATCGTAAAAAAAGAGATGGATTCTTTTGGCAGACAGCCCTATAATAGACGTGAAAAAGGAGGATATATTTATGGATCAGTATCATGCCGATTTAGCCTGGCTCGAGAATCCGGAGGTGTTTGCGGTAAACCGCCTGGAGGCACATTCCGACCACCGGTTCTATGAGAGCAGGGAGGAGGCGGACGGCGGCATCATGAAGCTTCGTCAGTCCTTAAACGGAACATGGAAATTTTCCTACGCCCCAAAGCCGGAGCAGCGGAAAAAGGATTTTTATCTGCCTGAGAGAAGTCTCGGTGATTTTGGAGAAATTACGGTTCCCGGCCATATAGAGCTGCAGGGATATGGGAAATGTCAGTATATTAACACGATGTATCCGTGGGAAGGTCATTCGGAGCTTAAGCCGCCCCACGTGGACTGGGAGGATAATCCTGTCGGAAGCTATGTGAAGGAATTTGAGACGGATGCGGCCCTGAAGAATAAGAGGCTGTTTCTGTCCTTTCAGGGAGTGGAGAGCGCCTTTTACGTATGGGTAAACGGCCGCTTCGTCGGATATTCCGAGGATTCCTTTACTCCCTCTGAATTTGAAATCACGGATTTCGTAAAGGATGGGGTCAACCGTCTGGCGGTGGAGGTCTATAAGAGAAGCAGCGCCAGCTGGATCGAGGACCAGGATTTCTTCCGGTTCTCCGGTATTTTCCGGGAGGTGTATCTTTACGCGGTGCCGGAATGCCATGTGCGTGACATGTTTGTCCATCCCGGCGTTCTGGAGGACTTAAAGACCGGAGAACTCACGGTGGATCTGACGCTGGAAGGCAGCAGGAAGGGCAGTGTATCGGCCCTGCTGACCGACCGGGAGGGAAATACAGCCGCCGTCTGGGAGCGCATGCCTGCCGGGGAAAACATATCCTTTGCAGGAAGCGTGCCGGAGGTTCATCTCTGGAGCGGGGAAGATGCCTTTCTCTATACGCTGACTGTAATTCTGTACGATGAAAAAGGCAGGATCGTCGAGGTCGTTCCCCAGAAGCTGGGCTTCCGCCGTTTCGAGATGAAAGACCGTCTCATGTGCTTAAACGGGAAACGGATTGTATTCCGCGGCATCAACCGCCATGAGTTCGATGTGCGGAGAGGACGTGCAGTCACGGAAGAAGATATGCTGTGGGATATCCGCTTCATGAAGCGCCACAACATCAATGCGGTCCGTACCTGCCACTATCCCAACCAGTCAAGATGGTATGAGCTCTGTGATGAATACGGGATCTATCTGATCGACGAGGCGAATCTGGAGAGTCATGGCTCCTGGCAGAAGATGGGGGCCTGTGAGCCTTCCTGGAACGTGCCGGGAAGCCTTCCGGAGTGGAAGGAGTGCGTGGTGGACCGCGCAAAGTCCATGCTGGAGCGTGATAAGAACCACGCGTCCGTCCTGATCTGGTCCTGTGGAAATGAGTCGTATGCGGGCGAAGATATTCTCGCCATGTCGAAGTATTTTAAGGAGCGGGATCCGTCCAGGCTGGTTCACTATGAGGGCGTCTTCTGGAACCGTGAATTCAATGAGACCAGCGATATGGAGAGCCGCATGTACGCAAAGCCGGCGGAGGTGGAGGCGTACCTTGAGGGGGAACCGGAGAAGCCGTTTATCCTGTGTGAATATATGCACGCCATGGGCAATTCCCTGGGCGGCATGGAGAAATACACCTCGCTGGAGGACCGGTATCCCATGTATCAGGGCGGTTTCATCTGGGACTACGTGGATCAGGCCCTGATGAAGACTGACGAGAACGGCGTGGAACACATGGCGTACGGCGGAGATTTTAACGACCGGCCGACTGATTATAATTTCTGCGGCAATGGGATTGTCTATGCGGACAGAACCATTTCGCCGAAGGCGCAGGAGGTGAAGGCTCTCTACCAGGACCTTAAGCTGGTTCCGGATGCGGGTGGTGCGGAGATTGAAAACAGGAGACTGTTCACCGATACTTCCGACCTGGAATTTGTCTGGCTGGCGCTGAGAGACGGAGTTCCCCTGCATTCTGAGAGATTCTGTGCGCAGGTAAAGCCGGGAGAGCGGGAATACGTCAGCGTATCAGCTCCTGAACTTACAGAGCCCGGGGAGTATGTGTACCAGGTATCCGCGGTATTAAAGCGAGAGGAACGGTGGGCGGCTGCGGGATATGAGACGGCCTTCGGCGAAAGCTGCCGGGTGATTGGCAGCGATGATCAATGCGCCGGGGAGAACCGTGCTGACGCGGGCGGTGTTCCGTTTACAGTGATACACGGCGATGTCAATATCGGCGTGAAGGGCGATGGCTTCCATGTGATCTTCTCGAAGCAGGAGGGCGGTATCGTGTCCCTTGTCTATGACGGCCGGGAATGGATCGGGAAGCTTCCCATGCCTGTGTACTGGAGAGCAACGACAGATAACGACAGAGGCAATAAATTCTCTGTATCCAGCGCCGTGTGGTACGGGGCCGGAAGCTTCCCTCTTTACGACAGCAAAACCTGTGTGGTGGAAGAGGGGAAAGACTGCGTTCGGGTCTCCTATACCTACAGACTGACCACGGTGCCTGAGACTGTGACGGAGGTCGTTTACGAGGTGGACGAGGAAGGCAGGATAAAAACCACGGCCCGTTACTTTGGACGGGAGGGTCTGCCGGAGCTGCCGCTTTTCGGCATGAGATTTTGTATCAGCGGAACAGGCGGCGGATTCGAATGGTACGGTCGGGGACCTGAGGAGAATTACTGTGACAGAAACGCCGGCGCGCGTCTCGGAATCTATAAGAGTACGGCGGCAGACAGTGTGTCACGGTACCTTGTTCCGCAGGAATGCGGAAACCGCACCGGCATCAGGTGGCTGAAGGTGACGGACGAAGCAGGGCATTCGATCCGGTTTACCGCAGAAGGCCGCCCGTTTGAGGGCTCCGTTCTTCCCTATACGGCGGAGGAACTGGAGCATGCCGCCCACATAGAGGAACTGCCTCAGCCCCGGTATACGGTCGTCAATATCCTGGCGGCCATGCGGGGAGTCGGCGGAGACGACAGCTGGGGTGCGCCGGTGTATCCGGAATACTGCGTAAGCGGTGAGAAGGATATTACCTTCAGCTTTGTAATCGGCAGAGAGTAAAGGACTGTGACAGACGGCCGGCGGCAGATCATGCGCCGGCCGTTTGAAATGGCGTTTTTTGTTGAAAAATAGGTTGAAAAATATCCGGTTTTATGAGCACGTAGTCATTGACAGTACCGCTGTTCCGGTTTATAATAATATCATTCTGAAGTTCTGATTCTGTTCTGCCGGTTCGGCAACCTGTTTCCAGTATTGTAATTTTTACACTTAAAACGTATAATGAAAGATGGAATCATGTATTTTGGGCGCGTTCCCGACGAAGGAGAACTGCGCGTATTTTCCATGAAATGCCGGGCATTTTTTATTCCCTTACAAATCCTTTAATCCATGAAGTTCTCATGATTACAGGAAATTTAAGAAAGAGAAGGGCAATGCACGATGAAAAAAGAGAGAGAGACAAAAGAGTATCTGGAGTTTGTGGAGCAGTTTCAGGCGTTCCTTATTCTGATGACAGAGGAATGGGGCGCGAAGGTCACGCTGCAAAAAGGCGGTGAAGCAGAAGAGGCGGAGGATCTGCTGGTGGTGGAGTTAAACGGAGACGGTTCCGGGACCCATATCCAGCGGTTCCATATGGCAGAGATCTACCATGATTTCCAGATGGGCAAGGGGATGGAGGAACTTCTGTCAGAGGCTTCCGACTGTCTGGAGCGCTGCAGAGAGATTGAGAAAAGCAGTCCTTTGGGTCATATGGAGGACTATGAGGCCATTCGGGAGTATCTGGTGATCCGTCCCCTCAATTATGAGAGAAATGCAAAGAAGCTGGAGGAAGGCGTTTACGAGGTGACAGGGGATATTGCTCTGACGCTTTACGTGAGCATCGGGAATTTCGGCGGTCTGTATACGAGTTCCATGGTGCCGAAGGTGGTATGCGAGGGCTGGGATAAGAGCAGGGAACAGGTGATGAACGACGCTATGGAGAATACTTACAGGCTCTTTCCTCCGCGTCTGTTCAACTGGCTGGAGGTCGAGCGGTTCCGGGATAAGGACTACGGTATTTTTATGGAACGGGATACGGATGTCAGACTGGACGGGGGCGCCTGCGCCACGTTTGTCACGACGAAGAGTCAGATAAACGGGGCGGTAGCCATCTTCCTGCCGGGAGTGGCGAAGCGGCTGGGAGAGCTGATGGGGAACGACTTGTACATTGCGTTTACCAGTATGCACGAGGCGGCGATCCATAACTGCGAGAAGGTATATCCCGAGACGATACAGGAAAGTTTAAAGAATCTAAACAGGGAGATGCCGGCAGATGAGGACTTTCTCTCAGAAAAAGTTTACTATTACAGCCGGGCAAAAGACAGGATCGAAGTTGTGCTGGAATATTAACTGTTTTTTCTGAAAAACAGAAAGTGCTTGACAGAACAGGAAAGTGGCAGTATTCTAGTAACTAGATTACCGATTAAAGGAAAAGGAGGCAGAACTATGAAATCTTGTAGAATTAGCAGTGGAATGATCAATCATAACAAACAGTCAGTCTGCCTTAAGAGAGAATTCGGTCTCTGAGCTGCCATGATATCGTATGGAAGTCAGTGTGTTATCTGAATTTGAATCATTATGCCGCAGTCTGAACTGGACTGCGGTTATTTTTATGGCCAAAAGCCGTTAAAAGCCGCAAATTGCTGTTTTTGACGGCTTTTTCGCGTTTTTCATAGTTTTCATGGTTTTCACGGCAATTTGCCGATAGATTTGCGGGCAGCCGCATATGGCGTAAAAGAGACAAAAGGGGGAGCAACATGAGAAATTTAGGGAAGTATGTAAAGAAGTACGGGATCCTTTACGTGGTGGCTATCGCGGCCATGGTAGTGAGCATTCTGCTGGATGCAGCGTCACCTCAGATCACGAGGCACATCATTGATGATGTCATTGTCGGCGGCAGGCTGGAGCTGCTTATGCGGCTGCTGCTGGGGCTGCTGGGGATTGGCTTTGGGAGAGCCATTTTCCAGTACGTAAAAGAATTTATCTTCGACTACTCGGCGTCGGGAATCGGAAGCAGGCTGAGAAAAGATCTCTTTGACCATATTCAGACACTGTCTATGGGATATTTCGACAGTCATAACACGGGAGAGCTGATGGCGCGTGTGAAGGACGATGTGGACCGCATCTGGAATGCCATGGGCTTTGTCGGGATGCTGATCATTGAATGTACCATTCACACGGTGATTATCATGACCTGCATGTTTCGCTTAAGTCCTGCCCTGACCGTGATTCCGCTGCTCGTCATGCCGGTAATCGCCTGGTACGGCTTAAAGATGGAGAATGGTCTCGGTCAGGTCTACGACAAGATCAGCGAGCAGACGGCGGAGCTCAATACCGTCGCTCAGGAGAACCTGGCCGGTGTGCGGACGGTGAAGGCGTTTGCGAGAGAGGATTACGAGATTGACCGGTTCAAACGCCACAACAAGCGGTATTACGATTTAAATATGGAGCAGGCGAAGCTGATCGTCAAGTATCAGCCTAACGTGTCTTTCCTTTCCAAGGTGATGCTGATGGCGATCATCGTGGTCGGCGGCATCATGGTGATTCAAAAACGTATCACCATCGGAGAGCTGGGGGCGTTCTCAGAGTATGCCAACAATATCATCTGGCCGATGGAGATGGTCGGATGGCTCAGCAACGACTTTGCGGCGGCCATGGCTTCCAATAAGAAGATCAAAAGGATTATGGCCCAGAAGCCGGACATCACGGAACCGGATGCCCCGGTGGTCCCTGAAAAAATCGAGGGAGAGCTTCAGTTTAAACATGTGGATTTTGATCTGTACGGTTCCAGAATTCTGACAGACATCGATTTTACGCTGAAAAAGGGGAAAACACTGGGTATCATGGGAGTGACCGGGTCTGGTAAGACATCGATTGTCAACTTAACCCAGCGCTTTTACGATGTGACGAACGGAGAGATTCTGTTAGACGGCATCGATATCCGGAAGCTGCCGCTGTCCCTCTTGAGGAGCCAGACCACGGTGGTGATGCAGGATGTCTTTCTGTTTTCCGACACGATCACGGACAATATCAAGACCGGAAACCGGGATGCAACTGAGTGGGAGAGCGTGGAGGAAGCGTCTGTCTGTGCGGAGGCCCATGATTTTATTATGAAGCTGGGAGAGAAGTACGATACGGTGATCGGAGAGCGCGGCGTGGGGCTTTCCGGCGGACAGAAGCAGAGAATCAGCATCGCCAGGGCGATCGCCAAAAGGACTCCCCTTCTGATCCTTGATGATTCCACGTCGGCGCTTGATATGGAGACTGAGAAAGAGATTGAGCGTCGTTTGAAGACGCAGAAGGACAGTTCCAAAATCATCATCGCCCACCGGATTTCCGCGGTTCGCCATGCGGATGAAATACTGATTCTGGAGGGCGGCAGAATCATCGAGCGGGGGACTCACGAGGAGCTGATGGCGAAGAAGGGGCAGTATTACAGGACTTATCAGGTGCAGTATGGAGAGGAGGTACAGTCATGTCAGTAAATACAAGCAGAGTCGACGAAGAACAGAAGGAAGTACTGAAAAAGGATACGATCATCCGGTTGTTCCGGTACCTTCTGATTTATAAAAAGCAAATAGCGGCAGTTCTTCTCATTATGGCGGGAACGATTGCCATCAGCATGGCGACTCCTATCATGATGGAGTACGCGATCAATGTCTGTGTGGCATCCGGAGATGTGAACGGACTGCTTAGGCTGGGGGCTCTGGCGGTGGTGATGTTTCTCTTCTTCCTGGCTGGAACCAAGGTCCGCATGTACATCATGTCGGATGTTTCAAACAAGGTCCTTTTAAATATCAGAGACGAGCTGTACCAGCATATTCAGACGCTGAGCTTTGGATTTTTCGACAGCCGTCCCACCGGGAAAATACTGGCCAGAATCATCGGTGATGTGAATTCCTTAAAGGATGTGCTGTCAGACAGCGTGACTCAGCTGATCCCGGATTTAATTACGGTGGTCTGTGTCGCGGTTATCATGCTGATTAAGAATTACAAGCTGGCCATGGCGGCACTTCTGACGCTCCCGATTCTGGTGGTGGGGATGCTGGTGATTGAGACGACGGCCCATAAGCGGTGGCAGATTTACAGAAAAAAGACTTCCAATTTAAACGCTTATGTGCATGAGGATCTCTCCGGGATCCGGGTGATTCAGAGCTTTGCGGCAGAGCGGGAGACGAGGGCCGTATTCTATGATCTGGTGGAGCAGCATTACCGGGCGTTTATCGACGCTGTCGTTGTGGCGGACGGATTTGGGCCTGTGGTGGAGATCACCTGGGGGCTGGGCGGATTTCTGCTGTATTTTATCGGCATCCGCGTGATCGGCGTGGGGGAGGTCGGCATTGGTACATTTCTTGCCTTTTCAACCTATATTGCCATGTTCTGGAGCCCGATCCGGAACCTTGCCAATTTTTATAACAAGCTGACTACCAATATATCGGCGGCGGAGCGAATATTCGATATCATCGATACGGAAGCCGGAATCCGCGACTGCCCGGGTGCGGCGGAGCTGCCGGAAATTGAGGGAACGGTGGATTTTGAACACGTTTCCTTTGCCTACGACGATGAGCCGGAGCGCATGATCCTGAAGGATGTGAATTTTCATATCCGTCAGGGGGAGACCATTGCACTGGTGGGCCCCACAGGTGCGGGGAAGACGACGATTGTGAATCTGCTCAGCCGGTTCTATGAGACGACGGACGGGCGGGTGCTGATCGATGGCCACGACATTAAAAAGGTGACGCTTAAGAGCCTGAGGAGTCAGATGGGTATCATGACACAGGATAATTTCCTGTTTTCCGGTACCATTAAATATAATATTAAATACGGACGCCTGGATGCCACGGACGAGGAGATGATGGAAGCGGCCAGGGCGGTAAACGCCCATGATTTTATTATGAAGCTGGAACACGGTTACGACACCGAAATCAGTGAGAGGGGCGCCAGGCTTTCGATCGGACAGCGGCAGCTGCTGGCATTTGCAAGGACCATGCTGTCAAAGCCGGGAATTCTGATCCTGGATGAGGCCACTTCCAGCATCGATACCCACACGGAGCTGCTGGTGCAGAAGGGAATCGAGGCGCTTCTTGAGGGGCGCACGTCCTTTGTGATTGCCCATCGCCTTTCTACGATAAGAAAGGCCGACCGCATTTTTGTGATTGACCAGGGAAATATCATGGAAGCGGGAAGTCATGAGGAGCTGATGGAGAGGAAGGGGGCTTATTATCAGTTGTATCAGAGTCAGTTTCTATAGAGAGGTACGCCGAAAAAACAGCGGGCGGCGGTGCCAGGGATCGTTCGTGTCCGTCTGGCTTCCTACTCGCCATAAGAAAGTCCGGGTCTGGCGAACACACCCGCCATTGGTGTGTACGCCAGACCCGGACTTTCTTATGACTCGTATCCAGATGCCGGCACACTGAACGATCCCTGGCACCGCCGCCCGCTGCTTTTTCGGCTGGGTACTGGCACCGCTGAGATGGAAATACGTTCTGGCGGGGGAACTCATATAGGAGGGAAGGATCAAGGGATTTTTATAAAGGGATTGACCGGGGGGAGGAAATGCAATAGAATAGGAGGCGAGGTGAATAAGATGACAGAAGGAGCTTTAGTACTGGAAGGAGGTTCCCTGAGAGGTGTATTTTCGGCCGGAGTGCTGGATGTATTTATGGAGCAGGGGATCGAGATGTCCTATGTAAACGGTGTTTCCGCGGGGTCTATGTGCGGAATGAGTTATATCAGCAAACAGATTGGAAGAACGATCCGGGTGGATTTGGACTACGTGAATGATAAGCGGTTTATGAGCTTTCGAAGTATGGTGAAGAACCGTTCGATTTTTAATTTTGATTTTCTGTTTGGAGAATTGAGTGAGACACTGATTCCGTTTGATTTTGAGACGTTTGAGGCGTCGAAGCAGCGGTTTGAGGTGGTTGCAACCCGCTGTAAGACGGGAAAACCGGAATATTTTGAAAAAGGGAAGTGTGAGGATTTCATAGAGGCGGTAAAGGCCTCCAGCAGCCTGCCCATTCTGTCACGGATGATTGATGTAGGCGGGAAGAAATATTTGGATGGCGGCTGTTCCATGCCGATTGCCTATCAGAGAGCCATCGACGAGGGATATGAAAAGATCATTGTCATACTTACCAGGAATCAGGGATACAGGAAAAAGCCTGTGGATAAATGGACGAGGCGGGCGTATGAACACTACTTCAAACCGCTCCCGCGGCTGCTTCAATCTTTGGAGGAGGCGCCGGAACGCTATAACCGGATGCAGGAAGAGATTGACGAGCTGGAAAAGGCGGGAAGGATCTATGTGATCCGTCCGGATAAGCCGGTGACGGTGTCGAGGACGGAACAGGACAGAAAGAAGCTGGAAGCACTCTATGAAGACGGACGCCGTCTTGCGATGGAACAGCTTGCAGATATTAAAAAATATCTGGGAATCGAAACAACAGGATACCCGGCTGAATCAAACCATTGATGAAAGGAAATGACGGTATACGTTTATGAGCATTTACGATACATTAAATGAAGTACAGAGAGAAGCGGTATTCCACACGGAAGGACCGCTTCTTGTGCTGGCTGGAGCCGGCTCGGGAAAAACCAGGGTTCTGACCCACCGGATCGCATATCTGATTGAGGAGAAGGGCGTAAACCCGTGGAATATTCTGGCGATTACATTTACGAATAAAGCGGCCGGAGAGATGAGGGAGCGTGTGGACAAGATTGTGGGCTTCGGAGCGGAGAGCATCTGGGTGAGTACCTTCCACTCTTCCTGCGTAAGAATCTTAAGACGCCATATCGAGAGCCTTGGCTACACGACGAATTTTACCATCTATGATTCCGATGATCAGAGAACGCTGATGCGCCAGGTTTTAAAGACGCTGGAGTTAGATACGAAGCTTTATAAAGACCGGGCGATGCTGAGCCTCATATCCACGGCCAAGAACGAACTGGTAACGGCTGCAGAGTTTGAGTTGAACGCCGGCGGCGATTTCCGCCAGAAGAAAGCAGCGCAGATCTATAAAGAGTATCAGGGCCAGCTTAAGAAGAATAATGCGCTGGATTTTGATGATCTGATTATGAAGACGGTGGAGCTGTTCCAGAATAATCCGGAGGTACTGGATTACTATCAGGAGCGCTTCAAATATATCATGGTGGATGAGTATCAGGATACGAATACCGCCCAGTTTAAGCTGGTAAGCCTGCTGGCCGGCAAATACAGGAATCTCTGCGTGGTGGGCGACGATGACCAGTCCATCTATAAGTTCCGCGGCGCGAACATCGGCAATATCTTAAACTTTGAAAAATCGTATCCGGGGGCGGCGGTGATCAAGCTGGAACAGAATTACCGTTCCAGCCAGAACATCTTAAATGCGGCCAACGAGGTAATCCGTCACAACCGCGGAAGAAAGTCCAAGACGCTGTGGACGGCCAATGAGGAAGGGCCTCTGGTACAGTATAAACAGTTTGAGACGGCCGCCGAGGAAGCGGATGCCATCGTACGCGATATTCAGAACAGCGGATGCGGCTACCAGGACTGCGCGGTTCTTTACCGGACCAACGCCCAGTCCCGTCTTATCGAGGAAAAATGCCTTCAGCGCAATGTGCCGTACCGTATGGTGGGAGGCGTGAACTTCTATCAGCGAAAGGAAATCAAAGATATCCTGGCGTATTTGAAGACGATTGACAACGGCCGGGATGACTTATCTGCCCTCCGTATTATCAATGTTCCGAAGCGGGGAATCGGAGGAACCAGTGTGGGAAAGGTACAGGCGTTTGCGTCGGAGCATGATTTCAGCATGTATGACGCATTCTGCCGCGCCCAGGCAGTTCCGGGACTGGGAAAGGCTGCGGATAAGATACTTAAGTTTACGGCGCTGATTGAGGATTTCCGTGAGAGAATCCGCTATGAGGATTACTCGATCCGGGAACTGATTGAAGATGTGCTGGACGAATCCGGGTATCAGAAAGAGCTGGAGGCTGAGGGCGAGATCGAGTATCAGACCCGTCTGGAAAATATCGAGGAGTTAATTAATAAAGCGGTCAGCTTTGAGCGGGATCACGACGAGGGAACGCTCTCCGAATTTCTGGAGGAGGTTGCACTGGTTGCGGATGTGGACCGTATGGATGACTCGGAAAACCGGGTGACGCTGATGACGTTACATAGTGCTAAGGGACTGGAGTTTCCGAGAGTCTATCTAAGCGGCATGGAGGATGGCCTGTTCCCGAGCATGATGTCGATCTCATCGGACGACAAGGAGGAGATCGAGGAAGAGCGGCGTCTCTGTTACGTTGGAATTACCAGGGCGCAGGATTTCCTGATGCTGACCGGGGCGAAACAGCGAATGATCAATGGGGAGACCCGTTATTCGAAGACCAGCCGGTTTGTCGATGAGATCCCGGCTGATTTGCTGGATTGTGATAAGCTGGAGCCAAGGCTGTCCTCCTTCCGGAAATCGTCTGACGGTTACGGTGACTCGCGCGCGGAGCGTGTGAGTGATCGTTTTGACGACAGCGATTTGCCCTGGGGCCAGGGCGGCAAAAATGCGAGAGGCGGCAGCTCCTGGGGCGGTTCGGGAGCCGGAGCCGCGGGCAGCGGAGGCGGTGCTTCCGGCGGTCAGAGACCGACCACCTGGGGGAATAAGGCCGCCGGTGTCAGCAGCTTCGGACCGGGCAGCAATGCCTATGCTTCCAAAACTGCGTCACCGGTTCAGAAACCGGCATTCGGAAAGGCGTTTACCGTACAGAAATCAGGTGCCCTGGATTATAAGGAAGGCGACCGTGTCCGCCACATAAAGTTCGGTGAGGGAAATGTGGTGGAGATCAAGGATGGCGGAAAAGACTATGAGGTTACGGTCTGTTTCGATAAGGCAGGGATCAAGAAGATGTTCGCGTCCTTTGCGAAGCTGAAACCGGTCTGATCGATGGCTCGCAGGAGAAGAATCCAGGAAATCAAAAGCGTTATAAAAATTGAAATAAATAAAAATGATCAAAAAAGATAGTAAAAGCATAAAGATAATGGTATAATAAGAACGACAGACAGAAAGATTTCGTTTCTGCCGCATATTTATAGGAAACAGGCTCTCAGAAAGGACGTGGATGATATGAACAGATTCGATACGATGAGCAAAGAAGCTATGAACAGAGTAGAGGAACTCGTAAATTCAAGCAGACTGAACGAGTTGCTGCACAAGAGAGAAGAAGACGAAAAGAAGAAAAACTGTATTCTCTGGATACTTGCCATCATTGGTGCTGTAGCGGCAGTCGCCGGTATTGCGTATGCGGTTTACCGTTTCTTCACACCGGATTATTTAGAAGATTTTGAAGATGATTTTGACGATGATTTCGATGATGATTTCTTCGAAGATGATACACCGGGCGAGGGTTCTGAACAGTAAGAAGGACAGTTAGAAAAAGGAAGCGTGCCTCAGCGATTGAGACACGCTTTTTGGTGTCACAGGAAAGGGTTCCTGTGATGTCAGAAGCCCTTTGGGCGGAAGCGCGCTGCGGCGGTAAGAATGGAAGCCGGTTTTGGCAAACGGCGGACAGCGGTTGATAATCAATGAGAACAGGAGCAGAGAACGTGAAAAAAGGCGAGATATATGAAGGTACAATAGAGAAATTTGATTTTCCGGATAAAGGGACGCTGGTGACGGAATCCGGAAAAATCACGGTGAAGCACGCGCTTCCGGGGCAGAAGGTGTCTGTGATGATTACGAAGAAGCGGGGCGGACGGCTGGAAGGTAAGATTGTGGAGGTGTTAGAAAAGTCACCTCTGGAGACTGCGGAAAAGCCGTGCGTCCATTTTGGAACCTGCGGCGGATGCATTTATCAGACGATCCCTTATGAGAAGCAGCTGGAAATAAAGGAAAAGCAGGTGAGGAGTCTTCTTGACAGTGTCTGCGCTTCCTATGAATTTGAAGGGATTCTGGCGAGCCCGCAGCCCTGCGGATACCGGAATAAGATGGAGTTTTCGTTTGGAGATGAGTTTAAGGACGGGCCGATGGCGCTGGGGATGCATCGGCGCGGAAGCTTTTACGATGTAGTGACCACCACAGACTGCCAGATCGTAAATTCAGATTTCTGTGAGATTTTGAAGGCCTCCAAGGATTATTTCGAGGAACTGGGGCTGGGATTTTATAAGAAAATGCAGCATACGGGATATCTGCGCCACCTGCTGGTGCGCCGCGCGGTAAAGACGGGGGAAATACTGGTGGATTTAGTGACGACAAGCCAGGAAGAACCGGATTTGATGCCATTTGCGGAGCGTCTGCTTTCTCTTCCGTTAAACGGCCGGATCGTCGGAATTCTGCATACATGGAATGACAGTCTGTCGGACGCGGTGAAGAATGATAAGACTGATATTTTGTATGGACAGGATTATTTTTATGAGGAGCTGCTGGGATTAAAGTTCAGGATTTCACCGTTCTCTTTCTTCCAGACAAACTCTCTGGGGGCAGAGGTGCTGTATGAGAAGGCCAGAAGCTATGTCGGAGACACAAAGGACATGGTGGTGTTTGATTTATACAGCGGGACGGGTACGATCGCCCAGATGATCGCGCCGGTTGCCAAAAAAGTGGTCGGAGTGGAGATTGTGGAGGAAGCCGTGGAGGCCGCAAAAGAGAACGCGAAGATGAACGGGCTGGAAAACTGTGAGTTTATAGCAGGGGATGTGTTAAAAGTCATCGATGAGATTGAGGAGAAGCCGGATTTAATCATTCTAGATCCGCCGCGAGACGGGATTCATCCGAAGGCGCTGGGGAAGATCATTGACTATGGCGTGAACCGGATTGTGTATATTTCCTGTAAGCCGACGAGCCTGGTGAGGGATCTGGCGGTGTTCCAGGAGAGAGGGTACCGGGTGGAGAAGGTGTGTGCGGTGGATATGTTTCCTTCTACGGGGAATGTCGAAGTGTGCTGTCGGATGTCGCTTGTGGATGAAAAGGAAAAATAGAAGAAAAACCACAAGATATAGTGGTTTGGGACGGAAAAGTAGCTGGAATTCGAGCGAAAATGAGCTGTGTTTTATGAGGCTGAAAATGGCAAAATGTGGATGACATACCCCGGTTCGAGGATTTTGAACCGGGGTTTTGCTGTGTTTAAAGAGGAAACGTGATAACCAAAAAGTTTTAAGAAAGTGGTGATATAGAGCCTTTTAGTAATTTATAATAATAGTTCCTGTTACATGAAATTTAGTACTACTGCTGTTTACCAACAATACTAATTGTATAATGTGAATATTTGTTTAGTGGATTATTTTGTGGTGATTTAATTTTACATCAAAAAGGAATAGGATTCCTTAAATTTGGGAGGATTTTTTATCATTTTTATAACAAGGCAGATATAATAAAAGTTCTGTGGATTAAACTGCGGAAACTCAAGATAGCATATGGTTGCCTTTTCTCGACGCTATGATATACTAAATGTATAAAAAATCAGAAACATTCATACACCAGCGTGTACAATATTAATTATTCTATGGGGTAAGTGAAATGTTGATTTGATGGCTATAGAAGTAGAGATATTTTAGAAAGAGGAATTCCCCCAAATCAATTTTGCATGATGGCAGCAGAGGAAGCCGATAGAAAAAGAGGAGGATGTATGCTTCTGATAGGAACGCAGAGACAGACGAATTACCTGATTGATTTCCAGGAGGGGTTATGTATCATTTTGCAATTTGTGAAGATGAAAAAGAATGCTTGAATTATTTAGCTGTACAGATTATAGAGGCGTTTAAAGAATGTGGAGAAACTATTGCTCTGGATCAATATAGTGGAGGCCGGAACTTGATTGACGCGGTCATGCAGGGAAGGAACTATGATGTATTGTTTCTTGATATTGTTATGCCTGATATGGATGGTTTCGAAATCTGCAGAAAAATTCGGACATGGGAATCTGATACGCTAGTGGTATTTATCTCATCCAATGAGGAATTGGTATTCCAGTCTTTTGAAGTGCAGCCATTTAATTTTTTGAGAAAAAATAAAATAAATACGGAGATAGGTATAACTGCGAAAGAAATACAGCGAAAGCTGAAACAGAAGAGTATTGATAAGGTGACTATTATAGAAGAACGGAGTGGTAAGTTACATATACTGCCGCTTAAGGAAACTCTTTATGTGGAAGCACAGCTGCGATGCTGTAGAATAAGATTAAAAGAGGAAGAAATTATCGTACGAAGCCATTTCAGCAGTTTGGAAAAACAGTTGATTTCCTGTGGTTTTATTAAAGTACATCGAAGTTATCTGGTAAATTACCGGTATATTTACCGCATTGAAAACCAGGAGATATTATTAGATGGAGGAATCCGGGTTCCGATCAGCCGAGATCGCATTGGAGATGTAAAAATGGAATTTATGATATGGAACAGGAGATAGTACAGAATGTGGAATGCAGTAGAGCCGGTAATAAAGTATATTTATTTGTTATTCGCCCTGAAGAGTATATTAACCAACAAACGGGATAGAAATAAAATGGAAGTCGTGAGATTATTTTTATACGGAATTGTGGTGATGGCAGGAATTGAATGGATTACACAGTTGACGTTTGTTGCAAAACACTCCTATTTTGTTTTTTTGATACTGATGCTCCTTGGAACGCTGTTTTGGGTATTTATCACCAATAGAAACTGTATAAAACTTGCACTGCCATATATTTGCTTTTATATAAACTTTATTGTGTGTATTCGGGTATTTTCTGAAAGTGCGATGGGAACAGGATTGGAATCCACAGTAATCGCAGTCCTGATGTTGAGTTTGATTAACTTATTCTTTAGTAAAAATAGAATAATGGAGTTAACTTACGTTACCAAAACTCAGTATATGATTATTTTAGCAGCACCAGGTATGTTGTTTATCTCTTATGAATTTTGGAGAATTTATGGCCGTTTGCAGTTGTCAGAATTAAAATGGGTTGCATTGTGCCATTATTGTTTGAATTTATTGATGGTGTATCTTGTCACTGCAACTGTGCGTGAATATCAGGAAGTAATACGGCTTGGAATCATTAGTAAAAAACGTGAGTTTGAATTAGCGGAACAAAGGATTAATGCCGGATTGGTGCGCGAGTACGGTTTTATCAGGCATGAGTTTAAAAATATTTGTTTTCGTATGCAGGTGCTGCTAAAAGAAAAGAGGTATGGGGAACTGGAAAAACTTATAACCAACTATGCTGGTGAAAAATTAGAGCATAATGAATTGATCAACACGGGAAATCACATGGTTAACGTGATTCTTTCTCAAAAAATACGGGAAGCGAGGCTATATGATATTAATATTGTTACTAAAGTCTTATTAAATGAGACTCTGCCATTATCTGATGATGAAATTGGAACTATATTATCAAATTTAATTGATAATGCAATAGAGGCCAGTAAAAAAGAACCGGAAAAAGATATACGGATTGAAATAAATTCGGTAAAAGACTTTATTCAAATAATGGTTAAAAATAAGGTTAGTTATGATATCTTGGAAAAAAATCCATATCTTAGGACAACAAAAGAGGATGCCAGATTTCATGGAATAGGTTTGTCAATTATAAAGGAGATTGTGAAACAACACAACGGGAAATTAGAATATCGGATGAATGGTGGTTATTTCGAGATAACTATTTATTTATAGTTGCATTACAATT
The DNA here is from genome assembly GCF_024460495.1 of Hungatella sp. SL.1.14. NCBI lineage: Bacteria > Bacillati > Bacillota > Clostridia > Lachnospirales > Lachnospiraceae > Hungatella > Hungatella sp. SL.1.14. The sequence continues at coordinate 7,408 of NZ_JANFYJ010000004.1, read as the reverse complement.
CATGTCTCTGTACATACGGTTCGTGTCAAAATTGTTGAAAATGCATAAAAATGTAGATATAATCCAAACGTGATTAAGCGAAAAGCTTACAAAACCCGGGGAAAATATCACGTTTTATGTAAAAATAACACGAGCGGAGGTACATAGCAATGAAAAAAGGGTTGAGGCGGATTATGGCAGCATCATTGACCATATCGATGGTAATCTGCAATGGGCCAGCAGCCGAGATTATGGCGGCTCCAAAAAAAACTGCGGATACAGTAACATTTCCAAACGTTTATCCAGATTCCGCAATAATTAAATTGTCAGGCGAAGAACTGGAGAATACTGTAACAGCTCTTCTGAATACAATGACAGTGGAGGAAAAATACTCTTTTCTAGGTGGAAATGGCACAGGAGATGAGGGAAATGCAGGCTATTTGGATGGTGTCCCAAGACTTGGTGTCCCACAGTCAAAAATGTATGATGGACCGGCTGGTGTTTTATCTCTGTATGATACGACAAATCCACCTCAGGAACAGATGCTGGCGGCAACATGGGATACAGAACTGGCATATAAATATGGCGAAATTCATGGAGCGGAGAATAATGCGATTGGCGGTAATATGCAGTTAGGCTCCCAATTTGACATTATGAGAAGCCCTTATTTTGGAAGAGCGAAAGATCAGATGGGAGAAGACCCGTATTTATTATCCACCTTATCGGCACCTTTAACAGAGGGAATTCAGGATCAAAATGTTATAGCTGTCGGAAAGCATTTTGCTGCATTTTCACTCGATGCGAGCCCGGGAACGAAAACAAATGTAGATGTTTCAGAGCAGGCACTGCATGAGACTCATTTGCCGGGATTTGAATCCGCGGTTTTAGAAGGCGGACTTTTGGGGATGATGTCGGCTTATAATGCGATTAACGGTACTTATGCTTCTGCACATTCCTATCTGCAAAATGAAGTTTTACGCGGTATGTGGGGATTTTCTGGATTTACGATAACAGACTGGGGCGGAAATGATGGAAATACGATTGCAGCAGGAACAGATATCGAGATGCCCAGTCTCAAAAATAACAGCCAGGAAGAATGTGAGAAGTTAATAGCTGAAGGCAAATTAACTCAGGAGCAGGTCGATGCTTCAGTTGAACATGTTCTGACGGCATTGGGAAAGGCCGGTTATCTCGGATTGGTTCAGATTGGAGAAGATGGATTGGCGAAAGAAGAGCCTGGCCGTACAGAGATTATAAAGCTCAAGGTAGATTTAGATGAACTGGAAAAGGTAAGAGTTAAGAGCAACAAATCGGCCCTTGAAATTGCAGAAAAGGGTGGGGTATTATTAAAGAATGAGGAAAGTACATTGCCGCTAAAGACTGGAAATACAACGGCTGTGATTGGTTTGGCAGGCATGCGCTTAAAATCAGGAGTTGGAGGAGAGCGTTCTTCAGGTACAATCAGCGAGATGACCAGTCCATATGAGGCATTAAGTGAGCTGTTGGGAAAGAAAAATGTTGAAGGACAGGTCGCTTTAGATTCAGTAGGGACGATTATTCCCAACAAATACCTTTATACTGCTACAGCATCAAATGCAGAGAAAGCTACATTATCAAATGCTAAAAAGGCAACATCATCGAATGCAGAAAAATCAAAAAAATCGAAAGCAACATCATCGAATGCACAAAAAGAGAATCATACATATGCAACAACATCAAATGCAGATAAGACCAGTCAGTCCGAGAGCAGCAGGAGGGGAGCTGATCGTTTTGCAGAAGAAAACACTGCTATAGATGGATTATTGCATGGTGTGATCAGAACGTATGGCGTTGCCAAAGAAGAAGGTAATGACGAGGAATTTCAGGGACAGTGGAGACCATCGGGCAGCGTTTCGGCTACTGAGATGGAAGGACATGAGACAGGTACGTATGCCGCAACAGATAAAGAAATTAATTTTACCGTAGGAACGATTGACGGAAAACCAAATAAATACTATTTGGCAAAGTTTGCTGATGAAGGTACAGCGAATTCCTTTACGAAGGCATCAGGTTCTGCATATACCTGGACTACTTATTTAAAGGCACCTGAAGATGGAGAATACAGCATTATCTTTGGAGGGATTGGTGGAGAAGCAGCTGCAACCATACAAACGGGTACAGATGCCGAAGGGAATAAAATAACAACATCACTTGGTATTTCCAATATTAATCAGGGCACTCAATGGGCTACAGATACATGTGGCGACACGGGAACTATTTTAAGTTCTGCAGATGTAACATTGGAAGCAGGAAAATTCTACGAAATCGTAGTAAAAGGAGTTGCAACTCTGGAAGAAAAGGATCTGCAGATTACATTATCCTGGATTACCCCATCTCAGAGAGTAGAAAATTATGAAAATGCAATAAAGGCAGCGGAAAAGAACGACACTTCTGTGGTATTCGCATATAATACAGCTGACGGGCTGGCTAAAACGAGAGAAGACTGTACTCTGGCGCTTCCGGAAGAACAGGAACAACTGATTCTTGATGTTGCAGAGGCAGCTCACGAAAATGGGCATAGAGTTGTTGTAGTTTTAAATAACTCTACCCCTGTAACCATGGGAAATTGGTTGGATGAGGTCGATGCTGTTTTGGAAATGTATTATCCTGGACAGAAAGGCGGCGTGGCTACTGCTAATTTGCTTACCGGAAAGGTGAACCCGAGCGGAAAACTTGCTTTTACGATTCCGAAAGATGATTTAGAAACTTTAGATACTTATACAGAAGAGATATTTGAGACACAGCAGGTTCAGAACAGTACCGTAGATTATTATGAAGGGATTCTTACAGGATATAAATGGTATGATGCAAATGAGATTGAACCTCTATATGACTTTGGCTATGGTTTATCTTATACGGATTTTGCATACTCAGACTTAAAAGTGACGGAGAAACGGGAGAATGGTGAAAAGGCCGGGTTTGACGTTTCTTTCAAAGTTAAGAATACAGGGGAGGTAAAGGGGGCAGAGGTTGCCCAGGTTTATTTGGGTGAAGCAGAAGTTCCGGATGGAGTACAGATGGCTAAATATGCTTTGGCCGGTTATTACAGAACGCCTGAGTTAAAGCCCGGTGAGGAGAAAGAAGTAACCGTACATATTAATGAAAGGAGCCTGTCTTTCTGGAATACAGATGGAGAACTTCAGGATCAGAGCGACGGAACAATCGGTAAATGGAAAGTTGCAGAAGGAACAAGAATTATCTATGTTGGAGCAGCTTCAGACAATCTCTTATTAGAGCAGAAAGTAGAAGTAAAATCAGCAGACTCAAACAGTTCTGATAATTCAAATAATTCCAATAACTCGGGTAATTCAGGCAACTCTGCGGTGGGTTCCGGCTCTGTGACAGGAAGTTGGAAACAGGATATGAACGGTTGGTGGTACAGCTATACAAAGGGAGGATATGCCTCTGGTAAGTGGGAAAAGATTCAGAATAAATGGTACTACTTTAATGAAAAAGGCTATGCTGTTACGGGCTGGCAGTTGATCAACAGCAACTGGTATTACTTTGACACGACGAATTGTGATATGATGACTGGTTGGTTACAGTGTGCAGAGGATAATTATTGGTATTATCTGAACTCAGAAGGAGCAATGGTGACCGGATGGCAAGAGATTAATAAAAAGTGGTATTACTTTAACAGCTCTACAGCAAATCAAGCAACTTATACATTCAATGGGGAAAATGGAACATGGATGTATTCTAATGATTCAATTATTCCGTATGGAGCGATGTATGAGAATCGAGAAACTCCAGATGGGCACTATGTAAATTCGAATGGTGAAAAAGTGAATTGATTGTGCTTGCAGTGAAAAGATGCCGGGCTTATTCAGTTCGGCATCTTTTATAGGCAATGCCAAATAATAACGCGGTAAAAATTAAGATTACCCCAACCCTTTGCGAGTTGGAGTAATTCACTATAATCATCATCTTGTCTATCTGGGTAGCCTGTTATCGGAAAGAGAGGTTACCCCTCTGAGTCCAGCCACCCTTGTCTCCTTCTGTATCACAAATTCAGGTGAGCGTGAGATGTTGTTGGCAATATGGCCCACATCTTCAGGAAGCAATTCCAGGTCCTGTCTTCGCAATATTATCTGGCGACCGGACTGGCTGTGAAGGCCATGCTGCTATCCATCCTCCGCCCGCTCATGCTGATGGTTCCCCTGATCCATACCTTCTCCCGGATTTGGGGAATGGACGGCATTTTATATGCAAGTCCCACAGCCGACTATTTGACCGCGCTGATTGTGGTAGCGCTGCTGTGGCACGATAGAAAGAAGCAAATGAAAAGAGGTGATAATTGATGGCGGATATTCTTGTCTACGGGCTGACCCCAAACAATTTGAAACACGTCACATTCCGTATTCCAAAGGAAAAATCACGGTGTTCACCGGCGTATCCGGCTCCGGCAAGTCCAGCATCGTGTTCGATACCATCGCTGCCGAAATGCGGCGGCGTTCGGTATAACGAGGAGGCCCTTGCCTGTACTTACAAGGGAAAGAATGTTGTGGAGCTGCTGGGCCTGAAGGCTTCCCAGGCACTGGAGCTATTCGAGGATGCCAAAATTAAAAAACACCTGAAAGTGATGGAACAGGTTGGTCTTTCCTACTTGACGCTGGGCCAGCTTCTCAGTATCCCCCCTTTTTGAAGGCCCTGTCAATCGGTTATCCGACGGTTTTAAGGTGATGCTTTTAAACTGTTGAGGTTCTATCCTATCAGTACCAATAATGAGAGGACAGGCTTCTTTCTATTAAGTATAATAAAAGTTACAGAGATAGGGCCATAGAAAGGAAAACCATCTGCAACGCCGGCAGGAGCCGATTGATCCGCGGGAGATTTCCGAGATTGCAGGCTGTTCCTTAGGCTTTTTCTAAAAGGTTTTTTCCTATATGAACGGCATTAGCCTCTCAGATTATATCCGTTCCAGAAAAATGACTTTAGTTGGCTATGACTTAAAGAGTACGGATCAGCGAGTGGTGGATGTGAGCTGTCAATATGGGTATGACTCGTCCACTTCCTTTACAAAAGCATTCCAGCAATTTCATGGGATAGCGCCAAAGGACGCGCGGAATTAGAATGCCAGATTACGGGCGGTCCCGAAAATGTGGATTTCGGTCAAGCAACAGTATATATGGAGACTGGAGCAAAAAGGCAGTTTTCGCCTGATTGGAAAAAGCATTCGTGTATCTCGCAGAAATGGAAAACACTATACAAAAATACTTGATGGAGACTATCGGCAAGACAGAAGCTATGGCCATCTCAAAATGGCTGCCTAAGTCGAACTACCGGCCGCTGAATAAGGGTTATCTCACCGGCAGAATGAAATCCGGCGCACCGGATATTGAATACTATGGAAAAGATGGGCTTGTGGAAGTCTGGATCGCAGTGAGAGAGAACTGATAATTAAGATGCCTTTGACGGAAAAAGCGCAGCTTCACAAATCGAAATTTGGGAGGAAAAAGATAATGACAAAAGAAAAGGCTTCATTCAAAGAATTTCTATTGGCAGTTGCGCCAGAACACCAAGCGTTTGTCGAGAAACTTAATACCAAACTTATTGAACAGGGCTGTGTTCTTGTCATTAAGGAAGTAAAAAGCGGTTACGCTGCTTCATATCAACTTGAGAAGAAAACAGTAATGAATTGGGTGTTTCGCAAGTCTGGTATTTTGGCACGGATTTACGGTGACAATGCTGGTAAGTATGAGGATACAATCGCTTCTCTGCCTGCTGATATGCAAAAGAAAATGACTACTTCTCGTGACTGCAAGAGACTAATTGACCCTAATGCTTGTAGCGATACCTGTGTTAAAGGTTTTATTTATACCTTGAATGGCGTTACACATAAAAAATGCCGTAATGACGGAATGTTTTTTCTGCTGACAAATGAAACAGCGGAACAGATAGCAGAGTTGGTCTGTGCAGAGGTTAATGTGCGTAAGCCAGCTTTATAGCGTCAGAAAAGTTAATATTAATAAATTTGAAGTTATTTGAGGGACAGAATAATGAGAATTGAAACAGAGCGACTTAATATTATAGCACTTACTCCAGAGCAGCTTGAACTATGGACGTATAACATAAGAGAGCTTGAAAAGGAACTACTATGCTCATACAAGGCGGAACCAATGGAAGGCTTGTTTCGTGAAATTGTATGCGGACAAGTAGAAAAGGCTCAAAAAGACCCTGCCAATTATCTATGGCACACTTTTTGGTTTGTTGTTAGAAAATCGGATCATTGTGTAGTCGGGTCGATTGATTTTAAGGATATTCCTAATAGTAATGGAGAAGTTGAAATAGGCTATGGCTTAGGACATGATTTTGAGCATAACGGTTATATGACAGAAACGGTTCAAGCGTTTTGTAATTGGGCTTTGAAGCGGGACGAAGTAAAACATATTATTGCTGAAACAGATGTTGATGGTGCTTCATCGCAAAGAGTACTGATAAGATGTGGCTTTAAAGAATATGCCAGAAAAGATACTATATGGTGGCGGTTATAAGTTTCAGTTTGTCGTGCTGATTTATCCTCGCCTTATTTGTAAAGTACACATTTTTAATATAAGGGAAATTGAGACAAGATCATAATAGAGAGTATTTAGATTATCGGGCCTGTGCTGTCAGGTGGGAAGGAACTTAGGCGGATAAGGTGTACTCGACAAATTAGAATTTGTAAAGGAGATTTTATGAGAATAATTTCATTAGTTGAAAATACGACGAAATCAGAACTTAAAACAAAACACGGACTTTCCTTATATATTGAAACAAAATCACATAAAATTTTATTTGATTTAGGTTCAGATAGCACATTATTTGAAAATGCTATGAAAAGAAATATAGATATTTCAAAAGTGGATACTGTTATTATTTCTCATGGGCATTTTGACCACGGAGGAGCATTGCAAAAGTTCTTGGATATTAATTCTGTGGCAAATATCTATGTACAAAAGGAAGCCTTTGAACCACATTACAGTAAAACCTTATTTCTTAAAATACCAGTTGGAATTGATAGTCAGCTTAAATCTAACAGGCAAATCAAACTATTGAATGGTAATTATAAAATTGATGAAGAATTATCGTTATTCACAGTAAGTAAAACAAATAAATTTTATTCCCCTGCCAATAATGCTCTTTATGATAAAAAGGGCAAAGATACCTTTGGACACGAACAAAACTTGATTATTTCAGAAAATAAAGTAGTAGTTATTATGGGGTGTGGGCATGCTGGTGTTGTAAATATTATGGAAGAAGCAAAGAAGTATCAACCACATTTGATATGCCCCCTGTCAAGTAGACAGGTGAAATATTTAAAACGAGGGGCTGATGAACGGCCACATTTTGTGGCCGTTTTTCTATGCACACCATTTTTCTTTATATTTTTCGATTCGCTTGTTTTTAG
>NZ_JANFYJ010000399.1:0-297 GCF_024460495.1 Hungatella sp. SL.1.14 | reverse complement strand
TTTTCTTTAATTCATCCTCAGAAAATACCTTTGATGGCATATCCGGTTCCTGCAATGCCAGTAATTCATCCAATGTTATTTCATCAATATGGACATTAAGCCCCTGGTCCCGCTGCCGTTCATAATATTCAAATGACTTGCGATTCAGCAATTCACATGTAGGTATCACGTTATCCTTACGGTTAGGAGTATGATGATAGGGCGGCGCGCCCCCATTGAATGTCTCTCCGTAAAGTTTATGTCCCGGCGTATTGTATTTTGAGTCTATAATGGGGTCAAACCATCTGATAAAGATCA
>NZ_JANFYJ010000398.1:0-297 GCF_024460495.1 Hungatella sp. SL.1.14 | reverse complement strand
AGGACATCAAGGCAGGATATTATGAGACTATGGGAACGCATCGCAATCCTCGGCAATCGGGAAGTTTATATTCATTTTTCTACACGAATCCTTTATGATAGTAGAAAGGTCAAAGAAGACGTTGGCCTTTCTGTTTTTCAGAAAGAGAGCAGTAAGTCAGGAAGATAAGGAGTGTGGCGGTTTATGCGTACAATCGGATTGAGTGAAATTGAAGATATTGCCCTGGGCGCTTCCCTGCTGGGGGCGGGCGGAGGCGGAGACCCTTACATAGGAAAACAGGTAGCCATGGGAGCGGTC
>NZ_JANFYJ010000397.1:0-297 GCF_024460495.1 Hungatella sp. SL.1.14 | reverse complement strand
CTCCCTGCGAAATGCGCGGGTGGAGGCGGGAAAAGGTGGCCTGTCCCGCATCGTGGCGTCTCTGTCCGTGCTGGAGTATGCCGATCCGGATCAGATGGTGGATGCTTTTTTTTAGAAATGATGAATACTATGGCAGCGAAATCGTCATAACCGGATTTATGAATAATCCAGAGGATGAGGAGCGGCAGTGCGCTGTGACGAAACGGCTGGCCGAGGCCGGTGAGGTGGGCCTGATTCTGTATTACGTCGGCCTCTTTATGCCGCTTCATCGCTTCCGGTATACGCGGCATAAAGAGG
>NZ_JANFYJ010000396.1:0-297 GCF_024460495.1 Hungatella sp. SL.1.14 | reverse complement strand
GGAGTGTAGCGGAGTACGTGGCAGATGCTTAAAAGCCGTTTGTTTTTTTCAGCGGCAACTGGGCAGACGATACCACCTCCAGTCCCATGATTCTTCAGAAAAGCTGTCACGACATGGACATTCTTTCCTGGCTGACAGGCGGTACCTGTACAAAGGTCTCCTCTTTCGGATCCCATACACATTTCAAACCGGAAAACGCACCGGCTGGCGCGCCCTCCCGCTGCCTCGACGGCTGTCCGTCCTCCGGTTCCTGCCCCTACTACGCTCCCCGCTTCTATCTGGAGCATCCAAAGGCAG
>NZ_JANFYJ010000395.1:0-297 GCF_024460495.1 Hungatella sp. SL.1.14 | reverse complement strand
GCCCTGTCCGATTCTCATATGATATCTTAAATCCTTTCTGAAATCTATTCTAAAATCTGTATCGTTATCTGAATTACTATTGGCATAGCTGGTGGTATATCATCAATATATAAAAAAGTAATTCAGTTGGAGGAAAAGGGCTATATTAAAGGTACTCCGGTAAAAGAGGGGAAGATGGCAGAAAAAGCGGTCTACTCATTGACTGAAGCCGGGGCGCAGGAGTTTGAAACGCTCATGCTGTAACTTTCTTCTAAGCCTATCCATATATTTCTGGATTTTAATGCAGTCATTGTTAAC
>NZ_JANFYJ010000394.1:0-297 GCF_024460495.1 Hungatella sp. SL.1.14 | reverse complement strand
GTCCCGGCCGTACTTCCACCGTTACTGCAATGGTTCCCTGATCTACGTCAGGCATAAGGGCAAATCCAAGTCTTCCCGCAATCAGAAAGGATAACACCAGGAGCAGGATGGATACGCCCATAACTGTTTTTCTTTTGTTTAAAAGCCTTCCAATAATCTTTCGATAGCCGTTCTGCATCATGCGCACCAGACCGGAAGCCGGAGAATTTTTCTTCTCAACCGGCCGGAACCGGCTGTAGCACAGAGGTACGATCGTCATGGCAGAAATCAGAGACGCTGCCATACAGAATACAATCG
>NZ_JANFYJ010000393.1:0-297 GCF_024460495.1 Hungatella sp. SL.1.14 | reverse complement strand
GTTATCATCGCAGTTGCTTACAAGGACACCGCTGTAAGTAAAGCCTTTTACCGGGTACCGGCTTACCGCATAGCACAATTCATGCATCTGACTCGATGAGTAGACGAAATAATACGTATCTTTACACTTTCTGATGGATGGTCCTTCAAAAAACTCATGCCCTTCAAATCCTGTCCCTGCACCGTAGCAATTTCCCGGTACCACAATCACAGGCTCCGCTGTCATTGTCACCATATCCGGACCCAGGACCGTTGCCATGGCTCCTTTCCGGGTCCGGTCTCCCGGACCGCAAAATCC
>NZ_JANFYJ010000392.1:0-297 GCF_024460495.1 Hungatella sp. SL.1.14 | reverse complement strand
CACGAGGACCAGGGAAAAAGCTGAGGAGGTGATCACGGAGGGAGCCGTCTGGTGCAAAGATGTAAAGACCTGTGCCGCCGGACGTGACGCTGTGATTACCATCGTGGGATATCCGAAGGATGTGGAAGAGGTTTATTTCGGGGAAAACGGAATCATCGCCAGTGCGGATCCGGATACCGTTCTGATCGATATGACAACCACGAGTCCGAAGCTGGCGGTCAGGATATACGAGGATGCCAAAAAGACGGGATTAAAGGCTCTCGACGCACCGGTAACCGGCGGAGATACGGGGGCCAG
>NZ_JANFYJ010000391.1:0-297 GCF_024460495.1 Hungatella sp. SL.1.14 | reverse complement strand
ATGTGTAGTTGACATCTTCGGCATTCGTGAAATGGATTGCTAAAAATCCTTCATCATTCACTGCGGATACGTCAAGGTCCCCTGTATATATCGTCCCTGAGTTGGTCATGCCTATGGTTGTGCTTTTCAACAATCCTGTACTGCGGTTCAGCAGAATGTCAGATCTCGAGGTGTCTGAACGATATACCATCAAAGCGGCATGCCCCTTGCCTCTTGACGATCCATTAAATTTGATAGATACTCTTACGGTCTTGAACGGAGAAAACGTTATCGACTCTTTCGGACAAAATTTGTTAA
>NZ_JANFYJ010000390.1:0-298 GCF_024460495.1 Hungatella sp. SL.1.14 | reverse complement strand
CTTGCGAGTGAAGAATCTCGCATATTTACTGAGTTGCAGCAGGCTGTGACTCAGGCAAAGGTAAAGGAAAAACTCCATCAGGCATTGTTTGTGGATATGGATTTTGAGATGGTACGAGATTTGGCATATGGACTAAGAGGCCAGGTGGAGACAATTATGATGGAATACAAATCATACGTTAAGAAAGGGAATGAACATGGAACAAAAGATTTTAACACTACAGGAAAAAATGGTAAAGATCCGCTCGGAGATACCTGCATTGGTAAAACGCGCATACAGTGAGGACGTGAATTATGAT
>NZ_JANFYJ010000039.1:0-33034 GCF_024460495.1 Hungatella sp. SL.1.14 | reverse complement strand
AATTTAACTGCAAATGGCTAGAAACCAGGAAAATACCAAACTTTAAAACGAAGCAACACCGCTGTGAAACCCGCATAGAATCGGACTTTCAGCGGTGTTTTATTTTGTTTGACTGTCAAAGACGGGAGTTTAAGACATTATCTCACTTTGTGAATTAGAAGTCAATCATTTCTATTGCAAATTTGTCGTAAAATGTATATATTTTGTACGAATCATAAAATATTCACTCCCCGCCGTGCTCTCGGGAAATGAAGGCTGGAACCCTGCATAAACGGGACATTTAAAGATCTGACAACTATATCACCGGAGCGCCGATATTCCAGACCGTCTCAGCCCCCTCTCCAAGGTCGATCAGCCGGTCTATAAGCCGCTTCATCAGTTCGTATTTCCGTCCCTGAAGCAGAGGATCATCCCATAAGTTATACTTCTCGTACGGATCGTTCTGAAGATCGTAGAACTCACCATAGCTCCGGTTCTGATAATAAATCAGCTTATAATGTTCATCCCGGATGGCCCGGATGTCTCTCGCTTCCATGTAGACGTCCTGCCATCTTTCTTTTTCCCCGTCTTCGTAAAACTGGGTCAGGCTCCGGCCCATCACGGATTCCGGGACGGCAATTCCTGCCGCCGTGAGACAGGTCGCGGCGATTTCCACTGAGCTGATAAAGCTGTCCTCTCTGCGGCCTTTGAACCCGGAAAACGGAGGCTTTAACAGAAACGGAATCCTCATAAGAGCCTCTGAGCAGTACTGGGCCTTCGTGGCGATTCCAAATTCACCCATAAAATCTCCGTGATCCGAAGTGAATAAAATAAGGGTGTTTTCGTAAAGCCCCTTCTTCTTAAGAACCTCGATCACCTGGCCGATTTTCCTGTCAATCAGAGTCACGTTGGCATAATAGGCCTTTTTCATCAGCCGGATTTCATCCGGGGTGAGCCCATCCGGAGACGTGTGGTTCTTTAGGTCGATACTCCCGAATTTCCTTGCGATATCGAGATAATGCGGCGGCTTTTCGAATAAATCGGAAAGCCCGGTCTCCGGTAAATCCAGTTCCGTCTCTTCGTAAGCTTTCTCATCCGGCAGTCCGATTCCGTCAAAGGGCATGTGCGGCCCCGGAAAGGAAAGCGTCAGAAACCATGGTCTGTCGCCGGGACAGGATTCCTCCAGCCATTTTCTTCCCCTGTCGCCGATATAGGCATCCACATGGTACTTCTCTTCTCCTGTAAATTCATAAATTCCCTTGCTGTTAATCTCCCGGTATAGCTGGGATCCACTGGTGAAACCGCTGTCCGCCAGAAATTCCACATAGCTGGACACCCGGTCCGATACCGTCTTGTTGGCCGGAAGGCCAAATGCCCCTTCCGGCAGTTCCTTCGAGATCACCGCCGGCGGTTCATGTTCATCCACAATATCCTCATAATCGTATCCGCGCTCGATCTCAGAGCGCCAGAAATGCTGCTTCCCGATGACCGCCGTGTAGTAGCCTCCATCCTGCAAATACTTCATAAATGTGGTTTCCCTTTTGGGAAGACAGCTGACATAGCCCGGTACGCCGCACTGGGATGGATATCGCCCGGTAAAGACAGCCGCCCTGGCCGGAATGCATGACGGATTCGTGGTATAGGCACGGGAAAACCATACGGATTCTTCCGCCAGCCGGTTAAGAACCGGCGTATGTACCTGGCTGTTCACCCATCCGGCTGCGTCGTAACGCTGCTCATCTGTCATCAGAAATAAAATATTGGGTCGCTCTTTCAATTCTCTGTCTCCTTTCCATTCTCCCGATCCGGCCCCCCATCTGACGGGTAGGACAGTGTCACCACGGTCCCTCTTTCCGGAAAGCTGTCAATCACAATACCGTACGTCTCTCCATAATAGAGCCTGATTCTGTCGTGGATATTCTTTAATCCCACATGTCCCCTGCCGGACTCCTCCACGTGTTCTTTCCTCTCCAGACGGTTTCGTATCTCCTCCAGCCGGTCCGGCAAAATTCCGCCGCCGTTGTCCTCCACCGTAACCGTGATGATTCCATTCTCTTTTTCTACGGTCACTGCAATCCTTCCTCCGGCGCGGCCTCTGCCAAGTCCATGGGAGATGGCATTTTCCACCAGAGGCTGTAAGCAGACCTTTACGATGGACTCTGTCAGCAGCTCCTCCGGAACTCTGGCAGCAAATTCAATCCGTCCGCCAAATCTGGCATTGACGATGGTCATATAACTGGACAGGTTCTCCAACTCTTCCCGGATCGTGACGAGAACGCCGTCTGTATGAGTCGCATAGCGGAACAGCTTCGACAGGGCCATGATCATCTCAGACACCTGCAGGGCTCCGTTAAGCTCCGCCATGCTCTTGATCATATCCAGCGTGTTATAGAGAAAATGAGGGTTTATCTGAGCCTGCAGCGCCTTGATGGCCGCCTCCTTTTCCTTCAGTTCCACGGAGTAAACCTGATTTACCAGGCGGTCAATCTCCTCCGCCATGCCGTTAAACGCCTCGCAGAGATCGCCCACCTCATCCCTTGTCTCGACCTGCACCCGGACGGTGTAGTCGCCTTCCTTCACCCGGACTAAATTCCTGTGAAGCCTGGTCACCGGGCGGACGATCGTTTCAGAGAAAAGGAACGAAGCCGCCAGTATAATGAGCACGGTTACGAAGATCACCGTTCCTGTCATGATGCTTAATGCGCGGATATTGCTTTCCACGCCCTTCATGTCGTCGAAAAATGTGACGCTGATTCCCAGGTTGTCGATGTGATAGTCCCAGGATATCCGCTCTGCCCGTCTCCTCTCCTTCGACGGCGCCGAATAGGAGACTGAGGCGGCCCGCAGACGGTTCACCGCATCCGGCCCGCCATTCGTCGTGTCATAGAGCAGCTGCCCGTCGTCCATGACGATCTCCGTATTCAGCACCGCGCGCAGATCCTGCAGAAGCAGATCGAACTGATCCCTGTCAAACACGATAAAAAGCCAGCCCAGGGTTCCGTTTCCCATATCCAGATCGTCGATCTGGCGTAAATAGACGTATTTATCCGTACAGCTTTCATTCAGCTTGTCGCCCCGCATGAGTCTCTGGTTTTTAAACCGCTTTCCCACGTCTTCCTGCGGCGCAGAAAAAGGGATGGTATCCGCGTATCCCAGGGAATTCATCACATTTATGGCCGTTCCATCCTGCTTTAAAAATGTAACCTGGTCCACATAGGCCATCACCTTAAACAGATCGAGATTTACCCGCACCTTCTTCTCCAGCGCCATGCGGGCACTGTAGCTGCTTAACGGGTCAGACGCGCCGCGTATCATGGCCTGGGTATCGCTGTCGAAAAAGAGATTGGAAATATATTCGATTTTCGTTAAGTAATCCTCCAGCAAAACCGCCGTGTTCCGCTCCGTCAGCTGGTTCTGCATGAACGCATCGCTCCTTAACTTCTCGGAATAGGCGGAATTAATATAACAGTAGACAATGCACAGAGGAATCAGGGAGACTGTCAGAAAGCTTAAAAATATTTTTCTGTTCAAACGGCTCTCCATCCACGTCTTAATCCGCACTCTCTTCACGCAATTCCCCCTCCCGCTTTACTCTCTCCCTGTATTCCGACGGTTTTTCCCCCGTCATGGAGGCAAACACCCGGCTGAAATACTTTGCCTCCTTGAATCCCACCCGGAGGCTGACGGCACTGACGGAAAGGTTCGTGTGGCTTAAAAGCTCCTTCGCCTGCCCGATCCGCACCTCCGTCAGATAATCGATAAAATTGACTCCCGTCTCATCCTTGAACTTCTTGCTGAAATAGCTGGGATTAATTCCGTATTCATCCGCCACCCAGGCAAGACTGATATCCTCACTGTAATGTTCCCTGATCTCACGCTGAATCCGCTTCACGATCACCGCCACATCCATGCAGTCCTCTTCCTTCAGACAGGACGCGGCCTTTCCGGCATACTCCTCAAACCGGTGGCAGATGGAACGGATGCTGTAGTAATTCCGAATGCGGACAGAAAAATCATAGCCTTCCTCGATCAGCGCCAAGTACTCCGTCCTGTTCTGCTCCTTATACCGGTCGTTTAACAGCTTGATCACCTCACCGGACAGCACGAAATAGAAATTCAGGCAGCTGGTCAAGTCGTACCCCTTCTGAATAAAGAGGCCGCAGGCCTGAGCGGTACATTCCTTAAGCCGCTCCATATTTCCGGCTTTTAACGCCGTTATAAAGTCTGTATAAAGATCGGATTCCGATACCGGAAACGCCTCTGTCTTCCCTTCCCGCCCCAGACGCAGAATAATCGATTCCCTCGCCTCCGCAAACGCCTCATCAATCTCTCCCGGATCTCCATGGGCCTCGCTCAGCCCGTACTCATAGTTGTGGAGCAGCTTCACAAGCACACTCTCATCCAGCCGGAAGCCGGCAGGTTTTACAATATCCGTAATCAGGACTCCCCAGGTAAAACGGTCCAGGGGACAGAGATAAATGGCCTTTCCGGCTGCGGCTTCCTCAAGACGGCTGCGCATCTCCTCCCTCGTCAGGGCGGATTTTTCCAGACGGCGCATCTGAAACAGCGCCAGTTCGTAAAATCCGCTCCGCCCCTGTTCGGAATCCATAAGGCGGCAAAGCCTCCGTTTCGTCTCATCACCGGGACTTCGCAGATACTCCGTCAGGATATTTTCCACCCCCGCCGTGAATCCGTCCCGGGTCTGCGCCCTTCTCTCCTGCTCCTTTTCCAGCGCCGCGACAGCCTTTTCTACCGCTTCGTAGACCGCCGACCGCTCCAGAGGCTTCAGCAGATAAGCCATGACCTCCAGTTCAATGGCCCGCCTTGCATACTCAAATTCGTCATAGCCGGATATGACAATGGTTTTCGGAAGCTTTTCTCCCGCTTCCTCCAGCCGTTTCAGCACATCAAGGCCGTCGATCAACGGCATGTTGATGTCTGTAATTAAAATGTCGGGTCTGGTGTCCGTCAGAGCCTTAAGCGCCTCCTCCCCATTCTCGCTGATTCCCGCCACCTCCACCTCAAAGGGACTCTCCTTTAAGACCTGGCTCAGCCACCGTCCTACCCAGAACTCGTCGTCCGCAATCAGTATCCGATACATGTCCGGCCCCCCTTTCTGGTGTCATTTTAGCATAGTTAAAAGGCAGCCGCAAGACTCACTCCTGCGGCTGCCGGCCTGCACTATTTCAGCTTCAGGTTATTCTCAACCTGCGTGTTTAAGTCCTTCACTGCATTGTCCACGGAATCTCCTCCCGCGACATTGGCCGTGAAGGTCCGGGCATCCGCCCACGGGCTGACTACCGCGATGTCGAAGGCAGAATCCACCCACGGAACCATGCGGGCGGCGCTTAAACGCTCCGCTGCCGGCGTCACCACATCGTTGTCCGTGCTGGCTCCATCCATACGCGGATTAAAGCTGTTCTGGCTTGCCACATAGGCGTTCATGCTGTCCAGTCCGGTGAAAAACTCCACGAATTTCCGGGCTGCTTCCTTTTTCTCCGAAGAACTGTTGATGCAGACGCGTACACCGGCATTGATCAGGATCAGAGAATCCTCATCCTCCACCGGGATGCCGCCCAGAGTATAGTTCATATCCGGAGCCGCACTGTCAAGTCCTGCCACAAACCAGCTTCCGCCAGGCATAAATCCGGCTTCTCCCTTTGCAAATTCTGCAATATCATCCTGGCCTGCCGCATAGACAAGAGCCTTGCTTCCATCCAGATATCCCCTGGAGATCAAATCTTCCACCAGCGCGAAGCCCGGCTGCATCACGTCACCGAATTTCAGTTCTCCGCTGTTCATCCTGGCGATCTGATCCATCTTATCTGCCGCCTGGTAGACCGGATCCATGCTCTTGGCCATGGATAAAACAGCGACTCCCGTGCCGTCCTTGGCTCCCGCCACGATCGGCGTCTTCCCTGCTTTCTTCAGAATCTCACAGTCCTCCAGAAATTCCTGATAGTTGGCCGGGGCGTGATCAATCCCCACCTCTTTCAGCACATCGAGATTGGAAAACATACCGAACACAGCTACCTCCATGCCCAGCCCCGGAATGCTGTCGTTAATGGTCAGTAAATCCTTGACAAGTCCGCTGTACTGCGCTACCACAGGCATATCGGATAAATCCTCGGTGTAGCCTGCTTCCTGAAGCTGCGGCAGATAATTTGGATTAGCGAAGAACACGTCGTCCCCCTGGCCGGAAGCCAGCCTGGCTGTAAGCACGTCCTGATAGCCGCCTGCATTGCTGATCCCTTCGTACACCACTTTGATCTCCGGATTCTCTTTGTTAAACTGTTCGATCAGCTCCGGAATTGCGCCTTCCTCCGCTCCCGTCTTAAATCCAAACACTTTAAGCTCCACCTGTTCTACCGGCTTCTGTGCTTCCGCCTTCGTCTCTTCTGCCGCGGCGGCCGTCTCTTCCTTCTTCGTCTCACCGGTCTGTGCCGCTGTCGTCTCGGGCGCCGCCTTCTGTCCGCATCCTGCCAGAGTTCCCATTACCATGGCTGCTGCCACGAACCATACTGCTGCTTTTCTTTTTCTCATGTTTCTTCCTCCTTGTATCCATTTATTATGAATTTGTTTTCATAGCATTTTACTGATCAGCCCTTCACCGAGCCGTTTAACATCCCGGAAATAATCTGTTTCTGAAGAATAAAATAGACGATCATCAGCGGCAGGATTACCAGGGTTGTGGCCGCAAACAGAATATTCCACTGAATTGATAAGTCACCCTTAAAGAAAAATACCGTAAGAGGCAGCGTCCTGGAATTCTGGCCCTGCAGAAGCAGCAGGGGATACATGAAATTATTCCAGACCCTCAAAGCGATCACGATCAGAAGTGTTACCATGGGCGGTTTAAGCAGAGGAAACACGATTCTGATAAACGTAGTAAATGGACTGGCGCCGTCGATATAAGCCGCCTCCTCCAGTGTGACAGGAACGGTATTGACAAAGCCGGAAAAGAAGAACACTCCATAAGCCGCATTGGCTCCGATAAACGCCAGAATCAGTCCAAACAGTGTATTGGCCACGTGAAGTTTCTGCATCCATAAGACGAGAGGCACCATGGCCACCTGCTGCGGCAGTGCCAGACCAATCAGGAACAGCGCGTTCAGCGCCAGAAACAGTTGTTTTCCTCTTCTCGCCCGCATGATGGCATACGCTCCGCATGCCCCGAAAAACGTGGTAAGCAGAGAACTGCATACCGTCAGAACGGAAGAGTTAAACAGTGCCCTCCAGTATTTCATCCCCTTAGCCGCGGTTACGTAATTTTCAAAGGCGAAGCTGGTTCTCAGGCTTAAAGGTTCGCCCGCCAGAAGCGCCTCATCCTTTAAGGACACGAGAACCATCATAATGACCGGGTAGAACATCAGGATACAGGCGGCGGCCATCAGCAGCTCAAACAGAAAGAGCAGTTGTTTTTTTCTGGTTTTCATCAGTAGATCGCCTCCTCTCGCTTTTTCAGCACTCCGATTAACACCTGCCCAAACAGGACGATCACAATGGTTAAGAGTACTGTCTGAGCCGACGCGTAACCGTGGAGTCCCCGGTTCATGTTGGCGACCACGTACGTTCCCACTGTTTCCGTAGAGTTAAGCGGCCCGCCGTTCGTCATGGCATAGACAATGTCGAATACCTTAAGCGACTGAGTAAACGCAAGCGTCACATTGATGGTTGTGGCCGGCGCCAGCATCGGCAGGGTAATGCTTTTAAACTTCTGCCACGGCCCTGCCCCGTCGATAGCCGCCGCTTCCAGAATATCCGTCGATATACTCTGTAAGTTGGACATATAGATGGTGGAGGAATAACCGATCCACATCCACACATGTGCGATCACCACACAGAAAAGCGCGGTCTTCCTGTTTCCCAGCCATGTGATGTCGGTTCCCAGCAGATGGTTCAGCATGCCATCCGGCATATAGATAAACTGCCAGATAAATGCCACCACCACTGGAGACAGCATACAGGGGGCAAAGAGAAGCATCCGGAGAAAATTTTTAGATTTAATTTTCGTATTCAGCGCCATTGCAAACACGATTGCAAACAGATTCTGGAACACCGTTGCTCCCAGAGCAAACAGGAAGGTGTTGACCATGGCCTTCTTAAACACCTTGTCATGAAACGCCACATCGTAATTGTTGAATCCGACCCATTTAAAATTCAGGCTGATCCCGTTAAAATTCGTCAGACTGAAAAACATACTGGATACCACCGGAATGACAAAAAACAGAATATAGACCGCCAGAATCGGAGCAAGAAGCAGCAGGTAAAAATAGAAGTTACTGTATGTCAGCCGTTTCGTTTTCATGATTCCACCCCTTCATTTCTTTGTAATTCCATTATAGTTGGAAAACAACGGGGGAAAAACTCCACATTTTTTTGTTTCAGGGGGATTTTTTCGCCGGGGGATTTCGGGGTGAACTGTAACTTTTCGGCGGCATCGGGGTGCAACGGCAGGATTCCTGCCGACAGGCCTTTCTATGGTAAAAAAAAGCGTTCCCCGCGAAAGGAACGCTCCATTATAAGAATCTCATTAATTTTCCTTAATCTTTACAATCACCTTTTTAATCGGGGCCGGTTCGCCGTCTGCTGCCTTCGGCTTATGGCCATCCCACGGCTGAAAGATCATATATTCACCTGCTCCGACAACTACCTTCAATCCAGGATTTCCATTGTCGTATAATACGCAGTCTTTTTCTTCGTTATACGGTACTTTCACATTCAGCGCGTCCACCGGTGCATAGGTCATGGTCTCTGTGCCCCTGATCATGTACTGGATATCCGTGTAGTCACGATGTGATTCGTACTTTGCCTCTTCCCACGGAATCGTGGTATATTCGGTTACATTGGCGTAGACATTCTTGCCGTCAATTTCGTATTTTCCCGGTTCCAGATTTTCCAAGTCGGTATTCTGAAGGAAATCAACTGCTTTGCCGTATCTGCCTTCAATTCCAAGCCCTCTGTAAAAATCAAGATTCTTCGCTGAGTCAAAAATCATAGTCCTGCTCTCCTTTATGTATATAATTTCTTACTTCCCGGCAGTGTTCTCTTTCCGCTGCCATCCAGTTATAGTATACACCTAAAGCAGAATATTCTACAATGTTTTTATTTAAAAAACTCATGATTTTGATGGCGGAACAGATACGTTAAATGGGAATCAAACCAGCTCACGGCTCTGCTTCTGGAACCTCTCCGGTTCATAAAGTACAACGCACCATCGGAATAGTCTTCCCCTTCCAGCGCCCGGTTTACGCATTCCTTAGTCTCTTCCGTCACCTTCACGGAATTAATGGAACCGTCTGATACCGGTGAAAACTGAGAGGGCTCATAGACAACGCTTCTTACCGAGTCCGGAAATTCCTGGCTTTTAACACGGTTTAATACCACATTAGCCACGAGAATCTTTCCCTTCTCGTCACAGACTCCGGCCTCCGCCTGAACGATCCGCAGCAGAACCTGATAATCATCGTCTGATATCGCCTTCCGGCTTGCTGCCTTCTTCTCTTCCTCTATGCGTCTTTCTTCTTCCAAAGCTTTCTGGCGGGCATTTTCTTCCGCCTCCAGCGCCTTTATTTTAGCGTCCATGACAATCTGTTCATTGATACGCTCGAGCTCTTCTTTTGAATCCTGTTGGATTTCCTGTTTCTGCTGTACTTCCTTTTCCAATAGATTACCGGCTAACAGTTGTCCCTGCTTTTTTATTTCGGTAAGTTGGACTTGTACTTTTGCTTCCGTAACAGGTTCCTCTTCTTCTGCATCTTCCTCTTCTGCCGCCGTCTCCTGACCCGGAGTTTCCGCAAACGCCGTCAGGGCGCTCTTCCCTCCGCTGCCAAAACCGGTCGAGGTAAATGCCACAACGGTGATCACAGCCGCGCCTGCCATAAAGACAGCCGACGATCGATACATCCTTTTTGTGGCCTTCACCGCCAGTCCCCGAAAGAACTGACAGATATGCTGAAGAATTGAGTGCAATGTCAGCATACATACTCCTCTTTCTATTCTCTCTTACATCTAAGCCGCAGACTTATGCAGCCGTTTCCGGGTGACGAGCGTATTATAGAGGAGTCTTGTCAATAAAGTCAATACTTATTTAACATCTTTGTGATATTTTCCTTTGCCGCTTTTCTGACTTTTTGTATTTTTTGTATATTTATCACATTTTATTTTCCATTTTCGCCTCATTATTTATCTATATTTGTTATTTACTCTTTACAAATATGTTACATTTCTGTTACTTATTTAAAGCTGCAATTTTTGTACTTTTTTGCGTTTTTGTTTTATGTAAACTATTCAAAGGTCAAAGAAGCAAAATTTCCCCGGATGAAAGTCACCAGTGTTTGTGGGGCGATCAGGATCTGCTGGCCTCTTAATCCGGCGCTTATGGCGATCTCATCATACAAAACAGCACTTTCTTCGACAAAAGTGGGGAATTGCTTCTTCATCCCGATGGGAGAACATCCACCTCTGATGTACCCCGTAACGGCCAGAAGATCCTTCATGGGGATCATTTCCACCTTCTTATCGCCTGCAGCCCTGGCCGTTTTCTTCAGATCCAGTTCCGCATCCACAGGAATGCAGCAGACTAAGTACCCCGTCTTCTCCCCTTTCAGCACCAGAGTCTTAAATACGCTTCCGTGATCCACTCCCATCATGTCCGCAGCATGGCTTCCCGATAAGTCGCTCTCATCCACCTCGTATTCCTTTGTTCTGTACTCAATTTTTGCCTTGTCCAGCATACGCATGGCATTTGTCTTTACCATCTGATAAACTCCTTTCTGATTATCTACTTCCCATACCCCGGTGATTCATCCCGTTCCGAAAGCATCTTAAGCTGGTCTCCGGCGATCCGGTATACCGTCCAGTCCAATCAGCACCTCAGCCTTTTTCTTCTCAAAAATCCATTCCCGCAGCAGCGGTTCCGTCGCCTCCACCTCGGAAAGCATTCCCTCATAATCGGCAAGTTCCTTTATAAATCGCAGGATCAGCCCCGTGTCCTCCTCCGCGGCAAATTGAATCGTCATACGGCTCTTCCTCCCTTTCGACAGTTTTTGATGTGTTTCTTCTATATAATATAAATCATATCACACTGCCTGTCATCAGTAAAAATCACAGAGGAGCCCGGATATGCCAGCATGCTGTCTCTGGTCTATCGGACTCCTCCTGCTCCCGTTTTCAGGACGGTACCCTACTTCTGATTTATATATGGAATCAATCCCCCTGCAGAAATAATCTTCTGCATAAACGGCGGGAACGCCTGGCCTTCATATGACTCTCCCGTCGTCTTATTCGTAATGATGCCGCTGTCAAAATCGACTTCCACCTCGTCACCGGCGGAGATGGCCTTAGCGGCCTCCGGGCATTCGATGATCGGCAGACCGATATTGATGGCGTTGCGGTAGAAAATCCTTGCAAAGGTCTCCGCTATGACACAGCTGACCCCCGCACACTTGATTACCAGCGGCGCATGCTCTCTGGAAGAGCCGCAGCCAAAATTCTTATTTGCTACGATAATATCGCCTTTTTTTACATTTTTCACAAAGTCTTTGTCGATGTCTTCCATGCAGTGCCTGGCAAGCTCATATCCATCCGTGATGTTTAAATATCTGGCCGGAATGATGACATCCGTATCCACATTGTCCCCATACTTAAAAACGGAACCTGTCGCTTTCATGAATCTGTCCTCCTTATCTCTTCTATCTATAAGCCGAGTTCTTCCGGCGCTGAAATCTTTCCCGTGATGGCGCTGGCTGCCGCAATGGCAGGACTTGCCAGATACACCTCAGAATCTACATGCCCCATACGGCCTACAAAATTCCTGTTCGTCGTGGAGATACAGCGTTCTCCTGCTGCCAGAATTCCCATGTAACCGCCCAGACACGGTCCGCAGGTCGGCGTGCTCACGATCGCTCCCGCCTCGATAAATATCTCCAGAAGCCCTTCTCTCATGGCCTGCAGATAGATCTCCTGCGTCGCCGGTATTACGATACAGCGGACGTTCTTCGCCACTTTTCTGCCCTTCATGACCCTGGCGGCGATTCTCATATCATCGATCCGGCCGTTGGTACAGGAGCCGATCACGGACTGGTCCACAGGGATATCCCCGAAGGAGCCGATGGTCTTCGTATTCTCCGGAAGATGCGGGAATGCCACCGTCGGTTTCAGTTCCGATAAATCAATGGTATAGACCTCGTCATACTCTGCATCAGGATCCGCCTCATAGACGGTGAAATCCCGCTTGGAATGGTCCTTCATGTACTGAACCGCCAGATCATCCACAGGGAAAATTCCGTTCTTTCCGCCTGCCTCGATGGCCATGTTACAGATGGTAAAACGGTCGTCCATGGTCAAATTCTTAATCCCGTCGCCGGTGAACTCCATGGATTTATAGAGGGCGCCATCGACGCCAATCATGCCGATAATATGTAAAATAACGTCTTTTCCGCTGACCCAGCCGTTCGGTTTTCCTACCAGTTCAAACTTCAGTGCAGATGGTACTTTAAACCAGGCTTTCCCCGTCACCATACCGGCCGCCATGTCCGTACTTCCCACACCGGTGGAAAATGCACCGAGGGCGCCGTATGTACACGTATGGGAGTCGGCACCGATCACTGCGTCGCCTGCCACCACAAGCCCTTTTTCCGGAAGCAGTGCGTGTTCAATTCCCATCTGCCCCACGTCAAAGTAGTTGCTAATCTCATGTCTGCATGCAAAATCACGGCAGCACTTGCAGTTTTCCGCAGATTTGATATCCTTGTTCGGGATAAAATGGTCCATGACGAGAGCAATCTTGTCCTTGTCGAAAACTGTCTGCGTGTCGAATTTTTTCATCTCATTGATAGCCACCGGCGAGGTGATATCATTCCCCAATACGAGATCCAAGTCCGCCTCAATTAACTGTCCGGCTTTCACTTCCGAAAGTCCGGCATGAGCCGCTAAAATTTTCTGGGTCATAGTCATTCCCATAATCTATATCCTCCTTCAAAACCTGTTCTCATTTTCTGCTTTACATTCTAACATACTTATTGATATAATAGAAATACATAATATGAATACTTACTATAATAGTCAGTTATATCAAGAAAAGAGGCATACATGGAACAAAACCTTTCGCAATATAAGATTTTCTACGAAGTGGCAAAGGCCGGGAATATCTCCAAGGCCGCCAAGGAGCTCTACATCAGTCAGCCCGCCATCAGTAAATCCATCAGCAAACTGGAGGACAGTTTAGGCGTCTCCTTATTTACCCGGAATTCCAGAGGGGTTCAACTGACCAGCGAGGGCGAACTGCTCTTTCATCACACGGAATCCGCCTTCGAGGCACTGAGTCGCGGGGAGAATGAGCTGAAGCGTATCAAGGATTTTAATATCGGCCATCTCCGCATCGGCGTGAGCAATACGCTCTGCAAATATATCCTGCTTCCTTACTTAAAGGGGTTCATAGAAAAGTATCCGCATGTGAAGATCACCATTGAAAGCCAGTCCACCACACACACCATCGCCATGCTGGAACAGCAGCACATTGATCTGGGACTGATCGCCGAACCGTCCAGCAGGAAACCGCTGATCTTCGTTCCGGTAATGGATATTCAGGATATCTTTGTCTCTACCAAACCGTATCTGGACAACTTATATCTCCGTGAGGGCCGGAATACAGATATCTTCCAGACCGGCAATATCCTGCTTCTGGACCGGAACAACATGACGAGAAAGTACATCGACGAGTATCTGAGTGAGCATCAGATCGTCCCCAGCCAGGTACTGGAGGTAAACACCATGGATATCCTCATCGAGTTCGCCAAAATCGGTCTTGGAATCGGCTGTGTGATCCGGGAATTCGTTCAGGAGGAACTGGATAAGCGGATGCTGGTTACGATTCCCATGAAATGGCCGATCAAAAAACGCACCATCGGTTTTGCCTATAACCCCGGAGGAACCTCCAGAGCGCTGGAAGACTTTCTCTCCTTCTGCGGCAGCTTTCCGATTTCATAAACGCAGCGAATAAGATAACACTACAAAATTGGGGACCGCACGAGACGGCAGTGATCTGCTTTCCCGGGCGGTCCCGTTTGTCTGCTTCTTGCTTCTGTACTGGTCTCATGCCCTCTGCAGCCTGTTCAGTTCTGCTTTCTCTTATATTCCAGTCCCCATTCGACCATTGCATCCAGAATCGGTTTCAAGCTGTAACCAGTATCCGTAAGTGTGTACTCCACTCTGGGAGGCACTTCCGCATAGACCTTTCTGTTCACCAGCCCGTCTGCCTCCATCTCCCGCAGATTGGAAGTCAGCACCTTCTGTGAAATGGAACCGATGGACTTCTTCAGCTCTCCAAAGCGCTTCGTTCCATCCATCAGATCCCGGATAATCAATACTTTCCATCTGTCGCTGATCAGCATCAGCGTCGTCTCAACCGGACATGCCGGCAATATCTTTTCCATAGCCTTTTCCTTTCCCTGCTTCATCGACTGCTTTGTCCTCAGGAAATTCCCATTAGTATCTTCTTGGTACCTATAGCATAAATAGAGACGGGAGATGGCGGCAACCCTCCATCTCCCGTCTCCCTGTCGTTTCTTCCCCTGGGAGGAGAAAATATTCTCTGTATTCTGCTTAGTTGTCGATCAGCTTGCCGCCGTCATTCCAGCTGTAAAGCTTTCTCAACTCTGCACCAACCTTCTCAGCTGGATGCTCTGCTTCTTTTCTTCTCATCGCGTTGAAGTGAGAACAGCCCACCTGATTCTCAAGCAGCCAGTCCTTTGCAAAGGTACCGTCCTGAATATCTGTCAGAACCTTCTTCATAGCCTTCTTGGTCTCGTCTGTTACGATCTTCGGTCCGGTGATGTAATCGCCGTACTCAGCTGTATTGGAGATGGAATATCTCATGCCGGCAAATCCGCTCTCGAAGATTAAGTCTACGATCAGCTTCATCTCATGGATACATTCGAAATAAGCGTTCTCAGGTGCATATCCGGCCTCTACCAGAGTCTCGAAACCGGCCTTCATCAGTGCGCATACACCGCCGCATAATACAGCCTGCTCGCCGAAAAGGTCTGTCTCTGTCTCTACCTTAAAGGTGGTCTCTAAGACGCCTGCTCTTGCTCCGCCTAATGCCAGCGCGTAAGCCAGTGCCATATCTTTTGCCTTGCCTGTATAATCCTGATGAACCGCTACGAGACACGGTGTTCCTCTGCCAACCACATACTCATTTCTCACGGTGTGGCCAGGTGCCTTCGGTGCGATCATGGTAACGTCTACATTCTTCGGAGGTACGATCTGTCCAAAATGAATCGCGAAGCCGTGTGCAAACATCAGCATGTTGCCCTCTTCCAGATTCGGTTCTACAGATTCCTTGTACATGGCGGCCTGCTTCTCATCGTTGATTAAGATCATGATGATATCTGCCTTCTTTGCCGCCTCTGCTGCTGTATAAACGGTTAAGCCCTGTGCCTCTGCCTTGGCCCATGACTTGCTGCCCTCATAAAGTCCTACAATTACGTTACAGCCGGATTCCTTTAAGTTTAATGCATGTGCATGTCCCTGGCTGCCGTATCCGATGACTGCAATGGTCTTTCCTTCTAATAAGGATAAGTTACAGTCTTCCTGATAATAAATCTTTGCCATCTTTTTATTTCCTCCTCATATATGTATTCATATTATTATTGTTAAAGGAACTGTGCCGACGACTCTCTGTCCGCCTTTGGCAACACCTCTAGCTAACTTCATAAAACTACGGTAAGTAACGGACGTCGTCGGAACCTCTGGAAAGTCCCGTAAGGCCTGTTCTTGCCAGTTCCAGAATCTCATAGTCTTCCAGAAGATTGATAAGCGCATCCAGCTTCGACTGGTCGCCTGTCAGCATGACTGTCAGAGAATCTTTGCCGACATCGACAATAGTAGCGCGGAATATATCCGCAATGGCACTGACCGCCTGCCGTTCACTGGCATTGGCCCGAACCTTGACTAAGATCAGCTCCCTGTATACGGAATGCCCCGGCTTCAATTCCTTAATGTCGCGCACATCCTCCAGCTTGCGAAGCTGCTTCTCGATCTGGTCCAGAATTTCCTGGTCTCCGATGGAAACCACTGTCATCCTGGAATATCTCTCATCCGCGGTGACACCCACGGTAAGGCTCTCAATGTTGTAGCCACGGCGGCTGAACAGCCCTGCCACACGGCTTAAAACACCGGAAGTATTGTCAACCAGCAACGATAATACGATTCTTTCCATTCATATCCCCGCCTTTTTTTATAGTAATTTTAATGATAACAACCTTGCTTCTATTTGTCAACTACATAAAAGTAATGTGTATTATAAATTCAGGTTATACTTCATGATTCGGGTGGTATTTAGTCATCAATGCGGGCTGGAACAAAAAGTCCAACCCTGGCGAACGCTTCATGTTTGTCTGCGTTTGCCAGGGTCGGACTTTCCACCTTTCATTCTTAAGCTTCCGCCCTCCCCTATTCTTCCGTCACCAGAAGTCTTTCCTCCTCCTCACGCACGAACAGTGCTCTGTGATTTCTGTCAAATTCCGTGATATGGCGGATAAAGAATTTGGAAATACCGCCTACCAGAAACGCAGCCGCCACAGTGCCTTCCCGGATTCCTCCCACATGACCCAGACAGAAAACTGAAAGGAGAACGGCTGCAAGCACAAGACTGAGATCAAAGCACGTCTTTACAAGACCGAAATCCCAGCTTTTCCTGCGTGATATCGCGCGGACAAGCCCCTCTCCCGGAAGAATCAGCACATCCGGCACCACTTCTAAAGCCACGCCCAGCCCCAGCGCTGCACAGCCGGCGAGAAGCAAAAGGACCTTCTGCAGATAGAACACCGGTGTCCAGAATGACAAAACCCACATCCAGCCGTCAATGCAGGCGGAAAAGATCAGTGTTGCCGGAAGCTGGAGCAGCTGAATCTTTTTAAAGCCGCGTCCCAGAACGAGACATTCAAGCAGAAACAGAGTACTGTTCACCGCCAGTACAAAAGCACCCAGGCTGTAAGGAAAGATAAACGTCAGGACATAAGACGGACTCGTGATCGGAGACGTCCCAAGCTCCGCCTTTGTAATCATGCTGATCCCTAAAGCGGCCACAATCATTCCATACAAAAACATCCGGTACTTTTTCATTATCACGTGATGATCCATGCGCGCATTTCTCCTAAAAATTATTTTTAGATTCTAAATTTTTTTGTTATTTTATCATAACATGAAAAAATGCACACTTCAATGGACATTGTAGCCCAACATCCATATAAAAAATCATCACATTGCACAAAAATATTTTAGATCACCTAAATTATTTTTAGATTCGTATCACAGTTCCTTCTTTTCTGGGCTTTGCCTCGGGATATTCACAGCTCCTGTATCCAAGTATACAGTGGCCGATTCCCTCGTAATCTCCGTGAATCCCCCATTCCTCCAGGAGTGCTTTTCCCTCTGGGCTGTCAAATTCCTCCTTTGCCCGGTGAATCCAGCAGGAATCGATTCCCAGCGAATGTGCTGCCGTCATCAGGTTCCCCATAGCCAGTGATCCGTCATACAGACAGGTGGGGACACTTCGGGCCGCCAGAACCACGATTACGACCGGAGCACCGTAAAACGGATCGGAATCGGTTCCCATGATCGCGGCATTCATCCTGGACAGCCTGTCACGCACCTCCTTCTTCTCCACTGCCACAAAGACAACCGGCTGTCTTCCCATGCCTGAAGGAGCATACGTTCCAGCCTTTAAGATCAGTTCCATCGCCTCCTCCGGGATGGCCTTCTCCGTGTAGGCACGGACGCTTCTTCTGTCGATCAGATTATTAATTGTTTCATTCATATCTTATCCTCCTTGTCTTAACGCCGGATGTCGGCCGCAATGATCCTGGAATACCGGATCAGCGGATACTCTCCGTCGTGGCTGTCAAAATACACTTCTGAATCCGGTTCCCGTCCTGTCAGAATCCGGTTGACTCCTGCCCTGGCCAGTATCCGGACCATCTCCTGCTCTTCTTCCTCCAGGCAGACCAGCCTCGCGGTCTGGAGCTTTCCCCTGTCTTTTCTCAGGATTTCCACGAGTCTCTCCCGGTTCACCGGCTTCACCCAGCAGCTTCCATACATCAGTGACAGCTGAAGCTTCGGATCTTCCGCCAGGGTAACACTGACCCCGTCGCCCCAGAACATGTGTTCTCCTGTCATGGCAGTCTCCAGTTCCTTCCGGTACATCCGGATGGTACTTAAGCCACGGAAACCGGCTTCTTTATTCCCATATTTCTCATAGGAATATTCCAGCAGCTTCAGGAAGCGGCGGCTGAATTCCTCTGCCTCCCTTCCTTCCGCCTCCACATAGATCCCCTGGCAGGAGCTGCACAGCAGCTGATTTGTCCGGATCATGTGATCTGCGATTGCCTGAAGCGCTTCCTCACGTTCTGTACACGCCCTGGTGACGCAGGCAAAGCTGAGCCGGTGCCCCCACTCGATCAGCTTCATCCCCGCAGGCGCCAGACTCCGGATTCCCCGGACAGCCTCGTCGCCGCCCCACGTGCATACACCGTCGGAAAGCGTTAAAAGCTTCAAAAGCCGCTCCCTGTCTCCGGATGGTATCCGGAAGGTGTAGATATAGTCTGCCAGCACAGGTTCGATACGAATCAGTTCCCGGAGCAGGAATACCGAGAGGCCGTCGTCCGCAGACGAGAGCTTCAGCAGATTGATATTGCCGGCCAGGAGCCCCTCCAGCACGCTGTACGCTCCGATACCGGTCATATTGCCGGCAGTCACATGCATAAGGACGCCCAGAGGCATGAGAAACTGATTCTGAAAACCGGAA
This sequence comes from Hungatella sp. SL.1.14, assembly GCF_024460495.1. Classification (NCBI taxonomy): domain Bacteria; kingdom Bacillati; phylum Bacillota; class Clostridia; order Lachnospirales; family Lachnospiraceae; genus Hungatella; species Hungatella sp. SL.1.14. The sequence goes on along the minus strand of NZ_JANFYJ010000039.1, from coordinate 14,247 downwards.
AGCTCTGTTTCCACCCGTTTCTTTAACGCATCTGCTCTGAGTAACGAGGCTGCCCTGGATATCATTTCTCCCGTCAGAAGCTTCTCCATTCCGTATTCCCGAATCTTCTCATCATAGGCGCCGCCATTTAAAAGCTCCGAGAAGCGGCCGCAGGCTTCGATAACCACAGTTCTGGAAAGAGGGGGCTGTTCCAGCAGGGCTGTTGTCTTTTGTTCCAGTTCATCGTAACGCACTCCGTCCAGCCTCCTTTAACACTTCTTCCGCTCCGGCCGCACACGTCCGGATCTCGGGGACACCGGTCCTGCCAATGATCTCCAGGTACGGTGCTTCGATTCCGCAGCCGCACTCACAGCCGCGGTGCAGGACGCCCAGATCATCGGTCAGTATACTCACAAGAGGCATACTTTCCGCCAGCGGACTGATTAAGTTCACCAGTCCGGTCGTTCCGTATCCGACCGGCTCCAGCGTATCCACGTCACGGATTACAACGCGGCTCGTCACAGGAATATGAAAATGGTGGTTCGGACAGTCACAGTATACGCCCGGATGCTCCACCGCGCCGAAAAACTCCCGGAAATGGCTCTCCGGGATACCGAGATGCCTCTCTCCAAGCCTGTACAATTCCCGTTTGTCCACCGTCTCTTTATAAAACTGCTTCCAGCCGCCGCCGGCCATAATCATGGAATGCTTTGGCAGACGGATAAAGATTCTGTTTCGCTCCATCTCCTTTAAAAAGAAATAGAGGTATGCAGGAAAACCAATGATCCGGACCGGGGCATTTCCCCTTCCGTAACGCCGGAGGGCCTCCAGCAGTCCGTTAAAATCAGGGCGGTATCCGTGTTTTCCTTTTCGCAGCGCATACTTCCGGCTGAGCGCAGGCGCAAACATCGTGCTGAGCCGCTGCGTCCTGCTGATCGCCGTCTGATTTTCTTTTCCTGGCGGAAATCCCAGAATCACATAGTGCACCGGACGCACGGAAAACAGTCCATGGCGTGCAATGACTCGTCCTGCAGCGACTCCGGCAAAGAAAAGACTCTTTTTATCAAATCCAATCCTGCTCTTTACTCCCCCGGTGCCAGAGGAGGTGGCCTTTATCACCATCGAAGCTTCCGGCACGGAATACAGATCGTGGTATTTAAAAAACAAAGTCGGAATGCAGGGCACCTCCCCGGCGTTCATAACCCTTTGGCCATCGCTCCGCGAAAATCCCCGGCTCTCTAAAATCCGCCTGTAATCTTTGCATTTTAAGAGATGGCAGTCCACATTCCTGCGGACTGCCTCCATAAAAGTTCTGTCACTCGCTCTCTGATCATAGATATCCCTGCAGAAACACAGCTTCGTTCTGTAATCCATCGCCTTACTCCTGTCGTTCTATTCGGTCCACTCCGGAAACCACTGGCCTTCATTCGCTATAAATCCGGCAAATACCCGCGGCTCTCCCGCAGAGTTCTGAGCCACGTGACCGCGGCAGTGAAGCTTTATCCACTGCCCCTTCCGGTTTCTCGCCCTGTATTCGACCTCATGGCTCACGGTCCGCCCGTCGCTGACCGCCTGGTTCGATTCCCAGAACCGTTCCCAGTCTGCCGGATGGATAATGGAGCGCCAGATATCTGCGGCATTTTGAATCACCTCACCCGGAAAAGCAAACTCTTCCACCAGCTTCCTGCTGTACCGGAAGGTATTGGTCGCCATATCGCATACGTACAGATAATCATCCGTACTCTCTACCAGCGCATCATACAGATACTGCTGGTCGTAGTCAAACGCCTCCGGTTTTAAAAGGCGCCATTGGGCTTCGGACGCCGCCAGAACCGACTCTTTTCCCTGCCGCATATGATACTGGCGCTTCTGGTCATACATGCGCTCGTCCACTTCCCGCAGAATATCCGTCACACTCATGGTGTGCTCCGGCTTCAATTCTAAAATTCCCGTACAGAAGCTCAGTTCGTAAGGAATCCTGTCCTGTCTGCGCACTGCCAGCAACCGCTCTTCCACCAGCTTAATCAGTTCATCTGCTTCCTGCTCCGTCTTTCCTGCAAACGTAATCAGAAATTCATCTCCGCTTAAACGGCATGCAAAATCCCGTTCGGTCAAAACGCTCTTTACCATGTTGGCAATGACCCGCAGAAGGTTATCCCCCTCCCGGTGTCCGAATGTATCATTGACCTTTTTTAAGGAATTGACATCGTACATGCAGACCGTCAGAACCTCCTCCTGATGTCTGGCCATATTCAGCATCTCCGCCAGCCGGTTCTTCCCGCCTCTCCGGTTGAGAAGTCCCGTCAGCTCATCCGTGCTGGCCTCCTTCGACAGTTTTTTGGAAGCCGTGATATCCAGCGAATGCTGAAAATGAACGGTGGAGCCGTCTGTCCATTTCATCAGACTGTCGTAATTATCGTAGTAGCGGCCCGTCACAGTATTGTATTCTTCCCAACGTCTGTAAACGCCCTCTTCCCCCGACTCCGTAAGCCTCGTAACAGGACAGCCCGGGCATCTGCCTTTGATTCCCTTCTGGAGAACCTGCCAGCAGACCTTTCCCACCGGATTCTCAAGGCCGAATGCCTCCTGCATGGTTTTATTCATGAACAGAATCTGGTCCGTGTGAATATCCGTCACATATAAGTTCGCCTGCATGCGTCCCATCATGGTATTATATACCCAGTTCTGCAGCATATAGTCTTCATACAGATTCTTGTTTGCAAATGTCACCGCGATAATCGACAGCAGGAACCGGAGAACAGGCAGCTCCTTATCCGTCCAGTCACCCTCCTCGGCCCTTTTCCCGAATACCGCAAATCCTACAAACCGTATATGATTGCAGATCGGCAGAATCGTCAGATAACCGCCCGGCACGGTATAAGGTGTGAGTGCCTGGCAAAAGTCCTTCAGTTCCCCGCAGGACAGCTTTTCTCTCTTATTCCAGCTTTCCACCAGCCGCGGAAGCCACTGCCTCATGACTGCCTCCACGCCGTTCTCCCCGTCATTTCCGGCTTTCCAGGAACCAGATTCCTTGTAACGCATCTGATTGTCCAGACGAACCAGGAGTACCGAATCGGCGCTCATCAGATGATTGATATAATCAGCCAGATTCTCTGCTGTTTCCTGTACGGTATTTGCATCCATCAAAAGCGTCTGAACAGAAAGTTCAGGCCGGTAAAACACGTCCATGGGATCATCCCCCCTTTCCGGAATTATGATGTCGTTTGTTCTCCGTTTTCCGGATAATCAAAGATATAATATTCATATGCATTGACAATTCTGGTTTCCCCGTATGTATCCTCGCGTTTGAAACCGCCGCCGTAGTTGGCGTGGACATGGCCATGGATAAAATATTTAGGCATATACTTGTCCATCAGGTCTTTAAAACACGCAAACCCCCGGTGGGGCAGATCCTGCATATCGTTAATCTGATATGCAGGCGCGTGAGACACCAGAATGTCAAACCCTTTGTTCTTCTTTAACTTCCACCAGAGCTTTTTAATTCTCCGCTCCATCCCTCTCTCCGTATACTGGTTATCGGCTCCCGGAATATACTCCATGGAACCTCCCAGGCCCAGAATCCGCACGCCTCGGAATACAAAGATGTCATCCTCGATGCAGACGCAACCTTCCGGCGGCCGGTCTTCGTAATGTCCGTCGTGATTGCCTTTTACATACAGAAGCGGCGCATGGGAGAAGGTGGCAAAAAACGTCAGATAGGAAGCCTTTAAATCCCCACATGAAATAATTAAGTCCACCCCTTTGATCTTCTCGGGTGAGAAGTACTCGTAAAGGGATTTTGACTCCTCATCAGCCAGTACCAGAATCTTCAAACCATTATTCCTCCATCACCGCATTGTCGTATATCGTCAGTCCCTGAAGCCTTACCAGCGACTGTGCCTCCTCTGTCAGTTCATCAAATTCAGGAAGCTTTCCCACCACGTTGTCAGCCAGCCAGTTCATCGTGATGATCTCTTCCGGAGAAAGCCTCTGTTCCTCCTCACACTGAATCGTCCCATCCTGTGAATAGATGGTCCCTACAAACGGCTGGAAGCTTCCGCTTCGGATCGAATTCTTCAGGAACGTAATCAGCCGGTTGGTGCCGTGAGGCAGATTCTGGGAACAGATGACATCGATCACATCCGCCGACATTCCCCACCAGTAGTTGATGGCCTGCTTTCCCTTCATTTCCTTCACATCGGAGCCGCCGCGGCAGGTGATATTCACGATTCTCTCGTAGAATTTTCCCCAGTGCCAGATCGGCGTCGCCAGATTCCGGAATTCTCCGTCGGACTCTATTTTATATAAACCGTACTCTCTCGACGCGGTCTTCGGCGTGATCATGTCTTCTCCGGAGATAAACGCGATTCCTTCCTTCTCCAGTTCCTCCCGGGCATTCCTGCCTTTTACCCTCGCCCACTCCAAATGAACCTTGACGTATGGGTTGATCATACGCGCGCCCAGGGCAAATGCGTTGATGTTGGCGATGGTTCCGTAGATCGGATAATCCGCAATATATCCCAGCTTATCACACTGCGCCATGGAAGCGGCCAGCGCGCCCATCAGGAATTTCGACTCATACATTCTGGCATAATAGGTGCAGACAGATGAATACGACATGTTGACGGAACAGTTGAAAATCTTCACCTCCGGATGCTCGATGGCAGCCTTGACGCTTAAACCGATCATCTGGGAGGCCGTCGTAAAGATCATGTTGCACCTGGCCGCTATCGCCAGGTCGATGGCGTTCGCAATCTCTGCATCCGTGTCGGCCTCGAAGAACGCAACCGTCTTTAACCGGCCCTCAAAGGCCTGCTCCAGATACATGCGTCCCAGCTCATGGCCGTAGGTCCAGCTGGACGTCTCAGCGGTCTTCGCATGGATAAATGCAATCTTCAGCATCTCAGGTTCGATGTTCTGGGATGGGCGGAGCCAGTTAATGATCTTTAACGGGCCGTTATCCTGCTCTTCCACCTCTTCCGGCTGCTCTACCAGGGCAATCTTGCTGCCTCTGGATGCCAGCAGGAGTTCATCCTTAATCTTCGCCAGATCCTTTGTGATCTCCCCTTCAGTCTTTAACTTCACCACATCATAGCCGAACAGTTCGACATAGACAAGGAAGGCGTCAGAGCACGTCATCTCATAGGAACTCCCTCCAAATGCGCGGAACGCCTTGGAAAACTGGTCGTAGGCGGATTTGAAATAGATCCTGTCGTCCTCGCTCCACACCTCTTCCGGGGCCTTTCCCATAGCCTTTAACAGGCGGTCGTAGCAGCCCTCCTGGCTGAACCAGACATCACAGTTAAAGGACACCTGGTAAAACTCCAGGAATTCATAATAGAGGCGGTTGTCGAGATCATCCGTTCTCTTCGGGATCAGACGGGTCACCGAGGCCGTGATGCTGAATGCACCCACATATTTGAGCACGCTGACACGCTTATTGCCCTCCTGCACATAATATTGATTCATAAATTCATACGCAACGATGGGATCATGGATCCCCTCTTCTATCTGATGGTCGTATAAATACGCCCATTTCGCCCCAAACTCCGACTTCTCTGCCAGCAGAGGCATAAAATTATTGGCAAAGGCACTCGTTCTGCCTTTTGTTTTTGTTCCAACGATCTTATCCAGCGGGACATCCATCAGTCCCAGATTCACTTCTGAAATGATATCCGTGTAGGAAAGGATATCGTCCAGCACGGGAAGATAAGGATACTCTCCCTTTGCCACGGAAACCTGATACTGTTTTCTTCCTTTTTTCAAAGCACCTGAATAGTCATAAAGCGCCATAACCGATTCTCCTCTCAGTTTTCCTCTTATTGTATGTTCGTCTTTTACAGTATACCACAAACACGTAATTCGTGAAAGACCTCATTCCATGTTTGGACACGGATTCCCAAAGACAAAAAAACACAGTCCAGTCCCCGGGAATCCACGCTTACTGCCATAGCTTCCCAGGGACGCAGACTGCGTCATATTATAGATTTCTTATCTTAAAGTCACGTTCCAGTTCCCGTTTCTGATCCTTTTTCGCGATATCTTCCCTCTTATCATAGAGCTTCTTACCTCGTGCCAGACCGATCTCCAGCTTCACCAGGCTTCCCTTAAAATAAACCTGGAGGGGCACAATTGTATAGCCCTTCACCGCGATCTTGGAATCCAGCTTACTGATCTCAGCCCGGTGCATCAGCAGTTTCCTCGGTCTTAAGGGGTCTTTATTGAAGATATTGCCCTTCTCGTACGGATTGATATTCATGCCGTATACCCATACTTCCCCCTTGTCGATTCTCACAAAGGCTTCCTTAATGCTGCATTTGCCCATCCGGATGGACTTCACTTCCGTGCCGGCCAGTTCAATGCCGGTCTCGTATTTCTCATCGATAAAGTAATCATGGTATGCCTTCTTGTTATTGGCAACCAGCTTAAAGCTCTCTTTCCCCATCCTTTTTCCTCCTGTTATTCCTCTGTAAAAGTTCTTGCGGGAATAAAGTCGATCGTCCTGGCCAGCTTATCGGTTCCCGTGACCATGACGCGGATCGGCTGTCCGAGTTTGTATACCTTTCTCGTCATCTCGCCGACCAGTTCATAATGTTCTTCATCAAAACGGTAATAATCGTCCTTTAACTCACCTACCCGGATCAGACCTTCCACCGTGTTGGGAAGCTCCACATAGAGCCCCCAGTTTGTTACTCCCGATACGACGCCGTCAAATTCCTCGCCGATATGGCCCGCCATATACTCACATTTCTTCATCTTCACAGTCTCGCGTTCCGCCTCATCCGCCCGCCGCTCCATGGCGGAGGTCTGGACTGAAACGCCGGTCAGAATCTTATCGTAGTGGGCCGTTCTCTTTTCGCTCAGTCCGCCTCTTAAATTCTCCTTGATGATCCGGTGAATCTGCAAATCCGGATACCGCCGGATGGGAGAGGTAAAGTGGGTATAGTACTTCGCCGCCAGTCCAAAATGCCCCGTGTTCACCACCGTATACTTAGCCTGCTTCATGGAACGAAGCGCCAGGCGGCTGATCAGCGCCTCCTCCGGTGTGTCTTCCGCCTTCACCAGCAGCTTCTGGACTTCCTTCGGATAAACCTCTCCGTTATGGAACCGGATGGAATAGCCAAAGTTATTGATAAACGTAGCCAGGCTCTTCATCTTCTCCGGATCAGGATTATCATGGGTTCTGTACAGGAATGGAAGCTCCTGCCAGAAATAGTCCTCCGCCACGGTCTCATTGGCAATCAGCATGAAATCTTCGATGATCTTCGTCGCCGCATTCCGCTCGTACGGCATAATCTCCAGCGGTTTTCCGTTTTTATCCAGAACCACCTTCGTCTCCGGGAAGTCAAAATCGATCGATCCCCTGCTCTTTCTCTTCTCTCTCAGGATATCAGCCAGCTCCTTCATAAGAAGGAACATGGGAACGAATTCCCTGTACTCCTCCATCACTGCCTCGTCACGGTCTGTCACGACTGCGTTCACTGCCGTATAGGTCATACGCCGGTCCACGTTGATAAGCGTCTCTGCAATCCGGTGTCCGGTCACATTGCCCGCCTCATCGATCTCCATGATGCAGCTGAGCGCCAGACGGTCCTCCCCCTGGTTCAGGGAGCAGATTCCGTTGGACAGCTTATGGGGAAGCATGGGAATCACCCGGTCTACCAGATAGACGCTGGTTCCCCTCTTAAGCGCTTCCTCATCCAGCGCACTGTTCTCCGTCACGTAATGGCTGACATCCGCAATATGGACGCCCAATGTATATACACCGTTCTCCTTCGATATGGAAATGGCGTCATCCAGGTCTTTCGCATCCTCGCCGTCGATGGTGACCGTCTGCAAGCCGCGTAAGTCCAGTCTGCCTTCCCGCTCGCGGTCGGTAACGTCGTCGGAAATTTTCTCCACCTGCTGCATCACCTCGTCGGGAAATTCCTCCGGAAGACCGTACGCTTTCACGATGGATATGATATCCGTTCCCGGATCGTTTACGTGTCCCAGGATCTCCGTTACCACACCCTCGGGCTTTTTCTGGCTTCCGCCAAAATCCGTAAGCACCGCCACCACCTTGTGACCGGTCATGGCCCCCATGTCTTTCCCCTGGGGAATGAATATATCTTTGCCGATCTTCTGGTTGTCCGGAATGACAAATCCAAAATTCTTATTCTTCTGATAATATCCGATCACCGTCCTGTTCGCATGCTCCAGAACGCGCAGGACACGGCCCTCGGCCCGTTTCGAGCCCTCGCCCTCTGCCTCGACGGCAATCTGCACGGTATCACCGTTCATGGCGTCAGCCGTCTTATCCTCGGGTATAAAGACATCCTGGTCCCGCCCTTCCACGGTCACAAAACCAAATCCCCTCGGATGGCCGCTGAATATTCCGGTTATGGCGCCGATATCCGGCTTGCCGTACTTTCCTTTTTTAGAGATACCGATCTTTCCCTCTGCCAGCAGTGCATCCAGCACTTCCTTCAGTTCTTCTCTCTGCCCCTTCGGCACATCCAAAAGAATCGCCATCTCCTTCAGCTTCATCGGAACGTAGGCCGGTTCTTCCACCAGCTTCAGTATCATGCTCTTTCTCTGTGTCAATTGTTCCTCTGTCATAATTTCCTCGTTTTCTGTTTTTTCGCTGCGTTTTACTCTGCTTTACCATTATGCCCGAAAGATGCAGGAAAGAATCCCGTCCGAAGGGCATTTCCCATTCATTATAGAAGCACTTTCCCATGATATGAAAAACACCCTTGCCGCCTGACCACAAGAGTGTTTAATCTTTACAGTATATTCAGATTCAATACTAATGCAAGAACGAAAAACAGAATCGCTCCGTATCTTGTAAATTTCTCCAGTTTACCTTCCATGGAACGGCCTTTGTTTCTTCCCCAGTAAGTATCCGCCATACCGCCGATGGAACCCAAGCCCTGTGTTTTCCCTTCCTGCAGCAAAATAATTGCAGATAATGCAATACATATGATAACAAATATGATTGATAAAATCGTTCTGATCATGTCCCTTTTCCACCTCCTATAGTCAAACATGGTAATCATATCATATTTTTTCCATAAATACAACTGCATTTTTTTAATTTTCACATTTTATCGCAGCAGATGGAAGCAGGGAGGGAATGGTATCCGCTCATCCATTCTTCAATCCTCAGAAGCTCATTATACTTTGAGGTCCGTTCCGACCGGCACGGGGCCCCCGCCCTGATCCAGTCTGCATTTACGGCCGCAGCAAAATCGGCGGCATAGGGATCCTCTGTCTCGCCGTACCCCTGGGAAACCGCAAGTTTAAGCCCGTTTTTTTTCGCCAGCTCCGCCATCTCCATGGCTGCGGTCACACTCTTTGCTCCGCACAGGGAAATACCTGCCGCATTTTCCTCCACCCCGGTCCAGTCCGAAAGACCGGTCCAGCCTCTTTCATACGGATTTATGCCGCCGGGCTCCCGGTATTGGTGCTGTCCGATGAAGACAGCGCGGTTTCCAAGGATCTTCGTCAGTAATCCCCAGCCCTCTGCATCCGACTCGGCAAGGCCGTCGAAGACAGCACAGACCGGAAATCCGTCCATCAGGCGGATATAGAATGCCATCATATCGTTTCTGTCCCGTTCGACGGGAACGCCTGTCATCCTGCTTTCCCCTTTAAACTGATAGAACCCGGTTCCTTCGTGATAGAGTGCTCCCGCGCCGGCTCCGATTGCCATACACATATCTTTCCCCGGCTCGCAGCCGCACAGAGTCATGGCTTTCATCACATACTCCAGAGCCTCCTCCGAATTTCTCAAATCCGGCACGAAGCCGCCGTCTTCCCCCACTCCGGTCTGATGTCCGGAGATCGTAAGCAGCCGTTTCAGCGCCTGATAAACCTCCATACACCTCGCTGCGCCTTCCCGAAAGGAGGCCGCTCCCACAGGAACCACCATATAGGACTCCATGTCGAGAGAGTTATTTCTTCCGTATCGGCCGCCGCTTATCATCGTCATCATGGGAACCGGCAGACGGCCGGGCGCGGTCCCTCCCAAATACCGGTAAAGAGGCATACCAAGCCCTGCAGCGGCTGCCCGGGAAACCGCCATGGAAACCGCGGTTAAAAAGCCGCCGCATTTTGCGGTGCCGACGGAAGAGGCGGTCTCTTCCAGAATCTTGTCAACGCCTCTCTGATCCGACGCATCCTCAAACAGTACGCACTCTGACAGCACCTCCATCATCTGCTCCGTGTTCCCGCTGTTTTCGCAGAGAGCCACCATAGCCCGGCCTCTCGCTCCGTTTTCCAGTTCTACTTCCGCCTCCACGGCCGGCAGTCCTTCCGAATCAAACAGCCGCCTCCCGGTTACCTCTATAATTTCAAGACCTTCTGTCATTCTGCATTCCTCCTTACAAAAACAATCCATTTTCTGTAAGGATGAACACAACTCCGTCACTTTATACCTGCTGCGTAAAACTGACTCTGAAACAGCTCAAAATTGTAGTTTCAGAAAGAAACGCCGCCCGGCAAGAGGATATTCTCCCGCCGGACGGCGTCAATTTTCGATGCTGTTTCGTTTTATGCTCTCAGTTCAATTCCAAGTGCCTGCAGACCGTTCAGAATCTTATTCATAACCGCTCCTGCTTCCTTGTCCTCCAGCGTGTGATCCTTAGCGCGGAAGGTGATGGAATACGCCACCGACTTAAATCCCGCAAGAATCTGAGCTCCCTCGTAGATGTCGAACAGCTGGTAGCTCTCAAGAAGCTTTCCGCCTCGCTGCTCAATCACATCCTCGATCTGGCCTACCAGTACATCCTTGGGTACTACCATGCTGATATCTCTGGATACAGCCGGGTACTTCGCGATGCCTGTATATTTGCGGTCGAACGTGGTGAACGGAATCATAGAAGGCATGTCAATTACCGCCACATACGTTCTCTCACCGATTTTGTAGTTATCCGCTACGTCCGGATGGACCTCGCCTAAATACCCCACCGTAACTCCGTCGTAAACGATATCTGCCTGTCTGCCCGGATGGAGGTAACTCTTTTTATCATCCGGATTATAATGCGGTTTCTTATGCATACCGGCTTTGTCGAAGAATTCCTCAATCACACCCTTCATATCGTAGAAATCACCGTCGCCGTACATTCCCAGCGTAAACTGCATCCGCTCGTCCGGAAGTTCTGTCAGCGGAAGGGATTTGGGAAGATAGATATTCGCCAGTTCGTATAAACGGACATTTTTATTTCTTCGGTTATAGTTCGTCGACAAGGAGCTTAACATACCGTGCAGCGGAGACGTTCTCATGATGCTGAAATCCTCGCCCAGCGGATTTAAGATTCCCACTGTCTTACGAAGCGGGCTGTCAGCCGGAAGCTTCAGTCTGTCAAAGACCCTGGGGCTCTCAAAGGAATACGTCATACCCTGGGAGAATCCGCAGAATTCGGCAACCTCTCTCGCCACCTCTTCCACGCGCAGCTTGTACGACAGCTTGCCGGTTGTGGCTTCTCCTGACGGAAGCGTTACCGGAATCTTGTCATAGCCGTAGAATCTGGCAACCTCTTCTGCCATATCTGCCATACAGTTTAAATCCTGACGGAAGGTCGGCACAATAATTTCACGCGCATCGGCGTCATATCCCAGATCCAGCTTCTTAAAGTAGCCCAGCATGGTGTCTTCGGAGACCTCCGTTCCCAGAAGCTTATTCATCTTCTCCGGCTCAAACGGAATTCTCTTTTCCACTCTCTTTTCCGGATAGATGTCGATCATGCCGCCGACTACCTCTCCGGCTCCCAGCTCCTCGATCAGCTGGCATGCACGGTTTACGGCTGCCTCCGCGTTATTGGGATCAAGGCCCTTTTCATATTTTCCGGAAGCGTCGGTACGGAGTCCCACCTTCTTTGCAGAGAGGCGGATATTCGTTCCGTCGAAGCAGGCGGATTCAAATACCATGGTTTTCACGTCATCGGTGATCTTGGAGTTTTCACCGCCCATAATGCCCGCGATTCCGACTTCCTTTTCTCCGTCGTTGATCATCAGGATGGAGCTGTCCAGTTTCCTCTCCTGACCGTCCAGCGTCTGGAATACATCCCCGTCCTTCGCACATTTCACAATGATTTCATGGCCTGACAGAAGGTCATAGTCAAACGCATGCATGGGCTGTCCATATTCTTCCATTACGTAGTTTGTAATATCCACGATGTTGTTGATCGGGCGGATTCCACATGCAGCCAGGCGCCGCTGCATCCATGACGGTGACGGAGCAAGTTTGATATTTTTCACCATTCGCGCGCAGTAACGCGGGCAGAGATGACTGTCCTCCACGGATACTTTTAAATAGCTGTTGATATCCTCATCATTTCCGGTAGCCGTAACAACAGGAGGCTGAAACGGCTTGTCAAAGGTAGCCGCTGCTTCTCTGGCAATACCGATTACACTGTAGCAGTCCACGCGGTTGGAGGTGATCTCATACTCGAATACGCTGTCGCGAAGGCCCAGCACCTCGATGGCGTCAGCGCCTGTCTCTGCGTCTTCCGGCAGAATGTAGATACCGCTCTCCGGGGCATCCGGATACATTTCTTTAGAGGAACCCAGTTCCTCGATGGAGCAGAGCATGCCGTTTGACTCTATACCGCGAAGCCTGCCCTTTTTAATCGCCACGCCGTTCTCCGGCAGGGGTCCGCCGTCATGGCCTCCCGCTACCTTTCCGCCGTCTAAAACAACCGGAACCTTATCGCCTTCCTTTACATTGGGCGCACCTGTCACAATCTGTATGGTTTCTCCGCCGATATTCACCTGGCAGATGATCAGCTTATCCGCATCCGGGTGACGTTCAATTTTGTCGATCCGGCCGACTACGATCTTCTCTAAATTCCTGTCAAGGCGTTCGAAGCCTTCTACTTTCGTACCGCTTAATGTCATCGCATCTGTATATTCCTGGTCGCTGACATCTAAGTCCGGAACATATGCTTTAATCCATGATAATGGTGTATTCATCTCTTTTTTCCTTCCTTTCCCTAGAACTGTCTTAAGAACCGAATATCATTTTCATATAACAGTCTCATGTCGTCGATCTCATACTTTAAAAGCGCAATACGCTCGAGGCCGACGCCGAAGGCGAAGCCTGAGTACTCATCCGGATCAATGCCGCTCATGCGCAGAACATTGGGATGAACCATGCCGCATCCTAAAATCTCGATCCAGCCGGAGCCTTTGCAGAACCGGCAGCCGCTGCCGCCGCATTTAAAGCAGGTGACATCCACTTCGGCGCTGGGCTCTGTGAACGGGAAATGATGGGGACGGAATTTTACTTTCGTCTCCGGTCCGAACAGTTCCTTTGCAAATTCTGCCAGCGTTCCCTTTAAATCGGCAAACGTAATGTTCTTGTCGATCACCAGGCCTTCAATCTGATGGAAGGATGGGGAATGGGTCGCATCCACCTCATCGGAACGGAATACGCGTCCCGGAGCAATCATACGGATCGGCAGCTTCCCCTGCTCCATGGTGCGGACCTGTACCGGAGATGTCTGGCTTCTTAACACGATGGAATCGTTAATATAGAAGGTATCCTGCTCGTCTCTGGCCGGATGGTTCTTCGGAATGTTCAGTTTTTCAAAATTATATAAGTCATACTCCACTTCCGGACCTTCCACCACTTCGTAGCCCATGCCGACAAAGATGCGCTCTACTTCTTCCAGCGCGATGGTGTTCGGATGGCTGTGGCCTACATTGTTTCTCTTTGCAGGAAGAGTCACGTCGATCACTTCTCTCTTCATCTGCTCTTCTCTCGCCTTCTTTGCCAGAGATGCCTTGGCCTCCTCCAGCCTGTTTTCGATGATGGCGCGGGCATCGTTGACCATCTGTCCTACCTTCGGCCTCTCCTCCGGCGGAACGTCCTTCATACTCTTCAGCACACTGGTCAGCTCACCCTTTTTTCCCAAATAAGCGACCCTGATCTCATTCAGCTTTTCCAACGCGTCCGACGCTTCGATCTGCTTCAATGCATCTTCTCTGATTTTGTCTAATTGATCTTTCATCATACTCTCCTTCTTTATAATATCATTGGTTGTAATAACTAAAGAGTCCCCCCGGCCCGGCTCCCACACCGGAGGGCTTTTTGATATCACAGGAGTACTTTCCCATGATAGAATTTTTTATGTAATAGGAGCACTTTCCTATTACACAAGAAAGTGCCTTCGGCACTTCAACTCCCCTAGCCCCTCATTCATGAGGGGAATTTAGGGACTTCCTTTTTGCTGCTTTTTTCTTATAATAGTCTTATGAACACTTTCCAGCATATTTTTAACG
>NZ_JANFYJ010000389.1:0-298 GCF_024460495.1 Hungatella sp. SL.1.14 | reverse complement strand
CGATACCGCTTACACCGGCATGCTGCATTCCGACACGGCTCTGGCCGCCGTCGGCGTGACGCTGCCCCTGCTTCTGATCATGGTTTCGGTTGAGAACATCTTTTCTCCAGAAGGTTATCGTGAAAGGATTCAAACTCCGCCGAAACATCGTTATTTAACACCCCGGGAACGAGACGGGAGACGCAGTCAATCATAACCATAGCCGGCAGTTCTCCGCCGGTTAAGACGTAGTCCCCGATGGATAAGTAATCCGTGGCCACCAGCTCCAGCGCACGCTCATCCACGCCCTCATAATGGC
>NZ_JANFYJ010000388.1:0-298 GCF_024460495.1 Hungatella sp. SL.1.14 | reverse complement strand
CTGGTGGGAACTTATCAGGTCATCAAGGGAACCGAGTACCTGTTTACTCCGCCCCGTGAGGTGGTGGGCAAATGCCCTCGCTGCGGCGGTGAAGTTGCAGAACTGCAAAAAGTTTTCTTCTGTCAGAATGATTCTTGTAAATTTGCAATCTGGAAAAACAACAAATGGTGGGCTGCCAAGAAAAAACATCCGCCATCTCGCGGGTCTCCTGGTATTTTGCATTTCTGGAAGCCTGGGCATGGCGCTGGTAGGTCTCAATTATCTCAAAAAATAATTCATCTGTTCGGTTCATCTTTTC
>NZ_JANFYJ010000387.1:0-298 GCF_024460495.1 Hungatella sp. SL.1.14 | reverse complement strand
CAATGGCACTCACCATGACGGCAGCCGCTCTGGCCGGCTGTTCTTCTTCCTCTTCCGCACCGGCAACAACAGCGGCACCGAAGAGGGAAGCCGGCAGCGAGGCGTCAGGGGATACCCTGGCAGCCGGGTCTGAGGAAAAAAAGGGCGGCGGAAAGTTAGTGGTTTACTCTCCCAACTCTGAAGGAGTGATGAACGCGACGATCCCGCTGTTTGAAGAAAAATACGGCGTTGACGTGGAAGTGATCCAGGCCGGCACCGGAGAACTGGACAAACGAATCCAGTCTGAGAAAAATGATCC
>NZ_JANFYJ010000386.1:0-298 GCF_024460495.1 Hungatella sp. SL.1.14 | reverse complement strand
CTTCCGACGTTATGTAATCTGATTCGTCTCCTTCCACTCCGCTGCTTAAATACATCAGCTAATTAGGTCCCTGAAAATACTGAACATGCTGCTTCCAGTAATTAAGCGGACTTAAATCATTTCCCGGCGCTCCACACAGAAACCAGCCCAGAACGGACCGTTTCGGAAACAGCTGTTCCACTCTCTGATACGCCTTTTTCCACGCAAGTTCTGAAAAGACCACTTTCTGGCCCTGTTCCGTTACATCTTCCATTTCCATGGCGCCGTCAATAAAGATATACGGCGTCCCATCGTTCAT
>NZ_JANFYJ010000385.1:0-298 GCF_024460495.1 Hungatella sp. SL.1.14 | reverse complement strand
CTCCCAGCGCCTCCATGAGAAGCTCGGCGTCTGTCCCTGAAGTCAGCTCCTTCTTATACGTTCCCTCCATAATTTCCCTGTAATGATTCGTAAAGCCCTCTGTAGCCCCTCCAATCATCTGGCCCTGCATGGTGACCACCCAGTTCTGGACCGCGTATAAATCGGGGCGGCTGTAGCCCTTACTGACGGCCCGGTTGTATTTGTCTGTCAGCCAGGACACCATGTCGCGGTACCGGTCGTTCTGACGCTCTTTCTTATACTCATCAGTTCCCGGACCAGCTGTTCAAAGGTCAGGCAG
>NZ_JANFYJ010000384.1:0-298 GCF_024460495.1 Hungatella sp. SL.1.14 | reverse complement strand
CTTCATCAGATACGTGTAATGTACCACGCTCTACTCTACCTGTAGCAACAGTACCACGGCCTGTGATAGAGAATACGTCCTCTACTGGCATTAAGAATGGCTTGTCTGTTTCACACAGGAAATTACTCCTGTAATCCAGAATAAAGTAGGGGAGCGTACCCCCTGTCCAGGTGTCAGCCGTGTATACGGAGACGTTTTTACTGTATAAATCATCATAGCGGTCTAGTAATTTTTGAAACTTCAAATGCTGGATAAATTCTTTGATTGGGTAAAGGTCGGACGCTTCAATGCTTTTCCC
>NZ_JANFYJ010000383.1:0-298 GCF_024460495.1 Hungatella sp. SL.1.14 | reverse complement strand
GTACAGTTACTTTCCTTCATAACCTCCAAAAGAGCGGGCTTCATGGCCGCGGAAAGCTTTACCTCCTCTGCGTTCATCGCACTGGCATCCATTCTGGAAGTCAGGTCTCCATAATACTGTAAAAACGCGGTTCCACTCTCTTCAGCAATCTTCCTGGCCCGTGCACTTACGTCTGCCGGCGACACCGGCAACGAGAGTGGAGAAGCCCATCATGAAGAGTATCTCCCCCTGATTCATGCCTCCGAAGCCGCCGAATTTTTCGGAAAGCAGGAAAACGCCTGCGATGGTACAAACCGCG
>NZ_JANFYJ010000382.1:0-298 GCF_024460495.1 Hungatella sp. SL.1.14 | reverse complement strand
CATTGCCATGGCGCTGGCCTGCAGCCCTGACCTGCTGCTGGCGTACGAACCGACCACAGCCCTGGACGTAACGATTCAGGCGCAGGTGCTGGAGATGATTAAAGCCCTGAGAGATCAGATGAATACGGCTATGATTATGATCACCCATGACCTGGGAGTTGTCGCTGACGTAGTATAACAGCAGCCATCCCCATGGAACCCAGGGTATCCAGGGACGCCTGATTATAAAAACCTCCCGGCGGCCTTACTAATGTCGGTGTCACTCCGCATGCCTCAGTGATTTTCTGGTTAGTCAGCC
>NZ_JANFYJ010000381.1:0-298 GCF_024460495.1 Hungatella sp. SL.1.14 | reverse complement strand
GTCAGTGGCATCCTTGAAGAGATCCGGGAGCGTTCTGACGCCGGTCTTTAATGTGCCACCCACCTTGGAATGAGTGGCCTCTCCGGTGCTGCAAAGCTGATCCACCACGTCCTCCAGCTGCTCGCCGATGAATACGGAAATAATCGCGGGCGGCGCCTCGTTGGCCCCCAGTCTATGGTCATTTCCCACGTCTGCCGCGGATTCGCGAAGCAGATCGGCGTGGCGGTCGACCGCCTTTAGGATACAGGAGAGCACCAGAAGGAACTGAATGTTCTCGTGGGGAGTCTCGCCTGGATTT
>NZ_JANFYJ010000380.1:0-298 GCF_024460495.1 Hungatella sp. SL.1.14 | reverse complement strand
GATGATAACAACTTATTTAACTACTGGCTAAGACAGCATGGAGAAAGCTTGTTCAGTGAAGACAAGAAGGCGATCGGCTATGCTGATGACAAGCTTTGCTCAGATTTTATCCAAATGTGGGCTGATCTGATGGCAAAGGGGGCTGCACCGAATCCGGATGAGTATGCGGCGATCCAGAGTCGTGTAACGATAGCGGAAGTACCGGAGGGGCAGCTGGGAGTCCTGTATATAAACCATGCAGCGAGTGCGGTTGTAACAGACCGGGAGGCTGCATACTGGAATGTCTGGGAACCGTGTG